>JANQQN010000256.1 GCA_028289325.1 Myxococcota bacterium | reverse complement strand
CGGCCACCGCGGAGACGCCGGCGTGGACCACGGCGCGGGCGAAGGGCTCGGGGCCGAGCCGGCCGAGCCAATCGTGCAGCGACGGCCAATCGAAAGCCGCCCCCACCTCGCGCATCCGATCTTCGCCGATCCGGAGGTCGAGAGCCTCGAACGCGCGGTCGGGCAGGGCGACCCGAAGATGGGCGGCGAGCGAGAGACGGGGCTCGAAGAAGCGCTGAAGGGCGTCGAACCTGGTCGGTCCCAGCTGGTGCGCGGTCAGCTGCAGCGAAGGGTCCGGGGTCGGCGCATTTCGGGCATAAACGGCGTCGAACGCGAGAATGTGGTCGGGTCTGAGGTCCGCGATGCCGTGGAGCTTCGGTGACCCGGCATAGCGCCCGAACAGCGCGACGAGGTCCATGCCGGGATCGATGTGGCGGGCCAGCAGCGCCGCCTCCGCCAGTCGAGCGAGTCCCAACGTCGCGGCGAACCGGCCCCCTTGGGCATCGAACCATTGGTCGGCGTCGTCGAGCATGTTTCGGATGTCGTCGTCGAACAGCGGCTCAGGCCCCAAGGCGTCGTCCGCGAGCGCTTCCGGGAGGCAACCGAGGCCAAACCCGAGGTCGAGCCCAGCCCATCGTGCGATCCGCGCCGGCGGCTGTCGGCTCAGACCCGCTCGCGTGGCGCGTAGGGTGGCCCGCCACGCGTCGGCGCACGCACGAACGGCGAGAAACAGGCGGCGGTTATCGAGCTGGGCATCCAGAGATTCGTCGAGCAGGCCCAAGACGGGCTCGGCTCGGCGCAACCAGTGCTGCGCGGTGTGCGCGATCCGGCGCCCGTCGGCGTCTTCGGGCCCCGGCAGGTCGTGCGCGCTGGTGCGAAGCCGAACCTCGGCCGCGAGGGCCCGTCGAAGCTGCTGCCAGCGGGGGCTCTCCGCGCCCGTATGGGCGAGCTGCGCGAGCGCCACGTCGAGGAGCCCCTCGAGTCGGCCGAGCTGCTCGCGGGCCCGACCGCGGCAGGCGGCGATCGCTTCGCTCGGCGCAGAAACGGTCACGGGTGACCGGAATCATGGCCGAGTTCTGGGGCTGGCAAAAAAAACTCGAAGTTCGGTCGGGCGAAACTGGATCGCCGACGGGTATGCGATCACCGCCGTCGCAACAGGGGACGGAGCTTTCGACGCTCGGGTGGGGGATCGATACGGTCGGCGACCGCGCGCAGCCGGTCCGCATCGGTGTATGCGCCCCCTTTCGCGAACAGCTGAGCCGCGCGGCGATAGAGGGCCGCGGATCGACCGACCTGCTGGGCGGCGAGCTCCACTTCGGCCCCCGCCTCGGTCCACTGTTGTCGCCGGGTCAGGATATCCGCCAGGAGGACTCGATACGTGGTTTTCATCGGCGCAAGCCGGACCGCGACCCGGGCCCGTCGTTCCGCTTCTGCTACCCGCCCTTCGTTGAGGAGGAGGCGCGCCAAAGACTCGTGCGCCGGGGCCAGGGTCGGGTTCAGCTCCACCGCGCAGCCGAAGTGCTGCTCGGCAAGCTTCGGGGCGCCGAGCTCCTTTTGCAGCTGCGCGAACTGCAGCTGCGCGCGAGGGTTGCGGGGCATGAGCACGATCGCCGCCGAGAGGTGTTTGAGGAGGGCCTCGTGGGCGTTGTCGGTGTACAGATGGCTCAGCGCCGCCTCGAGGTGAGCCAGACCGAACGTGGGATCTTCGCCGACCGCCTTCTGAAAGCGTTCGAGCGCTTCGGCGTGCAGGCCTTGCGACTGAAGCGCGACCCCCTCGTCGAACCTCGCTTTTGCCAGGCGGTAATTGCGGGGTTGGCGAGGGTCGATCTCGACCGACTCGAGGGCCGCGGTCAGGCATGGATTGCGGCTCTTGGCGGCCTGTCGACCGACGACCGCCGCCTCGGCCGAGGGCGGCGGGGGCTCGGATCCATCGAAGAAACGAAGCACCGAACATGACGTAGTCATCGCGAGCGCGACCGCCGCGAAGCGGGCGAGGTCACGTTCGGTCACACCAACAGCGGCCACGATGTTCGGCGATCTCCCGACCAACCTTGCGAGGTCAAGCGACAAAGGCTTCCTGTCCGAGGATCTCGAGGGTACACACGCGCACCATGCTCGCGACAAACGCGCCCTTGGAGCTGGAGGATGTGCGCGGCGCCCTCCTGGAACGAGTTCGAACCCCATTGGGCTCGCAGCACGCCCATCAGCTCGCGCCGTTCGACGATCCCCAGCCGGCCCGGGCGCGGATCGAGGCCGTTCGCCAGGCCCGAGCGCTCATCGATCTCGCCGAGCCGCCTCCGGTCTGGGGCGCTGAAGACGTCGCCGAGCCGCTGTCGATGGCCGAGAAAGGTCTGATGCTCGAAGGCGGACCGTTGCGCGCGATCGCGGAGACGATGAGCGTGGGGGCCACGGTCCGCCGCCACCTGGTGGCTCACGAGGCGGTCGCGCCAGCCATGTACGGGCTCGCGGTCGGGCTCGAGGATCTGTCGCGGGTCGCCCGGGACATCCGGCAGTGCTTCGAGCCCGACGGAACCCTCGCCGACCATGCGTCGCCCGACCTGGGGCCGCTGCGGTCGAGGGTGCGGGCCCTTCAGGAGAGCATTCGTTCGAAGCTCAGTGAGCTGCTCCGGGACACCAAGCTGCAGGATTATCTGCAAGAGAACTACTTCACCATCCGCAACGATCGCCACGTCCTGCCTATCAAGTCGTCCTACAAGAACGAGGTGAAAGGGATCGTTCACGACGCGTCCGGGTCCGGCCAGACCGTGTTCATCGAGCCGCAAGCGCTTCTGGACATCGGCAACCGGCTCAAGATCGCGGAGAGCGAGCAGAAGGAAGAAGAGCGTCGGATTCTGTCCGAGCTGACGGTCATGGCGGCCGAGCACGCGGATCAAGTTCGTGAGATCATGCGCGTGGTCGGGATTTGCGACTTCTTGACCTCCGCCGCCCAGCTATCCATCGACCTGCGGTGCGTGCCGGTGGTGCCGGAACCGGGCCCGGGATTCGACCTGCGCAATGCGAGACATCCTTTGCTCGTCCTGCAGACCCTGGCCCCGCCGCCGGCCCAGGCCAACGGCGAGACCGACGCCCCGGCGCCGGCCCCCAGGCCCCGGGTCGTTCGCGTGATCGGCAATGACTTTGGCATCCAGGACGAACAGCAGATCCTGGTGATCACCGGGCCCAACACCGGTGGCAAGACGGTGGCCATGAAGACCATCGGGCTGTTCGCGCTGATGGTGAAATGCGGCCTGCATCTGCCGTGTGACGAAGGGTCCAGGATGGGCTGGTACGATCGCATCGACGTCGCCATCGGTGACCTGCAGTCGATCGCCGACAACCTGTCGACCTTCGCGGCCCACATGAAGGCGCTGGTCCGGATCCTGGCCCTGGCCGACGATCGGTCGCTGGTGCTGATCGACGAGATCGCCTCCGATACGGATCCGACGCAGGGGCAAGCGCTCGCTCAGGCGGTCCTCGAACAGCTCGGCGACCGAGGGGCCCATGTGGTGGTGACCACGCACTTCGAGCGCCTCAAGGCGGTGCCGTTCACCGACACGCGATTCCGAAATGCCGGTGTCGGCTTCGACGCCGACGCCCTCAGACCGACGTACCGGGTGACGCTCGACGTGCCCCAGGGGTCGAGCGGGTTCGATATCGCGCAGGCCCTGGGGCTACCGGGGTCCGTCGTGGACCGCGCGCGCAGCCTGACCGGCGAAGGCGCGCAGGAGCTCGAGCGGATGATCAAGGCGGTCGAGGATCAGTCGAGCGCGCTGGAACAAGCCCGGCTGCAGCTCGAACGAGCGGAGGCCACGGCGGCGGCAGCGACCGCGCGCGCGCAAGCGAAAGAAGCCGAGCTGCAGAGGACCATCGATCGCGTAAAGGCGGGCGCGCAAGCCGATTTGCTCGCGGAGATCGAGGCCCGACAACAGCAAGTCAAGACGATGATCGCCCGCCTGCAGGCGGCCACCGCGGAGACCTCGGCCGCGGAGTCCATGCGGCTGGCGAATCAGACCGCCGACAAGCTCGGCAAACTCCACAAGGAGGAGCGGGACAAGCTTCCGGAGGACAAGCCGTCGCCACCGCCGTCGTCGAAAAAGGCGGCCGAGGTCAAGGTTGGCGATTGGGTGCGGGTCGGCAAGCTGGCCCGGGACGGCGACGTGGTGGCGATCGACGGCCGCGAGGCCCACGTCTCCGTGGGCAACATGCGCATTCGGGTCCCGTTGAGCGAGCTGGAGGTGCCGCACAAGCCCCGCCCCAAGCGGACCGCGCGCCCGGCGCCCCGGGAGTTCAAGCCGAGGACGCGACAGGTTCGCACCGAAGGCGAAGTCGTCAGCATCACCGAGGAGATCGATCTTCGCGGAGCCACCGTCGACGAGGGCATCCAGAGACTCGAAGGATTCCTTGACTACCATTACAACACGGTCACCACCCACGTCCGCGTGGTGCATGGTCACGGCACGGGCGCGCTTCGAGAAGCGATCCGGGAGCATTTGAAACGGTCGGGCTACGTGAAGTCGGTCCGGCCTGGTGACCAGAGCGAAGGCGGGGATGGCGCCACGGTGGTCGCCCTCAACTGATCGGCGCCTGCGGTCCCGTTCAGCCGGGGATGATTGACCCGATCGTGGTCGCCGATCACTCCTTCTTTCGAATGAGAGTCGTTTACGGTCTAGGAATCGTTGTTTTGCTGCTGGGCGCGGGGCCCTCGCTCGCGGTCGCTGGCCAACCCAGCGGCGTCAGCGCGGCCCCTTATGCCGACGCCGACGGTCATCACGTCTCGGTGGGGTGGCCGAGTCTGGCCTACGACTGGTGGAACCGAGGTGAGCCCGACTGGGCCATCGGGGCGGAGCTCGTGTACGGGGACTGGTCGGGCGCACACTCCGATGTGGAGATCGGATTCGCGGCCAACGGTCGATTTCGGTGGCGGCTGTCCGGGACCGACCCGGCCGCGATCGCGCTTCAGCTGTCGCCGGGGGTGCTCATGGCCGCCACCGAGGGCCCCGCCGATCGATTCGTGTTCGCCGTTCGCAGCGAGATCGCGGTGCCGGTCACCGTTCGGCTTCATCCGAGGGTCAACCTGATCACGGGCGGTGTGGTTCCGGTAACCGTGGTGTTCGTGGAGGACGCCGACCCCTTCGTCACGCTGCCGCTCATGGGCCGGATCGGGGCGGAAATCACGGCCACGAAGGCCATCGTGTCGTGGCTGATGCTGGAGATCGGGCCGGGCATCGCGTTCGGCGACGGGGGAACCGACGTGGAGCTCGCGTTTCGCGTCACCACCGGCGCCACCTTCTGGTGAGCCGACCCGATCACCGAGGTCGTGGTGAGGCGGACTACTCTTCTTCCTTCGCGTCTTCGACGGCTTTTTTTACATCCTCGGCGGCGGCCTTTACGTCCGCGGCGGCTTTGTCGAGCTTTTCGCCGGCGTGCTCTACGAGTTCATCCTTCTTGTCCTTGAGGTCTTTGACCGCCTCGTCGATCTTTTGACCCGTCTTCTCCGCCGTGCCCTTTTCCGCGGGGCAAGCCGCGGCACCGAGGGCCAACGTAAAAAGGATCGCGGTCGTCTTGAGGGTGCTTCGCATGTCGATGCGGGCTGCAGGCGGTGTGCCAATCTCGATTGCCGCCGGTGCAGCGAGTCTAACGCGAGGAGTGTGGCGAAATGTCTCGATCGACACCGATGTCACGCCCCCGAGTGGGGAACGGCGGGAACCTGGTCGAGTATCACCTGACGTAGGTTGTAGACGTCGCAAGGTTTCTCAACCACCACCACCCCGAGCCGAGCCGCCCGTTCCTTGACCACGGAGTCCGCGAACGCCGTGACCAGCACCACCGGAATCCCGGCGCCGGACTGCCGTAGCTGTTCGACGGCGTCCAGTCCGTTGAGCTCGGGCATATGATGGTCGGTGACCAGTACGTCAGGGAGGCCTTCGCTCGCCGTTGCGTCGAGGATCTGTCGGCCGCTCGCGAACTCCTGCACGTCGAGGTCTCGCCGTCGCAGAACGAGGGCGACAAGGTCGCGGAACTCGTCGTCGTTCTCGGCAATCCAGATCTTCTGGCGGCCTGGGTTGGACTCCATCGTCGTGACCTACTCTTCCCGGTAACTCGCAAGCTTACGGTAGAGTGTTCTTCGGTCGAAACCCAAGATCTTTGCCGCGGCTGCTTTATTGCCGTTCATAGCGTGTAAGACCTTGAGCACATACCTCTGTTCCATTTCTTTCAGGGATGGGAGCTCGGCGGGGTTAGCGGTGTGAACGGTGAAATCTTCGGCACGATACCTTCGGATCCGTTCCGGGAGATCGTCGATGGTGATCTGTTCATACTGAGTCAACGCAACTGCGGCTTCGATGCAATTCTCCAGCTCCCGCACGTTGCCGGGCCAGTTGTACTCCAGGAGCCGCCGGGCGGCGTCGCTGGAGATACCGACGACTCGTTTGTTGGCCCTTTGGGCTGACCGCTCCAGGAACGCCTGGGCGAGGAGTAGGACATCGTTCCCTCGACTTCTTAACGGCGGTAGATCGATCTGGATGACGTTGATCCGGTAGTACAGGTCTTCGCGGAATCGGCCCTGCTCGACTTCTTCCTCGAGGTCGCGGTTCGTCGCCGCCAGCAGCCGAGCTTCGAATGCGGTTTCCTTCGTACCGCCCACTCGCCGCGCGCGTTTCTCCTGAATGGCTCGCAGCAGCTTGGATTGCATCTCGGGGGGCATCTCGCCGAGCTCATCGAGAAAGAGAGTTCCCGCTCCGGCTTCTGCGAACAATCCCGGCCGGGCGCTGGTCGCGCTGGTGAATGCCCCTTTTTCGTGGCCGAACAGCTCGGCTTCAAGCAGGGTCGAAGGAACGGCGGCGCAGTTGATGGCGACGAACGGCTCGTCTTTTCGACGGCTTCGGCTGTGAAGCGCGCGCGCGACGAGCTCCTTGCCTGTACCGCTTTCGCCCCGGATGAGGATGGTCATGTCCCCGTCGGCGACGCGGTCGATCAGGTCGAACATCCGGCGCATGGATGGGCTCTCGCCCAACAGCTCCTCGAAGTCTTGGGCCACCTGGATTCGCTCTCGCAGCCGCTTCACCTCGGCCTTGAGTCGGCGGTGGTTCAGCGCACGTTCGGCGACGATGATCAGCTGCTGCTTGTCGACCGGCTTGGTGACGAAATCGTAAGCCCCGACCCGAATGGCCCCGATGGCCGCGTCCAGACTCCCAAACGCGGTCATGACGATGACCGGTACGTCGGGCGACGCGGCGACGATCCGCTGACAAAGCTCGAGGCCGTCCATCTGGCCGCCGAGGTTGAGGTCGGCGAGGATGAGGTCGTACCGCTCTATCGTGGCCATGGAGAGCGCCTCTTCGCCGGACACGCAGGTCTCCGTGGTGTGTTGGTCGGCCGCGAACCATTCGGCGACCATCTGAGCGAAGTCCGGTTCGTCTTCGACAATGAGGATGCGGCTCATGAGGGCTCCTCCTGTTGTGCACGCGGGAGCGCGACCTTGAACGTCGTCCCCTCCCCGACCGTGCTCTGCACGGAGATCCGTCCTCCGTGATCTTCGACGATCGAAGCGCACACGCTCAGACCGAGTCCGGTACCTTCACCCTCGTCTTTGGTGGTGTAGAACGGTTCGAAGATCTTTTCGCGGGCCTCATCGGGAATGCCGACGCCCTGGTCGACGACGCTGAAGCTGGCCATCTTCTCTTCGGCGTCTTCATCGAGGAGAATCAGAATGAGCCCTCCTTCGGGCATGGCCTGAACCGCGTTCATGACCAGGTTCATCAAGACCTGCCGGATCTGGGTTCGGTTGGCGTGGATCGTCAGGTCCGACTCCGGAGGCCGAACCTCGATGGTGACTCGGGCCTTGTCGGCCAAGGGCTGAACGAGGTGCGTGACGTCGTTGATGAGGGCGGCGAGCGAACACGACTGGCGTTCGACGTTGCCTCGCCGAGCGTAGTTCAGGACCTCGCGGATCATCTCCGAGATACGCATGGCCTGCTTGGCGATGCGGCGAGCGCTGTCCTGAAGCTTGTCTTCCTCCACGTCGCCCTCGGCGATCATCGTCGCTCGCCCCGAGATGACGTTCAGCGGGGTCCCGAGATCGTGAATGATCGCCGCCGTGACGCGACCGACGGAGGCTAAGCGGTCGGCGTGCATCAGCTGGTGTTGGATGGCGAGGCGTGCTTGGTACTCGCTGTTGGCCCGGTCGCGGGCGGCCTGCAGGCGGCGGCTCATCTCGTTCATCTCGAGCCCCAATCGACCGATCTCATCGCGCTGCCGAATATTGGAGATGGTCGAGAAATCGGCTTGGCCGACCCGCTTCGCGTGTTTGATGAGCGCGTCGATGGGGCGGCCGATCAGCCGCCCTCCCAGCACTGCGGCCACGAGCCCGTAGACCAGCAGCGACAGCACGGAGATTCCGACTTGGCTGAGGATCTCGGCGCGAATGAAGGCCTCCGCCTCCTCCGTCGACCGCAGCAGCTCGATCGCCCCGAGGGGGACGTCCTTGAGTTGGACCGGTCGATAGGTGACGAGAAAACCAGGGATCTCCGCGCTGTCGAACGCGATGGTGTTCATCCCGTCCCGTCGCTCGCGCACCCGCTGCAATTCGACCTTCGGGTGGTACTCGGCTCGACTTTGCTCCTCCAACCACACCCACCGGATGCCGACGTCACCCTGTTGGGCTTCGACTTTTCGCAGATAGGCCAGCGACTTCTCCCAGCCTTCCGACTCCCAGATCTCGGTCACCGCCACATGAAGGACGTCGCCCAGCTGCGCCTGCTCCGAGTGAACGCGCGCCTCTTCCCGTTCGATGGCCGTCCGAGTCTGGACCACCGTTCGAACCGCCAGTGTCGGAGCGATGACCAGGACCAGGGCCGCGGTGAACTTGTTCGCGAGCTTCACGTATGTTGCCTTTCTCACACCTTACGCGTTCGGTCTCGCGTCATTCGCCCCATGCGACATTTCTGACACGCTGAGCAACGCCCGCTGCGCCGCCTGCTCGCTGGCATGCTGGGTGCATCGATCAGCGGTGGTCATAGGGCGGCTCAGCCGCCGATGAAAGGAGAACACCATGAAAAGCTGGATTGCGATCGGCGTTGCGACCCTCCTCGTTGGGATCGTCGCGTGCGACCAAGGATCGACGGCCGGTGAGAGCGCGGCGCGGGACCGATCATCGCTCGAGACCGGCCCTCGCGACGCCCCGTCTACGGGCGGAAGCAAGCTACCGGTCAAGGCGCTCATCGACGATGTCAGCCAAGAGATCCAGGGGCTCAAGAGCCGGATCGAGAAAGACGAGCGGTTGCACGCGAAGTACGCGGACCAGCTGAACTCGATGGAAGCCAAGTTGACGGAGGCTCGGGCGAAGCTCGATGCCAAGCTGCAGAAGTGGGGCATCGTAGACGACAAGCTCCGCGCTCAGCTCCAGGAGTCGGTTTCCCGGATCCAGGTCCAGATTCTCGCCATCGCCAAAGACGTCAGCGCCTAGAGACGTGACCAATAACCCACGTGAGGCCCTCGCCGGTTCTTGCCGGCCCTGGCCGCACGACCGCGCTTTGCGCTCTCCTCAGTTGCTGGGGGCCACCCAACGCCCTCGTCGTCGCACGACCAGGGCCGACAAGCCCTCGACGAGGCCCACACGCGGGTTATTGGTCACGCCTCTAGCTGATATGGAGTGACCCCCTGTCAATACCTCGTCCGTCTTTCGGATCGCGTCCTCCCAGTTTTCGGCTAGAGACAGAGGCCTGAAGGACGAATGA
>JANQQN010000231.1 GCA_028289325.1 Myxococcota bacterium | reverse complement strand
TGTTCCCTCGCTACCATCCGGAAGGCCCCTACAATGCCGGGGGACCGGACCCTCGTCAAGACATGGCGTCGTTCAAACCCTCGAGACCGCTGGCGTTTTCGCTTCGCAGGCCCCGCCCAGGATGACGCCGCACCCGCGCCGCCGGTCAGGCCTCCCGAATCTTGGCGTCAAACTCACGCCGGAGCGCGTCTACGATCGCCGCTTGCGCGCCGTCGACGTCGTTATCCGTCAGCGTCCGCTCCTCTGCCCGAAAGGTCATCTTTACGGCCAGGCTCTTCTGCCCCGCGGGCACCCCTTCGCCCTCGTATACGTCGAACAGCATCAGCTCCTCGAGGGGAACCGAAGACGGCGCGGCCCGGATGGCGCGCAAGACATCGGCGGCCTGAACGCCCTGATCGACGAAGAACGACAGGTCTCGCTGGGATGGTGGGTGCCTCGGCAATGGCGAAAACGCCGCTCGAGGTCCCCGGCGCGATGCGAGCACCTCGATGTCCAGCTCGGCCACGAATACCGGCGGCCCCTCGAGCGCGTATCGGTCCATCAGGTCGGGATGGGCCTCACCGAGATAGCCGAGGACCTCTCCTCCCGCCCCGATCATCGTCGCCGACCGCGGGTGAAGCCACGGGGTATCGGCCGGGTTCCAGGTCACCTCGGACACCGAGAACCGCCGTAAAACCGCCTGCACCACCGCCTTGAGGTCGTAAGCGTCGAGGTCGCCCTCCCGGGCCCCAAACCACGCCGCGGGCGCCCGCCGCCCGCGCATCAACAGCCCCACCCGGCGCGGCTGTTCGGGCAGCTCACCGGGCTGGGCGCCCTGCCACTTGAACGTCCGGCCGACTTCGAACAGGCGCAGATCGGTCATGCTGGGCAGCTGATCTTGGTTGTGCTGCGCCGCGCGCAGCAGCGCGGGCAGCAGCGACATCCGCATGTACCCACGCTCTTCGCCGAGCGGGTTCGCGAGCATCACCCCCAGCTTCAGGTCGAGCCCGAACGCCTCCGCCGCGTCGGCGCCGTGAAAAGCCAGCGAGATCGCTTCGAGGAACCCTTCCCCTACCAACGTCTCGCGGACCTGGTCTTCGGGGTCGAAAGGAACGGGACCGGTCCAGGGGTCGGTGGGCCCCGGAGGCATGACCGCCGGCAGATCGTCATAACCGGCCAGGCGCCCGACCTCTTCGATGAGGTCTTCTTCGCGGTGCAGATCCACCCGCCACGGCGGCGTCTGGAAGAACATCGCTTCCCCCGCCGGCTCCGCCCGGCGCGGCGCCGCCTTCTTCTTCGAGGCCGTCTTCTTCACCGGCTTTCGAACCGGCTTGAGCCCCAAGGCCACGAGCGAGTCCCGGATCTCCTTCTTATCGAAGGGCCGGCCAATGAGCAGGCTCGCGCGCTCAGGTCGGATAGGCACTACTGGGGGCTCGACGCTCGTCTTGTCGACGCCGACCCGGCCCTTGTGGACGACCCCGCCCGCCAGCTCCAGAATCAGCTGCGCACAGCGATCGACGGCGTGCTCGGTGACAGTGGGGTCGATGCCTCGCTCGAAGCGGTGCGATGCGTCGGTGTGCAAGCCGCGTTTACGGGCGCTGGCCCGAACCGTCTGCGGTTCGAACACCGCGGCTTCGAGAAGCACCCGGTGGGTTCCGTCGTGGACCTCGGAGTCGGCGCCCCCCATGACCCCGGCCAGAGCGACCGGCGCCTTGCCGTCGGCGATGACCAGGTCTTCGGGTGTCAACGTGTGCTCGCTGCGGTCGAGCAGCGTGATCTTCTCGCCGGCGCGCGCGGATCGCACGATGATCCGCTGACCCTCCAGCCGGTCGAGATCGAAGCCATGCATCGGTTGCCCGAGCTCCATCATCACCACGTTCGTCGCGTCGACGACATTGGAGATCGGACGCAGACCGATCGCGCGCAGGCGCCGCTGTAGCCACCCCGGCGACGGACCGACTTTGACCCCCGTCAACACCCTCGACACGTACTTGGGGCACCGCCGATCCTTGATGTCGACCTTGGCCAGCTCGCTCGCCGGCTCGCCGCTTTCCCGCACTCGGATCGACAGCTTGGGGGCGGACAGCCGATACAGCGCGGCCAGCTCCCGAGCCAGGCCCAGGTGGCACAGCGCATCGGCGCGGTTCGGGGTGATGCCGAGCTCGAGCACCACGTCTTTCAGGTCGAGGACGTCGACCAGGGGCTTACCGGGGCGGGTTCGAGGCTTGAGGACGAGGATGCCGTCCGCTTCGTCGCTCAACCCAAGCTCGGCCTCCGAGCAGATCATCCCGTCGCTGTCGACGCCTCGGATCTGCCGCCGCTCGAGGGTCAGCCCGTTGGGTAGCGTCAGGCCCGACGGGGCAAAAGCCACCTTCTGACCTTGGGCGACGTTCGGCGCCCCGCAGACCACGTTGCGGGTCGTCTCCCCGTCGAAGACCTGGGCCACCCGGAGCCGGTCGGCATTCGGATGCGGGGAGAGCTCCCGAACTTCGGCCGTGACCACCCCCTCCAGGGCGTCCGCTTCGTTGTCGAGGCCTTCGACCTCGAGGCCCGCCGCCGTCAGCCGCTGGGCGATCTGAGGCGGCCGCGCGCGCAACTCAGGCAGGAGCTCTTTGATCCATCGAATCGATGCCTTCACGGGGGGTCTCCTTACAGCTGACCGAGGAAGCGAACGTCGCTTCGGAACAGGTGAGCGAGGTCGTCGATCTGCCACCGGAGCATCGCGATGCGGTCCGCGCCGAGCCCCCACGCGAACCCCGTGTAGCGCTCGGGATCGATGTTGCAGTTCTCGAGCACCGCGGGGTGGACCATGCCCGCGCCGAGGATCTCCATCCAGCCGGTGTGCTTGCACACCCGGCAGCCCGAGCCCCCGCAGAACACGCACTGGATGTCGACCTCGACCCCCGGCTCGACGAACGGGAAGAACGATGGCCGTAGCCGCATCCCTCGCTCGCCGAACAGCGCGGTCACGAAGCTCGTCAGCACCCCCTTCAGATGGGCGAGCGAGATGCCCTCGTCGACCCACAGCCCCTCGATCTGATGGAACATGGGGGAGTGGGTTCGGTCTTCGTCGCAGCGGTACACACGCCCCGGCGAGATCACCCGGATCGGGGCCCCCTGGGCCCGCATACTCCGGATCTGTACCGGCGACGTATGGGTGCGAAGGACCAGCGCCTTGATCGCCCGTGCGTCCGGAGGCCGAACGAAGAAGGTATCCTGCATGTCGCGCGCGGGGTGATCGGGCGGAAAGTTGAGCGCTTCGAAGTTGTAGCCGTCGGTCTCG
Organism: Myxococcota bacterium; assembly: GCA_028289325.1. Lineage (GTDB taxonomy): Bacteria > Myxococcota > Kuafuiibacteriia > Kuafuiibacteriales > Kuafuiibacteriaceae > JANQQN01. The sequence continues at coordinate 12,518 of JANQQN010000231.1, read as the reverse complement.
ACCTCGGGGCCCGTGGCCACCGAGAACCCCATTCGAGCGAAGATATCGGTCATCTCCCGGATGACCCGGGTCACCGGATGAAAGGCGCCCTGCGGACGATTGAGACGACCGTCCAGCGACATGTCGAGGCGACCAGACTTGAGTTCGGCTTCCCGTGCCGCCTGCTCCTGCGCTTCGATCGCCTCCGTCAACCCTGCTTCCAGCTTCTGCTTGAGCTTGTTGGTGTTCTGACCGGCGTCCCGGCGTTCGGCCGGCGGCAGCTGCCCCACGGAGCGGAGCAATCCGGTCAACCGCCCCTTGGGGCCAAAATACTCGGACCGCAGACGCTGAAGGGCCTCACCGTTTCCGCGCGCGTGGTCGAGCGCCGATGTGAAGTCCGACTCCACCGCGGTGAGGACCTCGGGGGTGGGGCCCGTGGGGGCGCTGCTCGGCTCGGCCATAGGGCCGGGAGAAAACGAGATTTCGGCTAACGGGTCAACCGCTTCAAGAACGGCGAGACGGTCTCCGCGAACCGAGTGAGGCTGTTTTGCGCGCCGCCGTCTTGAGACGGATCGACCTCACAGATGTCGATGCCCAAAATGCGGTCGACGTGGGGCAGACACTGCTCGAGGGTCCGCTTCAGGAAGCTCCAGTCGAGGCCGTCGGTCACCGGCTCCCGGACCGCGTGCATGAGGTGGGGATCCAGGCCCCCGACGTCGATGGACAGCACGATGGGGCCCGCCGACAAGTGACGGGTGAGCATCGATCGGTAGGCAGCCTCGCCGTCGAGCTCCAGGCGCTCCATCGTCCACCCTTCGAATCCTGCCGTCTTCTCCAAACGCCGCATCTGAGCCCACGGAGACGCCCGAACGCCGACCACGGACGTGAGCTTTGCCTGCACCGCGCTCGCCTGCATGGTCCGACCGAACTCGGTCGAGTCGCCCGCGAGGCGGAGCGCGCCCGCGAGGGCCATCCGAGCGGCACCGCCGTCGCGAGTGACCTCCGGATCCTTCTTCAGCCGGGGGGCATCGTCGTAGACCGGCGGGGCGGGAGACGCGAGGTCGGCCCGGGCGTCGGCGAGCACCGCCAGGCCGATGCCCGCCTGGTGGCGGCCGGAGTGTCCGAGCACGTGACCACACATCGTGGTGTGGTCGCCACCGAGAACTAAGGGTAGATCCGCATCCGCGTTCACGGACTCCACGACCTCTGCCAAGGCCTGAAGCGCAGCGCTCAGCGGACCGTCGAACTTGAGATGGGCTTCCGGATCGTCGGGCTCCGACGGGACCTCCACCGGAACCGTGCGGGGGCGGCCGAGGCGAACGCCCTCCCCCTCGAGGAGATCCAACAGGACATCCGGCGCCCCGCGCTCTCCGCCGGCTCGGTATTCGCCCCGGTGGTGGTGGCCGAGGTCGCACGGGAAGAGCACCGGCACGACGCGCATGTCGGATGGATTCGATGGCATGTTGCCCGCCAAGACAAGTGCTTGTTGGCTGAGTGTTTTGGATCGGGGTCGGCCGAAACCTTCAATGGAAGCTGACCTCGCTGATACAGACCTCGTCGGTTCGGTGCCGGGCCGACACCTTCTTCGCGCGACCGTACCCCCGAATCTCGAACCGGCCCCATGCGAGGCGCGCTGGGGTCTTCAGGAAGATCAGGATCTGGCGCCCGAAACCCCCATCGAGGGGAAAAACACCCAAACCCGCGACCCCGCTCGGCCACGGCCCCCGGCCATCGGCGCGCAGGTCAAACCGCAGACCCGAGGACAGCTGAATACGAAACCGTTCGACCGCTCGGTAACGATTCCAATCCGCCCGGCTCCCGCCACACCCCGGAACCACCCGTATCATCGATACCGTGGGCGACCGCGCGAAGCGAACGGTCAGCGCTTGTCCGACCGCTTGGCGGCGGGCCACCGTCCATGCGGTCTCGAGGTCCCCGTCCGCCCCCCAGAAGGCCTGGGCGGTGCCCCATATCTTCGGGACCTGGCGCGTGGCCTCCACTCGGGTCGGGCGCCGCGGGGGGAGGAAGTCGACGGTCTCCTCGGGGGTGTCCACCGAGGGCTCGACGTAGGCGCCGGCCTGGGCATCGAAACGGAGGGTTCGTTGCCGAGCGCCGATCACGAAGCGAGCGGGACCCTCCTCCCCTTTGACCGACAACGTCGCGGGTCCGAGGATCCATCGGATCTCCATCGTTCCATCGCCGTCGGTATCCGCGAGCTCGAAGTGGGGAACCGCGTCGCCGAAACGTCGGGTCACCGGGGCTGGCGCCGCGGCGTTGATGAACGCCTTCTTCCAGAAGGCTTTGATCCCGGCGCCGGTCGCGGCCCCGATGATCCGCACCGTCACCAACCGCTCATCCGGCGATGGGGTTTCGAAGACCGCCACCAGATCCGGGGCCTCGGCGCCGGCCACCGGCATGGTCTCGAGACGGACCACCTCCCGCGCGTCGGGAAGGTCTTCCGCGTAGACTTTCTCGAACTTTCGCCCTCGCTCGGCGTCGACCGCGGAAGGGGAGAGGATCACCAGCCGCAGGCGACCTTGCTGGGCCGCTCGCTGGACGAGGATCTCGTCGGTCCGACCGTCGCCGGTGATGTCCGCGCGTAGGCGGGAGACTTGCCGCCAGCCCGCCTCTTCGGCGAGACGCTGGGCGTCAGAACCCACGTATGGGTCTTCCGGGGCCGCCTTCGCATTCCAGGCGCCGACCGCGACCCCCGCGAGCACCAGCGGCACCGACAACCAACGCACGGCTCGACCGTACTACCTCGCTCTCGGCAACGGTGAAAGAGCAGACCGACGCCCGTCGCGGGTCAGGCCGGCTGCGGGGTGGCCGGTGGTGGATCCTCCGCCGCGAACTCCGCTTCCGTCCGGTGGTCCTTGGCGATCAACATGTAGATCGAGGGGACAAAGAACAGGGTGAAGACCGTTCCGATGGCCATGCCGCCCACGAGGACGAGGCCGATGCTGTTTCGCGCTTCGGCGCCGGGACCGGTCACCAAGGTGAGGGGAAAGTGACCCAACACCGTGGCGAAGGTAGTCATGAGAACCGGACGGAGCCGAGTCCGCGCCGCGCCGCGGATGGCGTCGAGCTTGTTCTGGCCCTCGCGCTGCAGCTGATTGGCGAATTCCACCACCAGGATCCCGTTCTTGGCGATGAGGCCGACCAGGGTCACCAGACCGACCTGCGAATACACGTTCAGGGTCGTGGTCCAGCCGTCGGTCCAAAAGGCCATGTTCGGGTTGGGCATCTTCAGGAAAGTGAAGACCAGAGCCCCGAACATCGCGATGGGCACCGACCCGGCCAGGATCACGAAGGGGTCTCGGAAGCTGTTGAACTGCGCGGCGAGGACCAAGAAGATCAGGACCACGGCGAGCACGAACGAGGGCAGGAACTTGTTTCCTTCCGTCCGCAGCTGGCGCGACTCGCCGGTGTAGTCGATGACGTAACCCTGGGGCAGGATCCGCGCCGCCTCGTCTTCCAGGAACCGCAGCGCCTCGTCCAGCGGGCGGATCGACACCCCGCTGATCTTGACCGCGTTCAGCTGCTGAAACCGGTTCAGGCTTCGGGGCTCGACCTTGTCACGCAACGTCGCGACGGACGCGAGGGTGACCAGTCGGCCGTCGGGGCCGGTCACGTACAGATTCTGGAGCTGCTCGGGCGTGAGCCGCTCGACCCGCTCGACCTGGGGAATGACTTTGTAGCTGCGGCCGGCCACGTCGAATCGATTGACGAAGTTACCGCCCACCGCGCCCGCGAGATCCCCACCGACCTGCGACAAGTTGAGGCCGAGCTGGGCGACCTTGTCTCGGTCGATCACGAACTCCGTCTCCGGCTGGTCGATCTTCACGTCGACGATGGGCGGGAATGCGAACATCCCGCTCTGCATCGCCTTGAGCTGAAGTTGATCCGCAAACTTGAGGATCTCCTGAGTGTCCGCCGTCGACGCCAGGACGAACTCGACCGGGAACTGTCCCCCGCCCGGCAACGCCGGCGGCGCGACCGGGAACACGCGGATGCCGGGGACCATGGCCAGCTTCTGCTGCATCTCGGGCAGGATGTCGAAGACCGAGCGATCACGCTCGGTCCACGGGGTGAGGGCCATGCCCGAAAAGCCACCGGTGGGAAACGTCACCTGAAACGTGTAGTCGGTCTCCTCGGCGCTCATGAACGCGTCGTTGACCTGCTTCGCGTAGGTCGAGGTTTGCTCGAGGGTCGAGTTGGCGGGGGTCTCGACGATGCCGAAGATGATGCCCTGATCTTCGGTGGGCGCGAGCTCGGTGGGAGACATCACGAACATGATCCCGGCCAGAAGCCCGAGACCGAGCCACGCCACGTAGACCGCAGGGCGGGCGGCCAGGGTCACGTCGAGCGCGCGCCCGTAGATCTCCCGCAGCCGATCGAAGCCCGCGGAAATCCGGGCCGGCAGGCCGCGCTCGCTGTCGCCCGGCCGCAACAGGGCCGCGGACATCACCGGGGACAAGGTCAGCGCCACGACGCCGGAGATGGTCACCGCACCGGCGAGCGTGAACGCGAACTCTCGGAACAGCGCCCCGGTGAGGCCTCCCTGAAAGCCGATCGGGGCGTAGACCGCGGCCAGGGTAATGGTCATGGCCACCACCGGTCCCGCGAGCTCCCGGGCCCCGAGCTTCGCCGCCTCCACCGGAGGATAGCCCTCGCGCAGATGGCGCTCCACGTTCTCGACCACCACGATCGCGTCGTCGACGACGAGACCCACGCTGAGGACGATCGCGAGCAGAGTGAGGAGGTTCACGGTGAACCCGAAGACCAGCATCAGGAACACCGCCCCGATCAGCGAGACGGGGATCGCGACCACCGGCACCAGCACCGAACGCAGGGACCCCAGGAACAGGAAGATGACGATGACCACGATGATCAGGGTCTCGGTCAGCGTGGTGATCACTTCCTCGATCGCGTCTTCGATGTAGCCGGTGGCGTCGTACGCGATGCTCGCCTCGATGGGCGGGGGCAGGTCGGCCTTCAGTGTCTCGACCTCGGTTCGAATCCGCTTGATGACGTCGAGCGCGTTGGCGTTGGGGAGGACGTAGATGCCCATGAACACCGCCGTCTGGCCCGAGAACCGGACCTCGGTGTCATAGTCCTCCGCCCCGAGCACCACCCGCGCCACATCGCCGAGCCGGACGATCGCCCCGCCCTCCTGCTTGATGACCAGCTGCTCGAACTCCTGGACCGACTGCAGGTTGGTGTTCGCGGTGAGGTTGACCTGAGTCAGAGCGCCTTTGGTCCGCCCCACCGCGGCCAGGAAGTTGTTCTCCGCCAGCGCCCGGCGGACCTGAGCGGGGCTGACGTTCAGCGCCGCCATCTTCTCCGGGTTCATCCACACCCGCATGGCGAAGGTTCGAGCTCCCAGCACCTCCGCCCGCTGGACGCCTTCCACCGCCGACAGCCGCGGCTGAACGCTGCGCACGAGATAGTCGGTGATCTCGTTTTGAGCGAGGGTGTCCGACGCGAAGCTCAGGTACAGGGACGCAAACTCCGAGTCCGCGGAGACAATGCTGATCACCGGAACTTCTGCCTCGGGGGGCAGGTCGTTGCGAACCTGGTCGACCTTCGCGCTCACCTGGGCCAAGGCCTGGGTCGCGTCTTGGTTGAGTCGCAGGCGGGCAGTGATCGTGGAAAGGCTCTGGGCGCTTTGAGACTCGATGTACTCGACACCGTCGGCCTCCGCGATGGCTCGCTCGAGGGGTTCGGTCACGAAGCCTTTGACCAGGTCCGCGCTGGCCCCGACGTACACGGTGTTGATGACGATCGAAGCGTTGTCGCTCTTGGGGTACTGGCGGACGTTGAGGCTGCGGATGGCCTGAAGTCCGGCGATGATGATGACCAGGTTGACGACCGCGGCCAGGACCGGGCGCCGGATGAACAGGTCGGTGAAGGCCATGACTCAGGAGTCCTCGGGCTTCGGCGCGACCTGGGGCACCACCGGGTCCGACTCATCGATCACCACCGGGCTCCCGTTACGGAGCTTGAACGCCCCCGCCCGGACGACCTGCATGCCCTTGTCGAGACCCGACCGGACGACCACGAAGTCGCCGCGGCGCTCGCCCAGCTTCACGAACACCTGGCGGGCCAGCATCGCCGGGACCTGGGGCGGCGGAGCACCCTCGGGGCTCGCGGCGCCGTTTTGGTCGGCGGCGGCCGCAGCGCCCTTGGGCTCGTTACTCTCGACGACATACACCGAGTTCCCGTACGGCGCGTACACGACCGCGGTCGCCGGCACGACGATCACCGGCGTCGCCGCCGGCAGGTTGACCTGCGCCTCTACGAACATTCCGGGGTGGAGGGTCCCGTCCGCGTTATCGAGAACCGCGCGCACCTGTACGTTGCGGGTGGACGGATCCACGGACGGCTCGATCGATTGAATTCGGCCCATCCAAACCCGATCCACGAACGCGTCGACCCGGATCTCGACCTCCTGGTCTCGCGCGATCCGGGGCAGGTCCTGCTGGGGCAGGAAGAAATCCACGAACACGGTTTCGAGGTCTTGCAGGGACACGATGGGGGTCCCTGCGGAGACGATCTGCCCGAGGTCGACCTGGCGGATCCCGAGCTGGCCGGCGAACGGGGCGCGGATGGTCTTCTTGGCGATCTGCGCCAGGATGTTCGCGACCCGGGCCGCGGCCTGGTCGGCTTCCGCCTGCGCGGTGTCGCGCTCGGCGGGCGCGTTGATCTTCTGGTCGGCGAGCCGGCTCTGACGGCGCAGCGTCACTCGCGCCAACCGCGCCGTCGCCTTCGCCGAGGCGAGCTCGGCCCGCTCGATGGAAGCGTCGAGCTGAATGAGCACCGCACCGGTCTGCACTTTCTGCCCGGAGTCGAACGCGAGCTTGGCCACCAAGCCCGGTACCTCCGCACTCACCGTCACCCCGCGCGCGGCCCGGACGGTACCCACCGCCCGCAGCGACGGGACCCAGATCTGCTCTTCGACCTCGGCGACCGACACCGACTCCGGCGGCATCTGCATCGCCTCGCCGGCCGCGATCATGGCCTCGATCTGCTTGAACTTGACGAGCCCCAGCGCTGCGACCACGGCCACCAGCCCTAGCACCGCTAATGCAATCTTTTTTACCATGGTCTCGACCGCTCCCCTCGACGTGCTGCGGCAACGGACGGCCGCGCCGCCCCATTCCGGATCCGCGCACCCCCGCGACCCGCGCGTGATCGACCAAACCGGCGAGGTTGTCAAAGTAAGTTGTCGTGGTTCGTCAATGAGGTGAGGCGCGAGTGATACGGATCTCTCCCTCGTCGACGGCGGTGGGGCCAGCCAACGGCCCGGTACGGGCGACGGGCCCCACGGCGTCGATTCACCCCAGCAGAACCGATGCCGTGAACTCGCGGGAGATCGCCGTATTGTCGAGCCCGAGTTGGGCTGAAAACACGGGGTGATTGATGATCGCGCTTCCCGATCGGCCGGGCGTCGGTCCCAGGATCGAGTTGCTCAGCAAGACGTAGGGCCGCCGATCGTAGGAGGAGATGGCCCATACGTGGTGCCCTTCATCGTCGGCGCGGTTTTGATCGAGGCGACAGGTCCAGATGTCGACCTCCGCCCCGTCCCTTATCGCGACCCCGCCTCCCCGCAACGACAGGTTGTTATCGATAATGGTCGCGACGATCTGAACCCGAGCTCGACCGCCCGCGTACACCGCCCCCCCGAGCTTACCCGCGTTCCAGACCAGCGTGGACTCGGAGACGAGCAGCTCTCCGCAGTCGATGGCGATCGCCCCGCCGCACCCGGATGGTGCCCGATTCTGAGTGAATAGACAGCGACGAACCTCCACCCGCGCGCCGTTGTCGATCGAAAGGCCACCGCCGAACGAGGAGCGCCCCTGGGCAATCGACATTTCGTCTATCCGGACCAGGCCATCATCGGCGTCGATGGCCAGGACCGGTCCGCTTCCGTCGCCCTCGAGGATCGTCTCCTCCGCCCCCGCGCCGCGCACCACCACCGGCCGGTCGATGGTCCAGCTCCCTCGGATGCGCCCGGCGGGCAGCTCGATGATCTGATTGGCGGTGGCGTCGTCAAGGCGATCCTGCAGCTGAGAAGCGGACAAGGATGTCTTCGATTTCGGTTCGATAGCCATGGTCGTACTCCTCAGACGATGCCGCCGACGTAGAGAAACTCGAACGCGGCGCGGGCGTCGCGCCATGGCAAGGGGTGAAGCACCGCCTCCAGCGGTCGACTCGACCGACGGGTGCCCCAGGGGTTGTACAGCTTGACGCCGCCGTCACCGTCGACGTCGACGAGCGCATAAGCGTGGTCGGCCACCAGGGGCCGCTGCACGCTCCCTGTCCGCGTGACGAGGATCATCGGATGCCGCTGATCGCGATGTTCGAGCAGTTTGCGAACCTCGGCCTCGGGGTCGCCGTTTGTTCGCACCCGCTGCCGCCGGCTGCCGCCACCCACGAGCAGAGGCAAGGCGCGGCTCGGATTGCCGGCCTCGAGTTCGGCGTACGAACATGCGGCGTCGAGCGCAAAGGCCTTTTCAAACAGCGCGACCCATAGCGTGTCCGCCCGCCCCCGGGGCTCGACCTCCGCGTACCCCTCGGTCGGAAACTCTGGACTGACGGGAAAGCGGCGACGGCCCAGACGCACGAAGAAGTCGCCGTTATGGCCGTCGGCGACCCGCTCTATCAGGACGTCGGGTCGCGCCTCGGCCACCGCGGCCAAAGTGGCCATCAGCCACGCGTTTTGCAGATTCCCCTGCTCGACGTCGGCGAAGTGCGGGGGGACCAGACGACCGTTCTCGGTGCGGAAGGGGCGGCCCTCGCGGCGCAAAACCGTGGTCGAATGGCCGGGGGCAGCCTCCAGGTCGGCGACCTCGAGCGCCGGGCGCTGGTCGTGCCGGCGAGGCTCATCGCCGACCTCGTTGACCATGAGGTTCGCGTCGTCGTGACTGACCCGGTCGAGCGCCGATGCGTCGGGATCGCCGGTCTTCGCGCTCTTCGATCGCCGAGCGCCTTTCTTCAGCGCGCTCGGCTGATGGGTCGGATGCAGACTTCGAACGCCGACTTCGGTTCGATTCTGTTGGGGACGGGGGATATTCTGGGGAACGATGGGCATGCCTGGCTCCGCCCACTACGCAGCAAGGCGCGGGCCATCCACGACGCCACGGATGACGAGGCATGGCCCCCGCCGGAGGCCCCTGACGGCGTTCGAAATGCGGCCAAAGTGCAAAACGCGGGCCGCCGAAGTGCAGCGATGACGTCTCGGGCGGCTCCCAGGCTCCGGTCAACCGCTCGGGGCTAGGCGGCGACCGCCTCGTCGTACATGCCGTCGAACAGCGAGCGGTACTTCTCGTTGCACACCTTGCGCTTGACCTTGAGGGTGGGGGTCAACTCCTCGCCGATGACGAAGTCGTGATCGAGGATCTCGAAGCGCTTGATCGTCTCGTAGCTCGCGAGCTGGCCGTTGACGATGTCCACCGTCTTCTGGATTTCTTCGCGCACCATGGGTTGCGCACTGAGGGCCGCATGGTCACCGGACAGCCCGCGGTCCTTGCCGAACGCGGCCAGATTATCGGGATCGAGGGTCACCACGGCGCTCAGGTACTTGCGCTTATCGCCGTGCACGACGACCTGAGAAATCAGCGGGTTCTGCGCCTTGACCAGATTTTCGATGTTCTGGGGCGCCACGTTTTTGCCGCCCGCGGTGACGATGATGTCTTTTTTTCGGTCGGTGATCTTGAGATAGCCGTCTTTGTCGAGCTGTCCGATGTCCCCGGTGGCGAACCAGCCGTCGTTGAGGAGGACCTCCGCCGTCGCTTCGGGTCGCTTCCAGTACTCCCGCATCACCCCCGGCCCTCGCAGCAGGATTTCGCCGTCGGACGCGATTTTGATCTCGGTTCCCGGCAGCGGGCGGCCGACGGTTCCGATGCGATTGGCGTGAGGACGGTTGAGGGTCCCACCGGCCGAGGTCTCGGTCAGCCCATAACCCTCGAGAATGGTGATGCCCGCGTTCTCGAAGAAGTACGCCATCTTCTTCGGCAGCGGCGCGCCGCCGGACACGAAGAACCGTAGGCGGCCGCCGAAGGCGGCGGTCAACTTCTTGTTCACCTTGGACAACACCAGGCGTTTGGCGATGCCCATCTGAATCCGCAGGCCCAGCGGAATCGGTTTGTCATCGAGTCGAAGCTGGGCGTACCTGTCGTTCACCGAAAGCGCCCACGCGAATAGCTTGCCGGCCACGCCCGGCGCTTCGAGACCCGCGCCCACGGTCTTCGCGTAGACCTTCTCGAAGATCCGCGGCACCGATGCGACCAGGTGCGGCTTGACGTCGGCCAAGTTCGCCGAAACCCGCTGGATATCTCCGTCGATGGCCATCTCATGCCCGATCCCGAACCACACGCACTGCAGCACCTTGGCGAAAACGTGGGCCATGGGGAGGAACAGCAGCTGCACGTCTTGGGGCGTCGACATGCCGATCTGCAGGCTGGCCTGAATCTCGTACAGCATGTTGCCGTGGGTCAGCACCACGCCTTTCGGCCGCCCGGTGGTGCCCGACGTGTAGATCAGGGTCAGGACGTCGTCGGGGGTCAGGGCCGCCGTTCGCGCTTCGAGGGCTTGCGCCTGGGCGCCGACCGAAGCGCGGCCGATCTCCATCAGGGTCGACCAGTTCACCGTCCACTCCGAGTCCCCGCCGGAGTCGTCCATGATCACCACCTTCCGTAGATTCGGAAGGTTCTCTTTTTGGGATTGGAGCTTCGCGAGCTGCTCTTGGTTTTCCGCGAAGACCACCACCGCCTCGCAGTTGTTGATGATGTACTCGCACTCCGACGCGGTGTTCGATTGGTAGATGGGCACCGTGTGACCACCGACGCTCTGAATGGCGAGGTCGGCGATCATCCACTTCTCAGACGTGGCGGCCAGAGTGTTCACACGCTGCTTGGCCTGCACATCGAGCGACATCAGGCCGACCGCGAGCGCCTTGCGGGCCTGATCCATCTCGGCCCAGGTTATGGTCTGCCAACGCTCGTGGGCATCGCGGTAGCGCGCTGCCGGGTCATTGGCGCGCTTGGACACGGTTTCACAGAATGCACCGATGATGCTGCTGGCCATGGTTAGCCCTGGACCGTAGGTATGCCCATCGTGGGTGTCAACGATCCGCGGCCCGCCCCAACGGGCAGACGCACGAACGTCGTGTGACGCTATTTTTTTCTTTCTTTGCGAAGACTTCCGGGCGAAGAAGGCGCAGAGGCGACAATTTCGGGCACATCGCCTCTTTTCGGTGCTGGCGGTTTGCCTTTCGGCTACCGTCCCTCAGCACCGTGAGGTCCCACGTGGCGAGCCCCGAACTCGAGCGCTACGAAATCCTTGAAGAGCTCGGTCAGGGCGGGATGAGCGTCGTCTACCGGGCTCGGGATCGACAGCTCAATCGGGACGTCGCGGTCAAGGTCCTGCATGGCTTCCTGGCCCGTCAGGAGGAAGCTCGGCGCCGATTCCACCGGGAGGCGGTCGCCGTCGCGACCCTTCATCATCCCGGAATCGTTGAGATTTTCGACTACTCGGGGCCGGACGCCACCGACAGCTACATCGTCTGCGAGCTGATCCGTGGCCGGACCCTCCGCGCGTTTCTCGAAGACGAGGGCCGGATCACGTTTCCGGAGCTGGGCGCGCTGATCGTCGCGGACCTGACCCGAGCGCTGCGCCACGCCCACGAACAAGGGATCATTCATCGCGACCTGAAGCCCGAGAACGTGATGGTGACCGACGCCGGCCGCCTGAAGCTGATGGACTTCGGGATCGCGCAGATCATGGGGGGCGCGACCCGACTGACGGCCACCGGCACCCTCCTCGGCTCGCCCGCCCACATGGCGCCGGAGATGATCGACGGTCTGCCGTCCGACCACCGCAGCGATATCTTCTCTCTCGGCACCATCCTCTACTGGCTGACCACGGGGGTCATGCCGTTCGACGCCCCGAACCCGACCGCGCTGTTTCGGCAGATTCTCGAGGGCGAACACGAACCGCCCCAGGCGCTTCAACCCCGGCTAGGCAACGGGCTGGCTCGGATCATCGAACGGTCCCTGCAAACCAATCCGGACGACCGCTTTCAGGATATCTGCGAGCTGCAACGTCAGCTGGAGACCGAGCTGGACGCGGTGGCGCTCCTGCCGGTGGAATCGCAGTCGCAAGCCCTCTTGACCGCGCCCCGGGCCTTCGCCGACCGCTTCGGCCCCGCGCTGGTCGAGCGGTTAGCCCCGGCGGGGAAGCAGGCCCTCGCCGACGGCAACATCGGGCGAGCGATGGATACCTTCAACCGGGTCCTCGCGGTCGATCCCGACCACGCCGAGGTGCGCGCGGCCGTCAAGCGAGTCGGGCGCCGCCAGCAGTTCGCGACACGAATCCGCCATACCGTTATGGCGCTGGGTCTCACGCTCATAGCGATCAGCGTCGGTTTTGGGCTGCTCGGGCTGGGCCCGCGCCGGGCGCCGGCGGCCGGACCCCGAGCCGTGCCCCCGGCGGGCCTCGTGCCTCCCACCATCGACGCCGAGGCGCGACCGACCGGC
>JANQQN010000226.1 GCA_028289325.1 Myxococcota bacterium | reverse complement strand
AATAACCCACGTGAGGCCCTCGACGAGGGCTTGTCGGCCCTGGTCGTGCGACGACGAGGGCGTTGGGTGGCCCCCAGCAACTGAGGAGAGCGCGAAGCGCGGTCGTGCGGCCAGGGCCGGCAGGAACCGGCGAGGGGCCGCGGGGGTTGTTGGTCACGTCTCTAAGTCAACTCGTCAGCCATGACCAGCGTGCCCCGTCGGCGGTCCTTGACGACCCCGGGAAAGGTCAGGACCCGGTTGTGCATCACCGCGTACACCGCCGGCGACAGCAGCTGAACCGCGAGCAGAGCCTCGGTGAGGTTCTGCAGGGCGTCCGTCGCCCTCAGCTCGTAGGGCCGTATGGCGCCGGTCAGCACGATGGGGCTGGCGGGTTGGCCCATCGCCAAAATCCGCTCACCGCTGTCCTGCAGCCGGTCCGTGCCGTGCACGATGACCACGCCGTCGTAGTGCTGGGCGGACCAATGCGCCGTACTCGCGATCATGTCATGGTCGCTTTCGTCCATCTCCGTGCTGTCTTTGTTCATCAGCGCGATGCGATGAATCCTGAGGGCGCGGAGCTCGAGCGATGCCAACATGACGTCGAGAACGCTCACGCGATTGTCCAAGACGCCGAGAAACGCATCATACGTCTTCTCGATCGTGCCCCCAGTTGAGATCAACGCCACCGACTTCACACCGGAAGGCTAAGCCGAAACCCCTTCCTCGGCCATCGTTGGTCGACCTCGGCGAGCGCATCTGGTTGAACCGACGACACTGTGCTCCATCTGACGCTAGCCATCGCGGTGCTCTCGACCGCCGCGCCGTTCGACCCCGCCATCCCGACGCCCGAGTCCGAGCTGGGCTACGAGCCCGGCGACCGGATCGCGCCCCCGGCCGATATTGTCGCGTATTTCGAAGCCCTCGCCGGCGCCACCTCGCGAGCTCGACTCGAAGTCATGGGGCAGACCCACGAAGGCCGCCCCCTCATCGTGCTGGCCATCAGCAGCGAAGAGAATCTCGCCCGCGCCGAACAGGTCGCGGCCACGTTCCGGGAGGTCAGCGACCCCCGCCGGGTGGCTTCGGATCGCGCCGCCGCGGCCCGACTCGAGGGCCTGCCGGCCGTGGCCTGGATGGGCTACTCGATCCACGGCAACGAAGTGTCGGGGGCGGACGCGTCGATGGTGGTGGCGTACCGGCTCGCGGCGGGGATGGACGACGAGGTCAAGGCCTGGCGCAAGAACATGATCGTGTACATCGACCCGCTTCAGAATCCCGACGGGCGGCAGCGCACCGTAGGCACGTTCGACTCGATGCGGAGCGCGGTCACCGACTACGATCTCAACAGCCTCTCCCACGCCGAGATGTGGCCCGGCGGCCGAGGCAATCACTACCTGTTCGACCTCAACCGAGACTGGTTCGCCCTCGTCCACCCCGAGAGCCGAGCCCGCGTTCCGCGCATCGCCCGTGTACTCCCCCAGCTGCAGGTCGACGCCCACGAGATGGGCCCCAACTCGACGTTCCTGTTCACGCCGTCGCGGGCCCCGTTCAACCCGCATCGTCCGGCGACCTTGCATGGATGGGAGCGCCGATTCTCCCAGGACCAGGCCCGAGCGTTCGACGCCAACGGATGGAGCTACTACACCCGGGAGTGGAACGAAGAGTTCTTTCCCGGCTACGGCTCGAGCTGGGCCGCGTACCTGGGCACGGTGGGCATCCTCTACGAACAAGCACGAACCATGGGCGGCGTCGTGCGCCAAGCCGCAGGAACGGTCCTCACGTACAAAGACGCCGTCGCCCGCCAAGTGATCTCGTCCTTCGCCAACCTCGATACCCTCTCCCGCAACCGCGCCGGCGTGCTCCGAGATTGGCTGAAGGCCCGGCGCAGCGCGGCGCGCCCCGGCGCCACCGACGTCAAAGCGTACGTCATCCGCGCCGACCGCTACCCGGCTCGGGCCGCGACCCTCGTCGACGCCCTCCTCATGCAGAGCATCGACGTCCTTCGCGCCGAAAAGCCGATCCGAATCGACGGGGCGTTCGGCATCTTCGGCCCCGTGGGTCGAGTCACCGTTCCCGCCGGGTCGTACGTCGTTCGGCTGGATCAGCCGGCCGGCCGCCTGATCCGCAACCTGTTCGACTTTCATCTTCCCATGGGCGCCGCGTTCCTGCGCGAGCAGCGCGAGTATCTCGAGCAAGGCAAGGGCAGCCGATTGTACGATATGACCGCGTGGTCGCTGGCCCACGCCTACGGACTGCAGACGGTATGGACTCGCTCCATTCCCCGGGGCGCGTTCAAGACGCTGTCGGCGGCGCCTTCGGCCAAGGGTGGCGTCAGTGGATCGGCCGGTTACGGCTTCCTCATCGACGGAACCTCCGACCGAGCGGTGATGCTCGCCGGACGGATGATGGCCCGTGGGCTCGCCCTTCGCGTAGCGCGAGAGCCGACGACCATCGAAGGCCGCAGTTTCCCCCGGGGCTCGATTCTCATCAAGAACGACGGCAACCCGAACGCGCTGGCGACCATTGATCCGCTGGCCAAAGCGCTGGGGGTCGAGGTCGTCGGCGTGAGCACCAATCTGGCGAGCCAAGGCACCGACCTTGGCGGCGGCAACCTCCGGTCGCTGGTCGAACCCAAGGTGGCCATGCTCGCCGGCGAGCCGATCCGGTCCGACGCCTACGGATTCGTCTGGCACCTTCTCGATCAGCGGATCGGCATTCGCGTGTCCCGGCTGAACATCGCGCGGCTCGCGAGAACGGACCTGCGCACCTACAACGTCCTCATCGTCCCCAACACCTGGAACGCCGGCGCCCTTCGGGCCCGGCTCGGCCCCGCCGCGGCCAAGAAGCTCAAAGAGTGGGTAGCCGGGGGCGGGACGCTCATCGCGCTCGGAAACGGGGCGGAGGCGATCGCCGATCCTAAGTTGAAGATGACCGACAGTCGGTTTCGCCGGCACGTGCTCGAGCGCTACCCCCCGGTGGTGTTCGGTTTGGACCCCGAAGTCGCGGAGCGCGCGGGCCGGATGCGGGCCGTGGGGCTCCGAGCCACGCCCAAGCGTGACCCGAAAAAACCTACTCCCAGCGCGGGGTGGTCGGATCCGAAGCGCCCCTACCATGTTCCACCGGTCATCGGCCCCGGAGCTCGCCCGTTCATGACCTCCAGCCCTCCGCCGTTTGATTGGCCGACGAACCGACGCACGTTGGACGCGTGGGCGGCGCTGTTGGCGCCGGCGGAGAAGAAGGCCAAAAAGACGTTCATCGAGAAAGCCGATGCCCGCTTGCGACGCTTTCTTCCCTCGGGCGTGTACCTCGCGGCGGACGCCGACGACGACCACTGGCTGACCTACGGGGTCGACCCGCGTCTGCCGCTATACTTCAACGCCCGCGACGCGCTGATCGCCGAGACCCCGGCCGAGATCCCGGTCCGCTTCACGGAGGCCGAGCAGCTCCACCTCGGGGGCCTGCTGTGGCCGGAGGCCGCCGGCCGGCTGGCCAGGACCGCCTATCTCGTGCGCGAGTCCCGCGGGCGAGGCCAGGTCATCCTCTTCGCCAGCGACCCCGCGTTCCGCGGTTACGCGTTCGCGACCCAGCGACTGTTGATGAACGCGATCGTTTGGGGGCCAGGGATGGGTACGGATTGGGCGAGCCCCTGGTGACCTGCGGGCTCGCGGCCTTCACGCCTCGCCATTGATTCGAACGAGTTCGATCGAGGAATACGCCGTGGCCGCCGATGCGCGCCGCATCGACGGCCACGGCGCCTCGAATCAGGCGCGGCGACGCCGACCGATCGCCAGTGCGAGCAGGCCGAAGGCGAGCAGGATCGGGCCTGCGGCCCCACTACGACCTCGAGACCCGCGCGGCCCTTCGGGGCCGGTCGAACCGGTCGGACCGGCCGGGCCCTCATCACCCATCGCGCCGGTGGGCCCCGTCGGACCCGTAGATCCCGTCGGACCTGTCGGACCGGCGGGTCCGGTCGCGCCGTCGCACACGTATTCCGTCGCGCCGGCGTCGACCTCGCCGTCGTCGAGGACCCCGTTTTGATTGGCATCAAGCCCGGTTTCGATCGCCACCCCACCGTTGGCGCAGTTGTCACCGGCCGCTTCGTCGCGGGTCCGCACCACGCGGTCGAGGTCGCTGAGCTTCAGATCCAGGTACACGAGGCGGTGATCGCTGGCGGTCACCAGCGGAAACAGCGGATCGCCGTCGTTGGGCCAAAAGACCCCGCCGTTGAGCACATCGAAGCCAAACTTCGACGGCAGAACGTAGTCGACCCGAAGGTTTCCGGGCGGCTCGGAGAAGTCGGAGGTACCGAAAGCCGGGTTGCCCACGTGGGTCGAATTCGTGTTGCCCTGGATGGCCGCCTGCTGCGGCCCGCCGTTGCTGGCGGGAACGAAGCTATTGTCGATGACCGGGTTGTTGGTGAACTGAAGCGCGGCGTCGGCGGTGCTGTCCCCGTCGAATGGATCCGCGTTGTTGTCGCCGACGATCACGAAGCGTTCCCCGACGCCCAAGCCACCGGTGTCCCCCGCATCGTCGTAGATGTAGTCGCCTCGGCCCGGCGTCACGTAGTCCGCCCAGAACCGAATCTCGTCGTGGTTGCGCAGCCCGTTGAAGTCGATGGCATTCACCTGCCCGTCGAACGTCCGCTCGCCGTCGTCGAACACCGGCGGGGTCGGGTGGCTGGCCAAGACGTGGACCGTGGTGCCGACCACATCGACCGGCACGTCCCAGTGGCTCTTCGACGACAGGCGGAACGATTCGAGCGCCTCTTGTGAGTAATACAGCTCGCCGGCGCCGGGACCTTCGCCGGGGATCACCGGGAGCAGCGCCCCGGGCATGTCTCGCCACAGGAAGGTCTGGAAGGTTCGGACCTCGTCGGTCAGGATCGGGAACCGCGAGAGAACCAGCATCCCGAACTGTCCCGGGAAGAAGCCGAATCCGAACGCATCGCCGGGTCCACCCACCGAGCCGTTGTTGTCGAAGTCGAGGCCGGACGGAATGCCGGTGTTCGACGGGGCCTGGTAGACGTAGGGATACGCGATGGGGCTGGCCCCGTTCTGCGCCACCTCCAGATAGTTGGTCTTGAAGCGGGCCGATGCCAGGCCCTGGTCGTCGTAGTCGAACTCGTTGATGAGGACGACATCGGGGCGAGTGCGCTGGATGATCTCCGCGATCTGGGCGGGCTGAGCGCTGCCTGGCGTCTCGAGCTCGGCGGCGAGGTCACCTTCGTTGCCCCGGTTGAGCGACGCGTTGAAGGACGCGATCCGCAGGTCACCCTGCGGGGTCGGAATCGGCTCGGCCACCGTCGGAACCACCAGGACTTCGCGCCGCAACGACTGGGAGATGGCCATGTCGTCGACCACGGTCAGCGCAACGGTGTAGGTGCCGGGGGCCGCGAAGGGGTGGTTGACGGACTGGCCGGTGGCAGTGACGCCGTCGCCGAAGTCCCAGCTGAAAGTGTAGGGCTCGGCCCCGCCCTGGGCGCTGGCCGCGAAGGTCACCGGAACCCCGGTGCGGACCCGAGACGCGCTGGCGGTGAAGCTGATCCCCAAACCTTGGAAGTTGGCGACCCGGATGTTGCCGACGAACCACTCCGCGCCGTCACCACCGCCGGTGCCGGTGCTGGTGTACAGGAACGCGACCCGGATCGTCCGGCCGGCGAACGCCGACAGATCGACGGGGCCTGATTTGGTCCAGGTGATGCTACCGTCGGCCGGCTTGTTGTAGGTGAGCTCGGTCCGGGTCGCCGCGTTCGGGTCGCCGGTGAAGCCCTCGAGCACGAACACCTGGAAGTTACCGCCGCCGAAACGAACGAAGCTATCGAAGGTGAGGACCGTGCTCCCGGTCGTGGGCACGGTGACGTCGGGGGTGACGAGCCAGTCCTCGCTGGCCTCGTCGGCGCCGAAACCGTTCATGCGGGCCGACGGCCGCGCGTCGTCGACACCCTGATTATCCCGGAACGCCCAACCCGCGTTGCTCGCCACGCTGATCGCGGTCATCGCGCCGAGGTCGCCGCCGCTGAAGTCCTCAGCGAAGACGTCGCTGGTTTCGACGGGGCTCACGTTGAGCCCGATGATCACCGCATCGTGATCCGAAGCCCGATAGGGATCGAAGCCGTCGAAGGCCGACGGATGCCGGCCGAAGTCGAGGTTGTAGTCGAGGCCGTCGGGCTCGTCAGCGTTGCTGTGCCACTCGGCGGCGCTGGTCACCTGGCCGGCGAGGCTAGCGCTGGCGAGAGCATAGTCGAGGACGCCAGCCTGCGCGTCGAACACGAACGAGTACCCGGTCCCCGTGTCCCCGAGGAGGTTGGTCCAACCCGCGGTTTCCAAGGTGGTGATCGGGGTCTCCTCCGGATACGCATTGAGGTCGCCGATGATCAGGATGTTGCTGGTCCCGGCGCCGGTGGGGTCGCTGAGAAGCCACGCGTTCAGCGCTTCTGAAGATCGAGTGCGAGTGCCGTTGAACGCGCCGGCGCCGTCGTTGTTGTCCGCGTCGTCACCGTTGCCGCTGCCGCCCTTCGATTTGAAGTGGTTGACGGCGACGGTGAACACCCCGTCGCTCGCGATGTCCACGAAGCTCGCGGCCAGGGGCGAGCGGCTGGTGCTGGGGCCGGTGAAGACCGGCGGAGTGTTGGATAGGCCGAGCCCGGGCAGGTCGGCGTCGGTCAGAACGGCGGGGCGGCTACCGGGCGCGCGGCGAACGGAGCTGGTGCAGAAGACGATCCCCACCGCGATCGCGTCCTCGCCGATGCGAACGCCGGGATCGACGTAGTCGAAGCCCCCGTCGCAGCTCGGCGTACCGCGGGCGGTCAAGGCCCGGGTCAGGTCCGCGATCGAGCTGTTGTCGCCGTCGACGATGTCGTTTTCGATTTCGATGAGGCCGTAGATGTCCGCGTCGAGCTCGGCCATCGCCGTCACCAGCTTGGTCCGCTGCCGGTCGAGCTCGGCCTCCGAGTTGGCGCCGCGGCAGTTCCCCGGGGAAAAGCTTCCGTCGCTGAAGCACTGCCCGTTGCCGTCGGAGAGGGTATTGAAGAAGTTGAGGACGTTGAAGCTGGCGACCTTGAGCGCCCCCCCCACGTCGGGCACGGGCGGCCGCAGGTTGGTGGGCAAGAAGTGAGGCTCCTCGGTGGGCATGACCCGGTACGCCTCGTCGCCGCTGCCCCCGCTGCCGCGGCTGAAATGAAGGATGCCGGTGAGGTTGACGACGAGGTCGCCCATTCGAACGGTGTTGTCCGAGGCCAGGCCCCCCGCCGCGAACCCGCCAGGATAGCGGACGGGATCTGGGTTTTGCGCGGTCAGGCCATCATCGAGGAACACGTTGCGGGCCGCTATGGCCTCGAGGTGGGCGGCGAAGCCAGCCACGTCCGGTGCGTTGGCGTTGGTGAACTGGAAGAAGCGACCGCCCTCGGCGAGACGCATCTCGCCGAACCGATCGAGCTGGAACAGCTCCGTGACCGACAGCGGCTGCGGGAAGCGAACCCGCATGCCTTCGAACGGCTCGAGGTCGGCGATGACTTCACCGTCGCGGTTGAGGACGGTGTCCGCGGCCGGCAGCGAGACGCTGACCGCGCTCGGCAGCGGATTGCCGACGCTCAGGCGCGTCAGGCTGGTCACGGTATCGATCTGCGTGAGACCGAAGAACTCGTCGACGGTGCCGGAGATCTCCACGAGATCTCCTTTTTCGACGTCGAAGGCCTCGGCGAACACGAAGATACCTTCCGACGTGTTCGGGTCGGTATCGGCGTCGGCGTCCTCCTCCTGGACGTAGAAGCCCCGAAGGTCGCCGTCGTCCCCGGGCGTCGGCTGAAAGTCGCCGGTCACGGTCCCGCGCACGGTCACCTCGGTGTTGAACAGCGGGCTGTCGTCGTTGGTCGCGTCGCCGTCGGGGGGCGTCGCGCCCTGAATGGCGCTGATCAACGTCGGCGTTGGCCCGCCGACGCTGTTGGGGGCGCCGGGGGTGTCGCTGGCCAGGCTGCCGAAGGAGCCGAGCTGAAAGCCGCCGGTCCGACTCGGGCTGCGGAAGAAGTGGGCGGGGATGAAGCTGCCGTCGGGGCCCACGAGCGCACTGGCGCCGTACACGCGGTCGGGATTCGCGTCCCCGTCGACGATCGAGACCGAGTCGTAGACGACACCGAAGGGAACGACATCGAGCACCCCATCGTCGTTGAGGTCGAGGTCGTCGCCGGCAGCTCCGGTGAAGCTTTCGACGATCAGGTACGTGGTCGGGCTATTGAACCAATCGAAGGTCGCGGTGGCGTCGAGGGTGCCCGTGTCGAGGGTGGCGTCGCCGAACGCGAACAGGCCGTCGGCCTGGATGGTGAAGGCCGACAGATCGAGGGCGAAGTCCACTTGGCCCGGGTTGAATTCGTTCGACAGGATGATGAAGCTGAGCCCGGCCAGCGACGCGTTGGGGGCCCCGGCGATCTCGAAGAATTCGTCGTCGTTGGCGCCGCTCTGGTTGACCCGCACCTCGTTGATGACCAACGGGCTTCGTCCGGGCGGGAGGTAGGTGATGGCGGGGGCCATCGCGACGGGTTCATCGCCATCGGGCCCGAGGATAAGGGGTGCGGGGATGAGGGTCGCCGCGACGAGCGAGGCCGCGACGAGGCCCGCGAGCGCAATTTCTGGGGTACGCATGAAGGCTGACTCCTTGTGTCGGTTCCGCGACCCGTCAGCGCGGCCTGGGGGCCGCGGCGCGGGGCGCGTGGGGCGCATGTATCCAGACCACGCCGGCGTCGGCGCGGCGACAAAGCACCAGGATAGTGAGATGAATTCGACAATTGCGTTGCGACGGTGATCGTACGAGAACGCGCGCCGCGGGCCGTGGCCCGCGATGGAGGTACAGTAGCCCGATGGTTGCCGAGTTGAGCCGCCTTCGCCGAGAGATCGATGAGCTGGACACCCAGCTCGTCGAGCTTTTGGCCCGGCGGATGGAGATCGTAAGCGCGGTGGGCAAGGTCAAGAGCCAGCATGGCCTGCCCATCTACGCCCCCGACCGAGAGGCCGACATGTTCGCCCGCCGGCGCCAAGACGCGGTCGACCGGGGAATCCCGCCGGATCTGATCGAGGACATTTTGCGCCGAACGATGAGGGAGTCCTATCAGAGCGAGCACGACACGGGCTTCAAATGTGTGTTCCCCGGCCTCGGACCGATCGTTCTCGTGGGCGGCCACGGCCGGCTCGGTCGCCTCTTCGCCCGATTATTCGAGAGCTCCGGCTACGCGGTCCGCAAGCTCGGGGAGGACGACTGGGCGGACGCGGGATCCATGTTGAGCGACGCGGGTCTGGTCGTGGTCACCGTCCCCATCGCCGTCACCGTCGAGGTGATCCGCCGTCTGCCGGCCCTTCCCGGCCGTTGCGTCCTCGCGGACTTTACATCGATCAAGTCCGCCCCCTTGGAGGCGATGATGGCCGCCCACTCGGGGCCGGTGGTGGGCCTGCATCCGATGTTTGGCCCCGACGTCCCGTCGCTGGCCAAGCAGGTGGTCGCGTATTGCGACGGCCGACAGCCGGAGGCCTACCAGTGGTTGCTCGAGCAGGTGCAGATCTGGGGGGCGACCGTGCACCGGATCAGCGCCGTCGAACACGACCAGGGCATGGCGCTCATTCAGGCCTTGCGACACTTCACGTCGTTCGCCTACGGCGTACACCTCGCGGAGGAAGACCCCGGCCTCGCCGACCTGTTGCGGCTCAGCTCGCCGATCTACCGCTTGGAGCTGGCGATGGTGGGTCGCCTGTTCGCTCAAGACCCCCACCTCTACGCCGACATCATCATGGCCTCGCCGCGCAACGTCGACATGATCCGGCGGTTTCATCAGCGTTTCGGGGCCGCGCTCGGGGTTCTCGAGACCGGCGACAAAGGCGCTTTCGTCGCCGCCTTTCGTCAGGTCAGCGACTGGTTCGGAAGCTACGCGCCGCGCTTTTTGCGAGAAAGCCGAACCCTGCTCCAGCAGGCCAACGACGCCAAGGACGCCTGAGCTCAACCCGGCGCGACCGTCCCCGACACCATGCCGAGGGCCGTGAAGCCCACGGTGGCGATGGCCGCCGCCAGCAGCGCGTACGGCAGCTGCGTACGCACGTGGTCGATGTGGTCGGTGGCTGCGGCCATCGACGCTACGACGGTCGTGTCGCTGATCGGGGACGCGTGGTCACCGAAGATCGCACCCGAGACCGCGGCCCCCACCAGCAACGGAATCGGCAACCCGAGGGATTGGGCGATCGGCACCGCGATGGGAATCATGATCGCGAACGTTCCCCAGCTGGACCCCACCGAGAACGCGATGAACGACGACACGACGAACACCAGCGGCGCGATGAGGTACGCGGGAACGGCCGCGCTGGCGATCCCCGCGACGTAGGGGCCGGTCCCCATGGCCTTCGCCACGTCGCCCAGCGCGAGCGCGAACAACAGGATGGTCGATACCGGCAACAGCTTGCCGGCGCCGACCATCAACCACCCCATCAGCTGCTCGATCGACGCTTTCTTCTTCGCCAGCATCATCAACCACAGCACGACGAGAGCGGAAGCGACCGCCCACATGATCGCCGTCGATCCCGATCCCTTGATGAGGTCGCCGTCGCCGGTCACGTACAGGCCGAGAGGCATCATCGCGATCATCGTCAGGATGGGCACGACCATGTACGCCGCCGAAGGGCCGTCATCCCCGTCCGCCGCCGCCGGCGGGCCCGAAACGAGCTCGACGATCGGCAGCGCCTTCGGCCACAGAACGTCGCCGGCCCGAGTTCGGATCTCCGCCGCCTTCATGGGTCCGAAATCTGGGCCACCGACGACGATGACCACCAATGACAACGCGATCGCCACCAGCGCGTAGAGGTTGTAGGGAATCGAGGCCACGAAGACCTCGAGGGGGTTGCTGACCCCGCTCGTGCCGATCAGCCCGATGATCACCGCCCCCCACGCGTTCAACGGAATCATCACGCACACCGGAGCCGAGGTGGAGTCGATGATGTACGCGAGCTTCTCCCGGGAGATCCGGTACCGGTCGAACAACGGGCGGCTGACCGCGCCCGCGACCAGCAGCGTGATGTTCGACTCGATGAAGATCACCAGCCCCGTCGCCCACGCCATGAGCTGCGCCCGCCGGCCGGTGTGAACCCATCGCCGGGTCTCGAGGAAACCAACGAAGCCCCGAACCCCCCCCGACTCCTCGATGGAGGTGATGAGGGAACCAACCAACAAGGTGAAGATCAAAACCCTCGCATCCGAGGGGTCGCCGAACACGTCGATGATCCCGTCGATCGCTGCCGCCACGCCTCGGAGAGGATTGAGGGCGTTCAACAGGGTGAAGCCGATCCAGATCCCCGCGAAGAGAGAGAGAATGACCTGTCTGCTCCACAGCGCGAGCACGATGGCGAGGACGGGAGGAAGAATCGAATACCAGCTCGGCTCGGACATGCTTCTCGCCGTCCTATCCCATCTGCGGCGTCCTCGTCTTCCGACTCCGTGACCGTTGAACGCCGGGCGCCGACGAGGCACCCTGACCGCTCATGGCGTCGTCGAGCGCGCACATCATCGCCAGTCTGCGCGAGATCGCGTGGCTGCTGTCGCTACGCAAAGAAGACTTCTTTCGCAGCCGCGCCTATCGCAAGGCGGCCGACGCGTTAGCCCGATACGACGGCGACGTCGAGCAGCTGATCGACGCCGGCCGCGCCGCCGAGCTGCCGGGGGTGGGCGCCAAGACCGCGAAGGTCGTCGGCGAGCTCCATCAGACCGGTCGATGCCAGGTCTTGTCGGCGCTGCGACGCCGCTTTCCTCGGGACGTCGCCCGCCTCGCCCGGATCCCGGGCCTCGGTCTCGCGAGGCTACAGACCCTCCACCAGAGCCTGGGCATCGAAACCGTCGAAGACCTCCGCCTCGCCGCTCAATCGGGCGCGGTGGCGGAGGTTCGAGGGTTCGGTCCCTCGACCGTCCAGCAGATCGAGCGGTCGCTGGGTCAGCTCGACGAAAGCCCAATGCTGCTGCTGCTCCCCCACGCCCGACAGCTTTCGGCGGAGCTCATCGAAGCCTGGTCGCCGATCCTCGGCACCCCGCTCACGGCGTCCGGTCCGGTCCGGCGACGGAGCGCCGGCGTGGATCGGATCGATCTCGTTGGCGTCGGGGCGCGCATCGACCTGCCCCCGCTGCCCGGGGCTCACGACTGGACGCCGGCCGAGCCCCTGCGCCCGGAGCTCGGCCTCGCCGGATGGCGCTGTACGCTTCGGGAAGGGGTGCCCGGCTACGTGTGGCTCGCGCCCGCCGACCGGTTCGGCGCGGCGCTGCTGGCCACGACGGGGCCCGCGTCGTTCGTCGAAACGGCGCTTGCCACCGCCGAAGTCTTCGACGATGAGGCGGCGCTGATCCGAAGCGCAGGTCTGCCGGCGTGGCCCCCAGAGGTCAGATGGGCGTTCGCGTCGGGCGCGCCGGCGCCCGAGCTCGTCAACCGCGACGACGTCCGGGGCCTGGTCCACGCCCACACCACGGCCTCCGACGGCCGTGACGACCTGCGCCGCCTCGCCTCGGAAGCCCGAGCGCTCGGGTTCGAGTACCTGACGGTGACCGACCACTCGCCGAGCGCCCGCTACGCCGGCGGCGTGTCCCTCGCGGACCTCACGCGCCAGGGCGAGGAGATCCGCGCGGTGCAGGAGGAGGTCGGCATTCGCATCCTCCGCGGGACCGAGAGCGACATCCAGGCCGAAGGGGGGCTCGATCACCCGATCGAGGTTCTCCGGGATCTCGACGTGGTCATCGCCAGCATCCACGGTCGATTTCGAATGACCCCCGAGGCGATGACCGACCGATTGCTCAAGACGTTCGATCTCCCCATCCGAATGATATGGGGCCACCCCCTCGCCCGTCTCGTTCTATCCCGCCCTCCGATCGAGGCTGACCTACCGCGGATCTTCGACCGCATGGCCGAGCGAGGACACGTCCTCGAGGTCAACGGCGACCCCCACCGCATGGACCTGCCCCCGGAGTGGATACGGGAGGCGCGCGCGCGGGGGATCCCGTTCGTGCTGTCCGCCGACGCCCACTCGGTGCGGGGTCTGACCATGGTCGATACCGCGGTCGACGCGGGACGGGCCGGCGGCCTCGCGGCGGCCGAGGTGTTGAACACCCTCGATGCCGACGCATTCGCGCGCGCCGTGCGCCCCCGGCCATGACACCTTCGTCCGGTCCAAGACAGACGCTCCCGCCAAACCGCCTACCGACCCGCCCGGCCGGGAGCCCCGGTTGTCTTTATCCTCCAAGGGCGTCAGAACGGGCCAATGGTCGACGGTCATCAGCGCGCGCAGTGGTCGGCGTGGGGCGAACGCCTGCTTCGAGAGCGGTACGGGATTGAAGGTCGTCTCACGATTCTTCCCGGCGAACACGACCGGAACTTTCTCGTCCGAGAGAAGCAAGGACAGTTGCGGATTCTCAAAGCCATGCGGCCCGACTGCTGGTCGCCGCTGGTCGATCTGCAGATCCGGGCCCTCACCTGGGTCGCCGAACGAAGCCCCGACCTTCCCGTCCCCGTCGTCTTGGCGACCGGCGACGGAGACCCAACGACGACGGCCACCGACCCCGACGGGGAGTCCCGAATCGTGTGGTCCATCTCCCACCTTCCGGGCGCGCTCTACTGTGACGCGCGACCGAAGAGCGCCGCGCTCGCACAAGCCCTCGGCGCCCTGTTGGGCCGTCTCGACCACACCCTGGCCGAGTTCGATCACCCCGCCCTGGACCGCAACCTGAAGTGGGACCTGCGGCGCGCGGCGTGGATCCGACCTCACCTCACCGTCTTGGCCGACGCCGATGCCGAGATGGTCACCTCGATCCTCGACCGATTCGAAACCATGGTCCGCCCACGACTGGAGCAACTCGCGGCCACCGCCATCCACAACGATGCGAACGACCACAACGTCCTGGTCGACGTCGGTGATCCCGTCGCACCCGCGGTCACTGGGCTCATCGATTTCGGCGACATGATCCGCGCCCCCGCCATCTGCGAGCTGGCCGTCGCCGGTGCCTACGTCGTCCTCCATGGCGACCGACCGCTGGATGCGCTCGCTGCGCTCGCCCGCGGATACGACGCCGTCCGGCCGTTGACCGACGAAGAGGTCGCCCTGCTCTATCCGCTGCTGCTGACCCGCCTCGCGGTGAGCGTCACCAACGCCGCGGTGACCAAGCGCCAAAAGCCCGACGATCCGTACGTGACGGTCACCGAGGCCCCAGCGTGGACGTTCCTTCGGCGTTACCAACGCACCCACCCCGATTGGGTCCGAGCGCTCCTCAACCGGGCGCTCGGCCGCCCCATCGTTGACGGTGGCGCAACCACGATCGCACAGATCAAGCGCGCGCGCCCCACCTATGCCCCGGTTCTCGCCCTCGACCCCGATCTCGATCTCGATCTCGTCCGGCGACTCGACCTCAGCGTCGAAGGCGCCGACGCCCCGCAAGACCCCTTTCAGCTGACCAACGAACCGGTGTCTTCGTCGGAGGTGACCATCGGGCGCTACCTCGAGCCGCGGCTGGTGTACAACGCCCCCGCGTTCGCGCTCGGGCCCCACCCGACTTCGGACCGCCGGACCGTCCACATCGGCATCGACGTGTTCGCGCCCGCCGGAACCGAGGTGCGGGCCCCGACCGACGCCGTCGTGTGCGCCGTCGCGTACAACGAAGCCCCAGGCGACTACGGCGGGGTCGTGGTCCTCGCCCACCGCACCCCCACCGAACGTCGGTTCTACTCATTGTACGGACATCTGGCCCGGGAGGTCACCGAGCGACTGCACGTTGGGCGAACGCTCCGGGCCGGAGAGACGTTCGCGCGCCTGGGGGCGGAGGCCGAAAACGGCGGCTGGCCTCCTCACCTACATCTGCAGCTGGGGCTAGCCCCGTTGGGCCCGGACTTCGACTGGCCGGGGGTGGTGGATCCCGACGAGATCGACGTCGCGAAGGCCGTGTTTCCCAATCCCGCGGCGCTGCTCAACCTCGACGATGAGCGGGCGACGACCCCGATTCCGACCGTCGATGACTTGACCCGCCGGCGACAAGCCCACTTCGGCGACAACCTGTCGACGTCGTACACGGTCCCGGTGGTCGCCGTACGCGGGTGGCGACACTACCTGTTCGACCCTCTCGGCCGGACGTACCTCGACGCTTACAACAACGTTCCTCACGTCGGACACGCTCATCCGCGGATCACCGCGGCCGCGGCCCGTCAGCTCCGTCTCCTCAACACCAACACTCGATATCTGCATCCGGCGCGACTCGAATACGCCGAGGCGCTGACGTCGCTGTTTCCGCCTCACCTCGATACCTGTTACCTCTTGAACTCGGCCAGCGAAGCCAACGAACTCGCGCTGCGCCTGGTCAGAGCGCACACCGGGTCGAAGGATGTGATCACCGTCGACGCGGGGTACCACGGCCACACCGCCAGCGCGATCGACATCAGCGCCTACAAGTTCAACGGACCGGGCGGACATGGCCCGCCCGACTGGGTCCATGTCGTCCCCGTGGCCGACCCGTATCGGGGCCCCCACCGAGGCCGGACCCGGGAGACGGGGCTCGCGTACGCCCGAGACGTGGAAGTCACCGTCGCCCGGCTCGCGGACGAAGGCCGCAAACCGGGCGCCTTCATCTGTGAGCCGTTTCCCAGCGTAGGCGGCCAAATCGTTCCCCCCGACGGATATCTGGCCGCGGCCTACGCCGCCGTCCGGCGAGGGGGCGGGTTGTGCATCGCCGACGAAGTGCAGACCGGACTCGGCCGGCTGGGCGGATATCGCTGGGCGTTCGAGCAGCAAGAGGCGTCGCCCGACATCGTGGTGTTGGGCAAGCCGCTGGGCAACGGCTATCCATTGGCGGCCGTGGTCACCACGCGCGCGATCGCGAGCTCGTTCGCCAACGGAATGGAGTTCTTCTCCACGTTCGGGGGCAGCACCCTCGCCTGCGTCGTGGGCCGAGAAGTCCTTCGCATCATCGAGGATGAGGCGTTGCCCGCGAGCGCAGAGGCCGTCGGCGCCCATCTGTTGGCCGGTCTTCGCGCCCTCGAGACCCGACACCGGATCATCGGCGACGTTCGCGGGCTGGGCCTGTTTATCGGCGTGGACCTGGTGCGGGATCGCGAGCGCCGCACCCCGGCCACCGAAGCGGCGAAGTACGTGGTCGACCGGCTCCGGGCCCGCCGCGTTCTCATCGGCCGCGATGGTCCTGACGCCAATGTCCTGAAAATCCGGCCGCCGCTCACCTTTGGACGATCCAATGCTGATCATCTGCTCGAAGCGCTCGACGAGGTCTTGAGCGAAGCGCCCCTGGCTCGGATGGTCGATCACCCGTAAGCCACTTATCGACTCGACGCTAATGACGTTACGACTTCGCGTCCCTGTGCTACCGATACGGATCGCGATCTCGAAGCAGTGTTCAGTAAGTTCCCTCAAACCGGGCGGGTCTCCGACAATAATGTCGTTGGCATATCCAATGCACGTTTTCAACGAAGGAGATGAACATGCTTGTAGAGACCATCATGACGAAGGATATCGGATACTGCCGTAAGCGCGACCCGCTCAGCGTGCCCGCTCAAATCATGTGGGATCGCGACTGTGGGTTCGTTCCCGTCGTCGACGAGCACAAGCGCATCGTCGCCGTGATCACCGACCGCGACATCTGTATGGCCGCGTATACGCAGGGTCGGGCCCTGCACGAGATTCCCACCACGGTGGCGATGACTCGGCTCGTGTACTTCTGCCGCCCGCGGGAATCGGTCGAAGCGGCGGAAGCGCTCATGAAAGCGCGACAGGTGCGACGGCTACCCGTGGTCGACGAGTGCGAACGGGTGGTCGGGGTGCTGTCGCTCGGGGACCTGGCTCGTCACTGCCATGCGGCGAGCGACCACCGGCGAACCGGAGTTCGGGTCCGAACCGCCGGCTTCACCACCGAAGACATCGCTGAGACCCTGTCGAGCATCTGCGCGCCGAGAGAAGAATCCCGGCCCAACGAACCGGCTATGGCGTGACCCCCTCGACGCCCCTAAGATGGGCGCAATGTCGGTTTCGCGCCTGGAGCACATCACCCCGATCGGGGTCGAGCAGATGGGAGACCTTGCGGACAGCCTCGAGGACCACGACGTTCTCCGGCTGGAGAATCTGGACACCAACATTCCTCCGCCGGCCCGAGCCGTTCAATTCACCCAGCAGGCGGTCCTCGACGACGACGCGAACAGCTACCTGCCGTTCGTCGGACTGAGTTCGACCCGCCGCGCCGCCGCCGCCCACGTGGGGCGCCAGGCCGGTGTCCAGTACGACTGGAAAACCGAGTGCGTGATCAGTGCCGGGGGCCTGGCGGGGATCGTCAACGTTCTGCTCGCGACGCTCGAGCCGGGTGACGAAGTGCTGATGACCGACCCGACGTACGTGGGCCTCATCAATCGGGTCCGGCTCGTCCAGGCGGTACCGAAGTACGTTCCGCTGCTCGCGACCGACGAAGGATGGCGCCTCGACCTCGACGCCCTCCGCCGGGTCGATCCGAGCCGCATCAAGGCGGCGCTGCTGATGAGCCCGTCGATGCCCACCGGCGCCGTCTTCACCGCCGACGAGTGGGCGGCGGTCATCGACCTGTGCCGACGAGCCGACTGCTGGGTGATCAACGACGCGGCGATGGAACGCCTGGTGTTCGACCGCCGCCCGGTGATCCACCCCGCGAGCTTCGACGGCATGCGGGACCGCGTGATCACCGTCGGTTCCGCGTCCAAAGAGTATCGAATGATCGGCTGGCGGGTCGGCTGGATCGTGGGGCCCGCGCCGATCATGGCCGACGTCGCTCGGGTGAGCCTGACGAACGTGGTGTGCCAGACGGGCATCGCGATGGGCGCGGTGGCCCAGGCGCTCGAGGATCCCGACGACGGAATCGCGGCCAGTGTGGCTGAGCTCGAAAGACGCCGGGACCTCATCGTATCCAGCTTGTCCGCTTACCGGGTCATCGTACCTCACGGAGGATGGTCGCTGCTGGTCGACGTCTCCGACCTCGGGCTCACCGGTCCCGAGGCGTCCAGACGGCTGCTCGAGCGAGCCAAGGTCGCCGCCACCCCCATGATCAACTGGGGCACCCGCCGGTGCGATAAGTACGTCCGCCTCGTCTTCTCGAACGAGACGACCGACCGTCTGCAGGACATCGGCGAACGTTTCGACCGCGCGCTGAAGACCGGGCTCAGCGCGTAGGCTGAGCCGGCTGAGCGTCGGCGACGGTCCGGGCGGGATACGTTCCGAGGAGCTTGAGGTCTTGGGTCAGCGGCTCGAGCTCGGCGAGCGCGGCGTCCATCTGCGGGCCCGATAGCTGCCCCTCGAAGTCGAGATAAAACATGTACTTCCACGGCTCCCCGGGCCGAGGCCGAGACTCGAGCTTGGTGAGATTCAGGCCGTGGTCGGCGAACAGCTGCAAAACGCGCAGCAACGAGCCCTCTTGATGACCCGTCGCAAACACCAGCGACGTTTTGCACGCGATGCGGGGATCCAGTTCGACCATCGACCGCCCTACGACCACGAATCGCGTCAGATTCTCGGGCTGGTTGGATACCTCGCGGGCCAGGACCTCCAGGCCATACCGCGACGCGGTGACGTCGTTGGCGAGCGCGGCCTGGGAAAGATCGTTGTCTTCCGCCACCCGCCGGGCGGCGGTCGCGGTGTCGTTGACAGACTCCGTTCGGCAGTGGTGAAGCCGCCGCAAAAACCGACTGCACTGGGCCAACGCCTGCGGGTGACCCAAGATCCGGCGAATCTGGGACAGCTCGACGGTTTGAACCCCGAGGAGCATGTGGTTGATGCGCTGGACCTCCTCCCCCACCAGGTACACCTCTCGTTCCCGCAGCAGGTCGTACACTTCGTTGATCGATCCCGCGGTGGTGTTCTCGATGGGCAAGATGGCGTAGTCGGCGGACCCGTCGAGCACACCGTCGACCAGATCGGCAAAGCTCGGACCGGCGCGATACACCACCTCCCGGTCGTGGCCTCCGAAGTGACGGGTCGCGGCCTGGTGAGAGTAGGAGCCCTCGCCGCCGAGATACGCGACCACCACCGGGTGTCCGTTCGCCCGGTTCGGATTGTCTCGATCCAGCAGTGCCTCTTGCTGGCGGCGCACGGACTGCTCGAGGATCTCCTGGTAGAGGCGGGTGACGAAGTGGCGGTCGAGCCCCGCGCCCGCGCCGAGGTCGACGAGGCGGTTCAGAATCGCCTCTTCCCGGAGAACGTCCCGCAGTGGCTTTTGCCCTGCGGTCTTGAGCGCAGTGACCTTTCCGACGATCGATTGACGCTCGGCCAGCGCGTCGATCAACCGTCGATCGACGTCGTCCAGCGCGTGACGAAGCGCCCCGAGGTCGAGCTTGTCGCTCATGCGCGGTGTCCTCGACGGGCCCGGACCGCGGCGGCGAGCCCTTCCAGCACCGGTACCGTGTCTTCCCAACCGATGCACGCGTCGGTGATGCTCTGGCCGTAGACCAGCGGCTGATCCGTCTTCAGCGCCTGCCGGCCGCCGACCAGGTTGCTCTCGATCATGACCCCGAAGACGCCTTGGGACCCCCCTTCGATCTGGGCGGCCACGTCGCGGGCGACCTCGACCTGGCGAAGATGGTCCTTACGGCTGTTGCCGTGGCTGCAGTCCACCATGACTCGCGGCCGCATGCCGTGGCTCTCGAGCTGCTCGGTCGTCCGCCCAATCGACGCCGCATCATAGTTCGGACCGTCGTGGGCCCCGCGCAGGATGACGTGGCAGAACCCATTGCCCTTGGTGGCCACGATCGCCGAGATGCCTTGTTTGGTCACCGACAAGAAATGGTGGGGATGACGGGCGGCCCCGATGGCGTCGATCGCGATGCCCACGTCGCCGTTGGTTCCATTCTTGAAACCGACGGGCATCGACAGCCCCGAGGCCAGCTCCCGGTGGACCTGGCTCTCGGTGGTCCGCGCCCCGATGGCCCCCCAGGAGACGAGGTCGGCGATGAACTGAGGCGTGATGGTATCCAGGAACTCCGTCCCTGCGGGCAAACCGAGCTCCGCAAGGTCGACCAGGAGCTGCCGCGCCGCCCGTAGCCCCTTGTTGATCCGAAAGCTCGAGTCGAGGTCCGGGTCGTTGATGAGCCCTTTCCAGCCCACCCGAGTCCGGGGCTTCTCGAAGTACACCCGCATGACGATGTGTAGGTCGTCGGCCAGCCGGTCGGTGCAGTTCTTGAGCAGTCGGGCGTACTCGACCGCAGCGCGCGGGTCGTGGATCGAGCAAGGCCCGACCACCACCAGCAACCGCTCATCCTCGCCGGCCAGGATCGTCTCCGCCGCTCGTCGGCTGCGCGACACGACCTCGGACGCGTCGGCGGACAGCGGGAGCTCCTCCATCAGGATCGCGGGGGGGATCAGCGGCCTCAGGCCCGCGATCCGAACATCATCGGTGGCATGGAACATCGAGTTCACGGCAGTCGGCGCACCATACATATACCCACCTCGGACCTCCAACCAGGGACCGTCGCCTGCCCCCAGAACCGTCGCATTCTGCGAAGGTCGGATCGGGGCGGCGCGGCGGCCGCCGGCTCCACCGGCGGCTTGGCTCACCTTCGCGGCCGTTAACCGACTGCGGTGGCGGGGCGCCGATCACCAGCGCGCGCCGCGGCGGCGGGGGCCCGGCCCGGCGCGCGCCGCACCG
>JANQQN010000224.1 GCA_028289325.1 Myxococcota bacterium | reverse complement strand
AATAACCCACGTGAGGCCCTCGACGAGGGCTTGTCGGCCCTGGTCGTGCGACGACGAGGGCGTTGGGTGGCCCCCAGCAACTGAGGAGAGCGCGAAGCGGGGTCGTGCGGCCAGGGCCGGCAAGAACCGGCGGGGGGCCGCGGGGGTTGTTGGTCACGTCTCTAGGGTCCGCGTCGTATCGGTCTTCGATGCGTGACCGAGGCGACGGCGCGGTCGCCTCGGTCGGCGGGCGGGGAGGGGTCAGCGGTGGGTCACGTGGTCGAACACCACCGTCGACAGCGGCTGGTCGGGGTTCGCCATGTTGACCGCACGGATGCCGCCGTCGCTGATCGCGTAGGCGTAGTCGTCGGTCTCGCTGGTGGCCATGACGCCCCGCCGGACCCAGGGGCTGTAGGCGTAGTACCAGTCCGGCCCGGACTCGGTCCGCAGGACGTCTCGCATGCTCACGCTGCCCCGCGCGCTGATGCCGTTGGCGGCGTCGATGTGGAACAGGCGCAGGTCGCTGACGAAGCTCTCCCAGTATGCGTCGCCGTCGGTTCCCGGCGAGAAGTCCGAGAAAGGAATGGCCAGCATGCTGCGGGCGCCGAAGTAGTTGAACGCCTTGTGGTCCCACGTGGCTTCGGACCAGCCGTAGGCCGTTCCGACCAGCTCCACGAACTTTTCGGTGGGCTGGGTCATGTCGCTGACGTCGAAGATCGACAGCTTCATCGACCGCTGATTCCAGGCGATGAACCCGTTTTCGTCCGGCTCGGGAAGGTCGACGCCGATGGCCAACAGGTGATTCTCGTCGAGCGGGTGAAGGTAGCTGGAGAAGCCGGGAATCTTGAGCTCGCCGAGGATCGAAGGTTCGGCGGGGTTGCTCAGGTCCAAGGTGAACAGGGGGTCGATCTGCTCGAAGGTGACCAGGTAACCCTTGTCCCCGATGAATCGAGCCGCGGTGATCCGCTCTCGTTCCGCCAGATCCCGGGTCCGGCCGACCTCGCTCAGAGCGCCGTCCTGCTCGGCGAAGACGGTGACGCGATTGTAGGTCCGGAAATCGAAGTCCCAGGGGCCTTCCGCGCCGTCTCGGAGCTTCCACTCGTCGATGGTGGTCGCGACCCGGAAGTAACCGTCGTGCTCGTCCATCGCAAACTGGTTGAGGGGGTAGCCATCGACGACGCCCGACGCGCTGTAGACGGCGCGGTTCGGGTTGGAGATGTCGAACTTGTGGAAGTACGTATGGTTGCGCTGGTTGTCCTGCGGCCACCACCACCAGTGGAAGTTGGCGATGTACAGCGCGTCGGCCGACGCATAGATCTCACCGACTTCGCCCAGGACCGAAGTCTTGGACAACGAGACGTTGCCCCCGGTGATGTTGATGGTTCCGACGGTGGCGATGCCCATTCGGACCGGTGCGTTGGAGCGGCTGAAGCTCTGGCAGTCACGAGGCAAGGTGATGCGGTTGCCCTCGCCGTCGGCGTAGTAGTCTTCGGGCACCCAATCGTCGAGGGTTTGGGCGCGAATGAGCGCCGCGTTGCTGGCCTTCGTGGCCTCGATGGCCGCTTCCCAGGCTTCCTTGTTATCGCCCGGATTGCCGGCGAAGTTCTCTGGGTACCAGCGCACGCCCTCCGGCATCGCCACGTAGTCGCGCATGATCACGCGGACGCTGGTGTCGATGCCCCGGGCGTCGGCGTAGCTGCCGTGCAGGTAGACTTGATGGATGACGTCGAGGGTGTCATCGGCGGTGCTGAGGACGGTCACCTTGGTCATGACCCGGTTGCCGCAGCCCCAGTTGCACCAGTAGAGCGCGTCGGTGTCGTAGCTCGGGTGGAAATACGAGAAGACGACGACGTTACCGGCGTCGTCGAGCAACATCTGGCTCGGATAGCCGTCGATCGAGACCGACGCGGTCATGGTCATCGACTCCGCGGGCCATGACTTCACCATGTACAGTTTCTGGCCGGACAGGACGAAGATGTGGGTGCCGTTGGTCTTGACGAAGTCGGCTTCGTCTACCCCTTCCACCTGATTGTTGGTCTCGGTGTAGTCGGTCGGGGCGTCGCCGCTGTCGCTATCGCCGCTGGCCGGGGTCGGGGCGCGTGCGAAGTCATCGGTTGCGCCTTCCAGCACCGCTGGGCCGCCGCCGAACCACCCCCACCAGCCGTAGTGACCCTCCTTGAGGCTGTCGAGATGGACGTTCATCTGCTCGATGACGCTGTCTTCGAGGTAGGTTTCGAGCTCCGCGCAGGAGCCGACGGCGGTGAGGGCAACCTGGTTCTGAACGACGATGGGCTGCTGAGGCGTGCTGTTGTTGGTGTCGCTACAGGCGCTCAGCGCCAGCGCCGAGGCCGCGGCGGTGACGGTGAATAGACGGTTCGGGTTCATCGTTGTCTCCGTACGAGTTGATTCTGGCCGGTCCCTTCCGGCCGTGCACGCCCACAGGGATTGCGAGGGCCATGCCAAGGTCGCCTGGTACGGGATTGTGGCACAGGCCACGGTCCGACCGACCATTTAACCGCGGAAACCGCTCAGAAAACTGAGCGTGGGGGGTGATCGCCGTTTCCCTTGCCAGATTTCTGAGGTGGTCGGTGGTGGCGATGTCGGCGTTGGATGGCGGCGGAGTCAGGCCGCTTGGCCGCCGGGCAGGCTGAGCCGGCCTTCACTCTCATTGTCCACGATGGCGAGTCGACCGGGCATCGACCGGCGGCGGATCTGCAGGACTTTTAACGTTGCTCGCGCCGCGCGCCGGGTCTCCGCGGATGGTCGGTTCGACTCCAGATAGTCCCGGACCGCCCGCAGGGACCGAGCGCCGCCCACCCGCAGCGCCTGCAGCGCGGCCTGTACGAGGGCGGCCTCCGGATGATGGTGCAAGGTTCGGATGATCAGGGCCTCTTCTTGGGGCTTGAGGACGATCGAGAGGCTACCGAGGGCGACCATGGCCGCCGCCCGGACTTCGGTCGACCGGTGCTTGAGCCACCCCGTGAGCTTTTCTCGAGCGTCCGGCTGCTGGCCCCACCAGAAGCAGGTCGCGGCCACGACTTCCGGGTAAGGCCCATCCGTGAGTTTATCCAAGCCGCTTCGGCGTTGGTCGTCGGGGGTGCGGGCCATCCAGCGGTGGAGCGCTTCCGCCCTCCACGCGGGGTCCACGGTCTTCGCCTGCAGCATCGCCCACAGGGTCCGCGCTGCCGCCGCATCGCCGGGCGGGGCCAGGGTCGCGGCCTCGATCCGTATCTCGGGCCGAGGATGGTCGAGCAAGCTTCGCGACAGCGCGTCATCCAGCCACCCCGCGCGAGCCAGGGACTGCAAGACAGCTTGCTGGTGATTGACGGGTTCCCGACCGTCATCGAGTCGGCTCACCAGCCGGCGGCGGCGCTGGTCGGCGGGAAGGCACAGATAGCCGATCGTATGTCGGAGGGCACGAAGAGTGCCCATGAATTGATCCGCGAGGCGGCGGGTGGATATCGACACGCTGACCCGTCGCCGTAGGAGGGTCAGTCCCGGCCAGGCGCGGAGGCTATCGCGGGCCGTGCGGTCTAGTCGCACCAGAGCGTCCACGGCGTTTCCCACCACGTGGGCCTCGGCATCGAATCGGGCGTCGCCGGTGATCACCAGGTCTTCGGCGGGAAACGGCCACGGCGGAACCGGGCGATCGCTGTCGAGAACCATGGCCAGGTCGTCGGGTTGGTCGTCAGGAAGGTCAAAAGTGACCTGCACCTGTCCCTCGAAGCCGACGAGCTGGACTGCCAAGCCATCGATTCGCCCGGTCCAGCCTGGGTCGCTCCACTGAAAGTCGTAGCGCTCGGCGAGGCGCTCCACGACCCGCATCGGCGGCGGGCGACCAAGGGCCCGTCGGGACCAGCGAAAACCGACAAATCGAAGTCTAGAGAACAATGGGTCCATGGTGTCGATGGCTGCCCTTTCGATATTCGGCTAGGCTTCGCTCCGGTCCAGCATGGTCAGCATTGCAGTTGACGCGATGGGTGGTGATGACGCACCGCGAGCCATCGTCGAAGGTGCCGCGCAAGCTTCCCTACGAACCGACGCCGAGATCGTCCTCGTAGGTGATGAGGCGGCCATCACACCCCTCCTTCGCGTGTTTTCGCACGCGGAGGATCGGGTTCGAATCGTCCACGCGCCGCGCGCGATTCCGATGGGCGCCAAGCCGAAGGACGCGCTGGACGCGATGCCGGACGCGTCGCTGCTGGTCGCCACCCGATTGGTGGCCGACGACGAAGGTCCCGACGCGCTGGTATCGGCCGGAAACACCGGCGCGGTGATATTGGCCGCCGCCCGGTGCTTCAACTGTATACCCGGCGTTCGGCGCACAGCTCTCGCGGCGGTGATTCCTACCGAGCGACGGCGCGGAGAACGCGACGATCCTTTCAGTCTCCTGCTGGACGCGGGGGCGACGCTTCGCGTCGGACCGCAAGACCTGGCCGCCTTCGGCTTGATGGGAAGCGCGTACGCGAACATCGTCTCGCAGAACCCTCGTCCCAGGGTCGCGCTTCTCTCCAACGGAAGCGAACCGACCAAGGGTACTGAAGAAATCGTAGCCGCCCACGAAATCTTCCGGGTGATGCCCAACATCGACTTCATCGGGAACATCGAAGGGCTCGATATTCCGAAGGGACGGGCCGACGTCATCGTGTGTGACGGGTTTACCGGCAACATCACGATAAAGATGATCGAAGGCATGGCGGATAGCGTGCGCAACCTGGCGCGCTACGCGTACCGGCGGCGCTTGAGCTGGAAGGTCGCCATGTGGCTGCTGTCGAAGGGCATCAAGCAGCTCAAAGAGGTCACCGACTGGCAGCAGTACGGCGGCGCGCCGATCCTCGGCTTCGATCGGCTGTGCATCAAGGCCCACGGACGGTCGGGCCCCCGGGCGGTGCGCAACGCGATTCGGGTAGCCGAGCGATGCGTGTCCGAAGGGCTCACCACCCGTATCCGAGAGGGCGTGACCCACGTTCCCGGCGTCGACCGCACCGCACCGGTCGCCTTGCCGCCGGCGGGCTAACACCGAGGGGACGCGGGCCGCGCTACTCCCGCGCGGGCCGCGAATCCTCCCGCGCGGTCGGCTTGCGGTCGATGCCGAGCTTGCGCATGCGGCTCTGCAGGGTCGTTGGCTTCATGTCGAGCAGCTCGGCGGCGCCGCCCGGTCCGTAGATGCGGCCGTCGGACTGCTCGAGGGTTCGGCGGATATGGGTGGCTTCGATCTCGGTGAGTGACGGCCACTGCGACGGGGGCTCGGCCGTCTCGGGGTCGGACGTGGTCGAATCGGCGGTCGGAACGATG
>JANQQN010000214.1 GCA_028289325.1 Myxococcota bacterium | reverse complement strand
TCCTTCGGGCCGCGGGCGCAACGGCCGCGCTGATTGGCGAAGGCGCCAACCGATACACCCGCGGACAGAAGCGACAGCGGTTCACCGAAGCACGAGGCGAGGCCGGTGAGGTTGCGGTGCATGCGGAGGTCCTCACGACGATGGGGATCCTATCCGAGGAAACGACCGCGGCGATCCTGACACGGGCCGACCGAGTCTGCGCCATGCTGACGCCGCTCATCAAACGGCACAGTTAGGCCACGGAGGCGGGGGCGGCTCGCGGGCCGTCCCTGTCCCTATTGTTCGACGCAGAGTAGCGGGGGCGGCGCGCTCTCATGGAGCTTGCAAGTTCCTCTGCAAATCGACGGATCACCGTGTGCCTCTTCGCCGATACTGAAAGTACCACCCAACAACACCAACAAAGAGAACACACGATGAGCGCAAACGATATCTCGGGACAGTTTCAATTCCAAGGCATGGGCAAGCGCCGCGTCGAAGCGGCCTTCGATGCAGGCCGGACGACCTCAGATGGCGGTGTCCTGGCTCTGCGCGAGCTTGCTGCACGTTCGCGCCTGTTCGCGACGTTCGCGGCTTGCTTCGCCGACCATCGCAATGCAGACCTTATCGAGCATACCGTCGAGGAACTCGTCGCCCAGAGAGTCTTGGGGAACGCGTGCGGCTACGAAGATCTGAATGACCACGACACACTGCGGGACGACCCCGCGTTCGCCGTGGAGGCGGGCAAGAAAGATCCGACCGGCGAGGAACGCAAGCGCAAGCGGGATCGGTCGCCGGCAAAAGCACCCTGAACCGCCTCGAGCTCACCCCCGGCCATGCCTCGACGGCCTCGCGGTACAAGAAGATCGCGTATTTGGCGAAGCACTCGCGGCCATCCAGCGGGCGTATCCGCCCCCAGCTTGACCGCCCGTCCCCGTGCGGACCGCATCGATGCGTCCAGGGGCTGGTACGCCCAGAGCCTTCCGAAGAGCTCGTATTACCCTGCAGCGGTTCGATTCTGGAAGCCACATCCGGATCATGCGGCAAATCGCCGGCCAGCTTCAGGCCTCCTACTACGCCTTGTCAGCCGCACAGCCGGGCTCTCGGCAGGTCGGTGAGAAAAGCGGGCCAGGTTCGTCACCTACCGCGGATGGGCTCTCTCCTCAGCCGCGGTGCGACTCATCCATGTCCCGAGACGTTCCCGGACGACCTGCGGCCCCCTTCGACGCCCCGCCACCGGCCGCCACGAGACGTGGGAATACGTCGTTGTTACGAGACGGACCCATCGACGGACGATTCGCACTCGTTTGAATAGCGCGAATCTCCTTTGTGGCGCTGTGCGCCAAAGGGGATACCTGCGGTGCGTCCTCTCCGTGCGGCTGACACGCCGCTCCATCCGGGGCGCTGAGGTCCCTTTGTTGGCCTCGCTGGACCACGACGAGATTCGACCACGGACTCGTAACGCCGGTCCGCGGTTTGGTTACCGACAGCACCCAGCATACGAGTCAAGACTTCGTGTCGATAACACGTAAGTCAAGTTGCTCGACGGGTGTGGATATTGTTGCGGACGGTGGTAGGATGGCCGACGCCGAGTCGGACGATGGCCGCCCCTGGCTGGGGACACGGAGCTGGGTTCATGATGCGAGCGACCATCCGCACTCGGCCGTACACTGGGAGGACGGATGTCTTGTAGAATTCTTTTGAGTGGAGTAATCGTTGGCCTCGCGCTGGCCGGATGCTCCGGCGATGACGGCGCCCCCGGGGCGACGGGGCCGGCGGGACCGGCCGGACCCACGGGACCTGCGGGCGGCGACGGCAATGACGGCACGGTGGGCCCGACCGGACCCACGGGTCCCACCGGCGCCTCGGGCGGAACCACGCCGACCGTGGTCCTCGCCGCCGAGACCGTCAGCAGCCTGACCACGACCATCGACAGCGTCTCGCTGGGCGCGACGAGCACGGTCGAGTTCAGCGTCATCGACGGCGCGGGCCGAGGCGCGATCGGCCTCGTTGCCGGCGGCGGCGGAAACATCCGTTTCTCCCTGGCGAAGCTGGTCCAGGGCAACATCCCCGAGGATCCGACCTCCTGGCAGAGCATGGTCAACCGCGCGCGCGGTGACCCGCCCAATCAATTCATGCAGGCGACCTACGACCGCGAAGGGACCCTGGTCGACAACGGCGACGGTACGTACGTCTACACGTTCATCAACGACATCACCAACGCCACGAACCCCGCCACCGGCGACCCGATCGCCTACGAGCCCGACGCCACCCACCGCCTCGTCCTGCAGGTGAGCGGCCGCGTGAACGGCAATCGGCTCCCCGCCGCGAACGACGTCATGGACCTCGTCCCCAACGGCGACCCGGTCACCGCAACCCGGAACATCATCTCCACCGAGAACTGCAACCAGTGTCACGGCCGCATCGTCGCCCACGGCAGCCGCTATGACGCGGGCTACTGCGTCGTCTGCCACAACACCAACACCGCCAGCGAAGGTACCGACAAGCCGATCGCCGACATGTCGTTCATGACCCACGCCATCCACGCCGGCGATTTCCGGGCCGAGCAGGGCGCGCCGGACTACATCATTCGCGGCGACAACTTCTCCGAGGTCAGCTTCCCGCAGCCGCTGGCCCACTGCGCCAAGTGCCACTCGCAGAGCGAGGAGACCCCCGAAGGCGACAACTGGCAGGTCAAGCCGAACATCAACTCCTGCGGCGGCTGCCACGAGACGACGTTCTTCGCCGAGCACACCGCGGACCAGGACAACCAGCTGTGCAGCGTGTGTCATACGGCGTCGAACAGCCCGTTCAACAACTGCGGCCCGAACAACGACAGCGACTGTTCGATCACCGCCGTCCACCTCACCGAGAACTCGACCCCGAACAACCCCGGGGTGCCCGAAGGCCTGTCGGTGTTCGAGTACGAGATCCGTCGGGCCTCCGTCGACGCCAACAACCAGGCCGTCATCGAGTTCAAGACCAAACGAGACGGCAACGACATGGACCTGCTGAACCTCGACACCGACCTCGCCCGAGGCCCGTCGTTCCTGCTCGCGTACGCGCTGCCCCAGGACGGCATCGACGCCCCGATCGACTACAACAACATCGGACAGAACGCGGCGCAGCCGGCATCGGTCTCCATCTCCAGCCTGATCGCGGGAACCGGTGGAACGCTGACCTCCACCGACTCCGGCTACTTCGTGGCCACCACGAACTTCGCGTTCCCGGCCGGCTCGATGATGAGGGCCGTTGCCCTGCAGAGCTACTGGCAACAAGACGGCGTGGCCCGCCACGCCGTCTCCGTCTTCGCCTCTATCGAAGGCGACGAACAACGGCGCGAGATCGTGAACTCCGACAAGTGCTCCGGATGCCACGAGTGGTTCGAGGCCCACGGCGGCAACCGGGTGTACGAGGTCCAGGTCTGCGCCCTGTGCCACAACCCGAACTTGAGCAGCAGCGGCCGGGCCGCGGACCCCGCCCTGGCCGGCAACTTCTCCGACAACGTCGAGGCGGTGCTCGCCAATAACGGCGTCGACCCCGCCGACCCACTGTCGCCAGGTCCGATCGACGGCTTGAATCCGCTGACGTTCCCCGAGGAGTCTCAGAACCTTCGGGAGTTGATCCACGGGATTCACGCCTCGTCCGTGCGCAGCAACGAGTTCGCGTTCGTCCGGCTGGCGACGTTTACCAATCCGCCGTCGAACCGCCCGCACAACTACGCCGACGTCGGTTACCCGAACGACGCCAACAACTGCGAGGCCTGCCACAACCCCGGCACCTACGACACGAACCTGCCGTTGGGTGAGCTGGCCGGAACCCGCATCATCCCCAGCGCGACCCCGAACGATCGCGACGCGATCATCGCCGCGCGGGCGACCGTGCCGAACCCCGAGGACATCGTGACCACGCCGGGCGCGGCGGCCTGCGGGTCGTGCCACGACAGCACCCAGGCGCTGAACCACATGATCCTGAACGGTGCGTACGTCAACGGACCGCGAAGCGGCCTCGTGGCCGGCAACCTGGAGACGTGCAACGTGTGCCACGGCACCGACCGCACCGCCGACAGCGTCG
The DNA here is from genome assembly GCA_028289325.1 of Myxococcota bacterium. Lineage (GTDB taxonomy): Bacteria > Myxococcota > Kuafuiibacteriia > Kuafuiibacteriales > Kuafuiibacteriaceae > JANQQN01. Next base: position 8,699 of record JANQQN010000214.1, on the reverse strand, counting down.
CCGCTCACGCCGAGTGACCTCTTTTCATCCCCCCAGGCTCGCGGGGCCGGCCGAAGCGAGACGGCCGGCCCCGCTGGACCGCCGAGCCCCCGCCATAAGTTTGCGCCCGCCCGGACGGGAAACTAGGTTACGAAAGTGGCCGAGGGCTGGTTCGTGTACGTGGTCCGGTGTGGAGACGGTTCGCTTTATACCGGCATCACTAAAGACGTCTCGGCCCGGGTCGCGGCGCACGACGCCGGCCGCGGGGCCCGTTACACCCGAGGCCGGGGCCCGGTGTCTTTGGTCGACCACGTCGGACCGCTGACGTGGTCCGAAGCGCTGAGGCTCGAGCGACGGGTCAAGCGCACCCGGGCCCCGCAGAAGATCGCGGTGTTGCTCGCGGGGGCGGACAACATCCGCCTCGCCCCGTGAACATCGGCGCGCCCAAGTACGGCCGATCATATGTCCTGAGCCCATGGTCCGCTCCGGATGACCGACCGCAGCCGATGGACGAGCCCGAGCGCCAACAGCGCCAGCGCCACCAGCACCAAGCCGCTTGCCGCGCCCTGTACGGCGAGCCAGTGCCACCACTGCCAGCCCACCCCCCGCGCTTGGCTCAGGGCCCACACCGTCGCCCCTGCGCCTACGACGAGACTCACCATCCACCATGACACGCGCAGTCGGCGAGGGGCCGAACGAATCGGCGCCGGTTGCCGGCGGAACCAGCGCCAGCTCCCGATCGCCAGCGCGGCAGTGCCCACCACGGTCAAGCCAAACTGCAGCACCTGATGCACGAACAGCCCGGTCACCGGGTCCTGTCGCCGAAACACCGCCGGCCAGAGGACCACGATCTGGCCATTGGCGTGGGTCAAGGCGTCGACGAAGACATGGGTCGCCGCGCCCAACCAGACCGCGACCCCGATCTGAAGCCACCGCACCGGCCCCGGACCGCACCGAAAGCGCCCCGCGTACGGGCGCACCCGCTCCCGAACCCCGCCCGGCAACAGATCGATCACCGCCGCCTCCGCCAAACCATGAAACAGGGCCAGGAGGACGAGGCCGACGGGGAGGGCGAAGGTGTGGACGGCGAGAACGGTATGGCCGGTCCACGGCGACCAGAACGGCAACAGGTACCCGACGTCGGGGGCGATCGCGCCGCAGACGAGGGCCGAAGGCGGCAACTGGAGTCGGCGCGCCCATAGCGCGAAGGCGGGGTGGGCAAAGGTCGCGGGCACGGCACCTGAACCCCGGGCCCACGGCCATCTGTTCCGTTGAGAATCGCGATGGGCGCCGAGACCGCGCGCCGCTGGCCGTCGCCGGCTATGCTCCGGTCGCTTATGACCGACCCCACCCCGTGGTTCGAGCAGGTCCCCCTCGACTTCGACCGCCCCGAGACGCGACGAGCGCTGGCGATCCTCTCCGAGGTATATCCGACGAAAGGCGCGATCTTGCAGGCGGCGCCGTGGCGGGACGGCCGACGGCCCCCCGAGGCGGACTCGGCGGCCGAGCTGTTGTGCGAGCTGATGAGCGAGCTGCAGTCCCAGGGGCGACTCGAACAGTGGCTCGCCCGCGCGCAGCTGCATCTGCTCAGCCTCTTTCCTTCCGGGCCGACCGACGAACAAACCTCGGTCTCCCGCGACCCGCCGGTCGAGGATCCCCTCGAAGATGGCCTGCGGCTGGTCACCGAGGGCAAGTGGAACGTCGGCGAGCTGGAAGGGGTGTTGCGAGGGCTCGATGGCCTGTACGCGGTTCGGCTGCTATCCGAACGCGACGGGCTGCCCGCGGATCGCAGCGCACTGGATTATCGACGGCAGCAGCTGGGCGCCGATGAACAGCTGCAGGTCCATCAGATCCGCCATGGGTCACCGGGGGCGATCGAGGTCACCGGAATCAAGGACGTGGTGGCGACGCTCGCTGACGTCCTGATTCGCGCGGCCAAGCTCGAATACATCGCCCTGCCTGAGAACACCGTCGACGCCCTCGAGGCCGGCGACACATTCTCGAGCCTGGAGCTGGCCAGCCACACCGCGCTCGAGTCGCGGCCCGCGACCGAGGTCCTCGCGCCGCTGATCGACGAGGTCCTCGACCTTCGACGAAGAGGCGAGCACTGGATCAGCGCGGATCTCAAGCACTGCGTCGGTGACTTCTTTGACGCCGTCGGCCGGGCCGCCGACGGCCATCGCATCCAATCCATCGAGCGAGTGCAGAGCGGCACGGTGATCGCGTCGTCACGGTGGGACTGGAACCGCGGGACCGACCTGCTCGGTGACTACGCGGAAGCGTACGTCGACGGCGTTCCCATCCGCATGCGCCACATCCCGGCCGGCACCTTCATGATGGGCGCGTCCGCCGACGATCCGGACCGCGGCGCGCTCGAGGGCCCCGTTCATCCGGTCACCCTTTCCGGTGGATTCTGGCTCGGCGAGACGCCGGTGACGCAGGCGCTTTACCAGGCGATCATGGACAACCAGCCCTCGTACTTCAACGGCCCCCAACACCCCGTGGAACGGGTCGCGTTCGATGACGTGCGCGCGTTTCTCGACGCGCTCAACGCACGCCTTCCCGGGGCCCGATTCACCCTGCCCACCGAAGCGCAGTGGGAACACGGATGCCGGGCGAAGACCGCCGAGGCCCGGTACCAACCCCTGGCCGAAGCCGGCTGGTTCCGGAGCAACGCCGAATCCCAAACCCAGCCCGTCGGCCTCAAGGCGCCCAACCCGTGGGGCCTGTACGACATGCTCGGCAACGTCTACGAGTGGACCTTGGATTCGGCGTCGCGGTACCACCCACACCCGCGTCGCGATCCCGATCCGCGTCCGGGCTCGAATCGAATCGTTCGTGGCGGCTCGTGGTTCACGCCCGCGAGCTCTTGCCGCGCCTCCCGACGGTACGAGATCAAGCCGTCCGTACGGCTGAACGACGTTGGCTTTCGCTTATGTCGGCTGGGCGAAACGCTGCCCGGACACTGATCCCCGAATCCTGGACCCCCGCGCGAAGCGTTGAGTCTTCGCTTCCGCCGCGAAAGAGGGGTATCGTCCCGTCGATGAGCCTGGCGCCCCTTCTCCTGCAGGTCGCCGCCATTTTTTATGGGCTGGTGGCCGCGGTCGGCCTCGTCCAGCTGATCCGACCCATGGAGGCGTCGGGAGAGCGACTGGTCACCGTCGGACTCACTATCGCGGTCGCGACCCACGCCATCGCGATCGCCGTCCGGACCGCGGCGCTCGGATCGGTGCCCATCGCGGGGATGTCGGACGGCCTGTCGCTGTTCGGCTTCTTCGCCGCGCTGTTTGCGCTGGCCATCGCGTGGAAGAGCCGAATCCCTCAGGCTCCGGTTTTTGCCGGGCTCCTGGCCGCGGCGCTGGTGGCGGCGGCGGCGTGGGTCAACGCGCCACAAGACCTTCCCGAGCGGTTCCGCACCGCGTGGCTACCCATCCACATCGCGTTCGCCTTTCTCGGCCAGGCGGCGTTCGCGGTGGCGGCGATCGTGGCCGGGGTGTATCTGATTCAGGAGAGCCGACTCAAGGCCAAGAAGCGGCGGGTGACGAGAGGCACGGGCCTTCAGCGGCTTCCTGCTCTCGAGGTCCTAGACCAGGTTTCGCTCCGGCTCTTTCAGTTCGGATTCCCGGCCATGGGCATCGGACTGCTGTGCGGCGTGGTGTACAGCAAACAATCGACGGGCCAGTACTGGAATTGGAACGTCCTGAACACCCTTGGGGTCATGGTGTGGCTGCTGTACGCGGTCTTGCTTTATTTTCGAATGACCATCGGATGGCGCGGCCGCAAGGCGGCCCTCCTCACCATGCTCAGCGTCATCGTCACCCTCGTCGTCCTGTTCGCGCTGACGTTCTCGGGATGGGGCCCGCACGACGTGCCCGGTCGCACATAAGACAAGCCACTTTGACAGTATTCTGTGTCAACCCCACCTCGCTTCTTGACCCGATCCCGCCCCCCAAGGCGTCTCGGTGAGCGGCCCGCGCGACCACGCTTTCCATAAGCTCAGTTCGTGTATCTTGATATCAGAAACCCGTCTTCTAGCGGGTAAGCACGCAGTTAAATTCGAGACTTTGTCGAAATAATTGCCTCGGATTACGAAGGACTTCGCGATCCGAATACCCTTGTAATTCCAACGATTAATGAGAATTCATACAACGATCATGCGATCCTGGAGCGCGATCTGGGGCTCATAATTACAAAGTTTACCCTCTCCCACATCTTGCGTGAAGGTCGGAAAGCCGAGGAAATTCCACCCGTTCACGCCACGGGAGGGTTGAACGTGAAGAGATACACACTCGCGGTCACGGGCCTATTGGTCCTGTCCGGGTTCCAATCAGCTTACGCACAAGACACCACTGATCCGTCAAACGAGACCCCAACGACCGAATCGTCGTCGGTGGCCCCCGCGGCCGCGATCGTCGACACCACGCTCCGCGGCCGGGTGATCACCGGCCAGAGTACGCCCGTATCCGGCGCCCAGGTACGGGTCAGCGCGACCCAGCTTCGGTCTACGACCGACGACGACGGCGCGTTCACCATTGAAGGCCGCCCCGCTGGCGCCTTCACCATCGCCATCACCGCGGCCGGCTACGAGCCGGTTTCCTTGTCCGTCGAGCCGGGGCAGAACGACGTGGTCGTCGACCTGAAGCTCTCCTCGCTGGAGGAGCTGCTGGTCGTCGGCCGAGCGACCGGCATCTCGCGCCGCCGGGTGACGAACTCGGTCGCCCGCGTCACCTCGGAGGTGGTCAACCGTGTGCCCGCGGAGAACATCACCCAGGCCCTGCAGGGGAAGATCGCCGGCGCGAACATTCAAACGAACTCCGGTGCGCCCGGTGGTGGTATCCAGATTCGCCTTCGCGGCATCTCGACCATCAACGGCTTGTCGACGCCGCTGTACGTCGTCGACGGCGTCCTCGTCAGCGACGTGTCGATCCCCAATGGTCTGTTCCAGGTGTCCTTGTCCAGCCGAGGCTCGGCGAATACGCAAACCCAGGACAACCAGGTCAACCGTCTCGCCGACCTCAACCCCTACGACATCGCCGAGGTGCAGGTCCTGCGCGGCGCGTCAGCGGCGGCCATCTACGGCTCGAAGGCCAGTAACGGCGTGGTCATCATCAACACCAAGCGCGGCGACGCCGCCGACCCCCGGGTCGACTTCATCCAGCGGATCGGCTTCAACCAGCTGTTGAACACCATCGGCGTTCGGGAGTTCTCGGAAGAGGAGGCGGTCAGGACCTACGGCGACGACTTCGGCGACGACTTCATCCGCTCGTTCTTCGCGAACGGAAACCCGGTCAACCAACATGAAGAAGACTACGCCCGGCGCAACGGCATGTTGCTGGAGACCGTCTTGAGCCTCAGCGGCGGCGACGGCGACACCGACTACTATGTCGGCCTTCTCAACCGCTCCGACGAAGGTATCGTCCCCGGTACGAAGTACGAAAAGCAGTCGGCCAAGATCACGCTCGGCCACACGTTCCTCGAAAAGTTGAAGGTGGTGGGGTCGGCCAACGTCATCCACTCGCTGTCGGATCGCGGTATCTCCAACAACGACAACCGAAGCGTCACCCCGTACTTCATATTCGGCGGCACGCCGAGCTTCTTCTCTTTGCGGCCCGACGCCAACGGCGAGTATCCGCGCAACCCGTTCTTCGCCAACGGCAGCAACCCGCTGCAGACCGCGCGACTGACGGTCAACGAAGAAGACGTGTTCCGATTCATCGGTTCGGTGCAGGCCGACTGGACCCTGTGGGACGATGAGAACAACGAGCTGCGCTTGTTCGGCGTCGCGGGCGTCGACCGCTTCCAGCAGAACAACGAGCTCGACTTCCCCAGAGAGCTGTTCTTCGAGAACGACGACGGCTTGCCCGGCGCCGCCCTGGACACCACGACCGAGGCCCAGAACTACAACGTGTCGGTCAACGCCATCCACAAGTACGTGACCGACTCCAAGGAGTGGGAGTTCAACACCTCGGTCGGCTACCAGTTCGAAAGCCGCGAGGTGAAGACCGTCTACATCTTCGCCGACAACCTGCCCCCCGGGCTCACCGACCTCGACTCCGGCACCCAGCTGCAGGTGAACGAGATTCAGCGAAAGATCGAGGACTTCGGTGTGTACATCCAGGAAGAAGTCCTGCTGTTCAACGACCTGACCCTGGTCGGCGCCCTTCGCTGGGAGCAGAGCAGCGTCAACTCCGATGCCGACAAGTTCTTCCTCTTCCCCAAGGCCGCGGCGTCGTACGCCATCCCTGGCCTGCCCAGCATGTTCGACCTCCTCAAGCTGCGCCTCGCTTACGGTGAAAGCGGCAATCAGCCCCTCTACGGGCAGCGGTTCACGCCGCTCGACTCCAGCCAGTCGATCAGCGGCAACTCCGGCTTCGTGTCTCGGCGCCGGGTGGCGACCTCCGACCTGGAGCCGGAGCGTCAGCGCGAGATCGAGGCAGGCATCGACGTGTCGCTATGGAAAAGCCGCCTGAACCTGGAGTTCACCTTTTACCAGCGCAACATCACGGACCTGGTGTTGGATCGAACCCCCGCCCCCTCGACGGGCGTGAGCCAAGAGTTCCTGAACGGCGGCGAGCTGCGTAACCGCGGGGTGGAGATCACCCTGCAGGCGACGCCGGTGCGCGCGAGCGGGTTCACCTGGGATACGTTGATCACCTTCGCCCACAACCGGAGCACGATCATCGACCTGCCCGTCGACCCGTTCGTGACGGCCGGGTTCTCGATCGGTCTGGGCGCCTTCCGGATCGAGGAAGGCAGATCCGCGAGCCAGATCGTCGGCAACGTCGGTACAGATGAGAACGGCAACCCGATCATCGGCCAGGTCGGTGACGGCGCGCCGGACTTCCGGATGGGCTTCTTGAACACCTTCCGCTACGAGACCGAGGATTACGGGGCCGTGACCCTGTCGTTCCTCCTCGACTGGCAGCAGGGCAGTGAGGTCGTCAACCTCACCCAGTTCATCTACGACCTCAACGGGTTGGCCCCCGACAACGGCGATGGCTCCGGCGACCGCCGCTTGGACGCGTTCGGTGATAACAACACCGGCGTTTACGTCCAGGACGCCACGTTCCTGAAGCTGCGCGAGCTCAGCATCTTCTACGACCTGCCCTACAGCATCGTGGACATGATCCCGCTCGCCCGCGAGCTTCAGCTCGGCTTCACGGCCCGTAACGTCTTCCAGATCACCGATTACGAGGGTCTGGATCCTGAAGTCAGTAACTTCGGTAACCAGGCGATCGGTCGAAACATCGACGTCGCCCCCTTCCCGCCGAACCGAACCTTCTGGTTCTCGGTGCGGGCGTCGTTCTGAGGAGGCTGAACGTGAAAAGCTTCATGCAACGCACAGCTCTACTTCTCGCTGCGGCCGTCGGCTCCACTGCGTGCGTCGAGGACATTCCCGACCTCAACGATCCGAGTGAGGACAGCCTGACCAGCAACCCACCGTTGGAGACGGTACAGGCGGTGGCCAACGGCCTGCTCATCGGCGCCCGGGAACGCATCTGGCGCGCGAACGGGTACATCGCGCTGCTGGGGATCGTGGGGCGCGAGTCCTACAACCTCGACGCGGCGGATCCCCGCTTCGTGACCGAGATGCTGGAAGGCCCGCTGGACTTCAGTAGTCTGGTGTTCGGCGGCGGCTTCTGGATCGACCCCTACGCCAACATCCGGACCGCGGGCGTGCTCATCGGTGCCGCCGACGATATCGAGGCGTTGTCGGACACCGAGGCGGCCGGGGTCCGCGGCTTCGCCTTGGCCATCAAGCCGTCGACTTCTTCATGCTCATCAAAACCCGGGATGAGTTGGGGGCGGTCATCGACGTCAATGCCTCGGACCTCACGGATCTCGGTCCCGTCCGCTGCAAGCCGGCGGTCCTCGACCACATCATTCAGCTCCTCACCGACGCCAGTGCCGAGCTCGCGAACGCGGGCGAATCGTTCGCATTCCCGCTCAGTGCGGGCTTCGCGGGCTTCGACACCCCGGCCACGTTCCAGCAGTTCGTCAACGCGCTGCTGGCCCGGGTCCACGTCTACGACGGCAACTTCCAAGACGCGCTCGACGCGCTGGAGAACTCGTTCATCGTCCTCGACGCCGAACAGCTGGATACCGGCGTGTATCACTCCTTCGGCACCGGCGCCGGTGACTCTCCGAACCAGGCCAACACCATCAACATCGTCGCTCACCCCCAGATCCGGCCGGACGCGGAGACCAACGCGACGTCGGGGATGATCGACGCCCGGGTCACCCGCAAGCTGGTGGGGCTCGCCGAGCCGGTCACTCGGGCCGGCCTAGCGTCGTCCGACGACTTCACGTTCTTCTCCAACGAGGACCCCATCGCGATCATTCGCAACGAGGAGCTCATCCTCCTGCGGGCGGAAGCCAACCTCGGACTGGGGAACACCGCGGACGCCGCCGATGACATCAACTGGATCCGGGTCAACTCCGGCGGCCTGGAGACGCTGCCCGAGGGCGACGCGGCCACCGAGGCCGAGCTGCTCCGCCAGCGTCGATACTCGCTGATGTACGAAGGCCATCGGTGGGTCGACACCCGCCGTCTCGGCGACCTCGCGGCGCTGCTCGAGGAAGACGAAGATCGGCCGGACAACGCCGACGGCTCGCCCGCGGCGCCGTTCTTCGTCCCGGACGCGTTCCCGATTCCCGAGCCGGAGGTCGCCGCTCAGACCGGAGACCCCTCGGCCACCGTCGTCGCCTGCCAAGACTGA
>JANQQN010000202.1 GCA_028289325.1 Myxococcota bacterium | reverse complement strand
CGCGACGAACGTAGAACCGGAGCCGACGAACAGGCTGGCTTCGACGTCGTCGACGGCCACGGTGGGCCGCAGAACCAGCTCGAGCTCCGAGTCGGCTCGCAACGCTCGACGGTCAGCGTCGCGATCGGCGCCACGATAGGTTGCGTCGTGACCTCGCACCTGCAGCTCATAGGCCGGCAGGGCGCTGGGGCTCGCGAAGACGAAGACACCCGCCGCTGCGGCGGCCAAGGCCAGCGTACTTGCGCTGGCCCACCACAGGCGCTGTCGTTGGGGGCGCAGCCCCGCTGCAGCTGCGGCGTACAACCGCGATTGTCCAGCCTCGGACAGAGGCGCGTACAGCGCAACGTCGCGCGCGAGGTCCGGATCGCGTTCGGCTTCGGCGTGCAGCGACGCCGTCTCTGCGTCCGTGAGCTCGCGCCTCGCGTAGCGCTCCAGTCGAGGATCGGGCTCTGTGGTCCGCGTCCGGGCCACGTTTGCCATGGCTGCCAATACGTCTTCGTCCTTGCTAGCCATCGTGGTGGCCCTCGAGGTTGAGCTGATGCCGGATGGCCCGAACCTTCTTGAGCAGGCGGTTGCGCCAGACGTACAGCGCATTCTTCGTCGTCCCTAGACGCTCTGCGACTTCAGCCACCGGCTGCTGGTCCACGTACAGCTGCTGAAAGTACCGGCGCCCTTCGGGGGTCAACCACTGCTGAATCTCGTTGAGCATGTACGCGAGCAGGTCTCTCGATTCGAGGTAGCGGTCCGGCGAGCCGGTCGGGCCCGCGATGCGATTGAGCTCTTCGGCGGTCGTAGGGTCCTCCGTCCAGGGGTTGCGTTTGGCGTTTCGCAGCCGCATCGCGACCTCACGTTCCGCGAGGAACCCGACGAAGCTCAAGAATGACAGACCGCGCGCCGCATCCCATGCGCGAAGCGCCTTGCCATCTCGCGCGAACAGGGCCGCGAACACTTCCTGGATCATGTCCTCCATGTCTTGTCGAACGTCGCGGCCGCGGGCTTCTTGCTGACGGCGATGCATTGCTCGAGCGACGCGAACATGGACGACGGGCGTCATCAGGCTGACGATGTGCCGCAAGGCGGATTCCTCACCGCGAAGGGCGGCTTCCAACAGGGCGGCGTAGTCGTCGCTCGTCATCGCGTCGGATCTCGTTGTTGGCCCGGGCACGACAGGATACTAGCCCGAATTTCGACGCCTACGGCCGACGTTCTTACGTCACGGAGTTTGGTCTTGCGGTCCGCGCGTGGGCGCGTCGGACGATCAGCAGCCCAAACGGACGCCGTACACGCCCCGCAGGTAGTCTGCGTAGCTGTCGTACTCTTCGCCGTACGGCCCGATGAACTTGGCGGGCTTGAGTAGCTCCTCCATCAGCTCTCGATGGAATCGGATGATGTCGGCAAGGGAAGGCCCGTCCCCTCGCTCTCGGCACGAGTCTTGCGATGCTTCGGCCACGGCCAGAAATGGTGCGGTCAAGGCGCCGACCTCCTCGATGGTCAGCTTATCTGCGGCGGCTTCGACGAGATCGACCTGCGACGCTGCGTGTCCTCGACCCGCGGTGTAGGCGAGGAACAAGCCGGTCACGATAGCGGTGCTGTAAAGGGTTCGGCGGAGAATATTCGACTTGAGCATATACTTCCTTCGACGGTCGCGCCGGGCGCGAGGGCTGGCGATGGTGATGGAATATGCCGGAGGTGACCGAAAGCTTTCGCCGCCAGTGTCGACTTTTTTGGTCGAGGGTCCGAGCCGGGTCAGCGGAAGCGACGCCCTGATCGAAAGCTCAACGAGCACGGGATGAGGGCGCGCTTCGCGGGGCTCGGGTCGAGCAGACGCGACTCGCGGGCCCGTCTCCGGCCGCTTGGCGCAGGACAGCACGGAAGCGCACGATGACCGAGGGATGGTTGAGGATCTGGCGATGGTTGGCCGCAAAGCCCCGAATCTCGACCGCGCCATCCTGGGCCCTCGGGTCCAGCATGCTGGCGGTGGTGATGACTTCATCCCCTGCGTCGCCGTCGACGAAGCCGAACCACAGGTAGTGCTTAACGTACTCCGGAAAGGGGGATTCATAGATTGAAGAGATGAAACGGCTGTTGGGCACCATGTCGACCCAGCTCGGGATCACTACGGGGGAGAAGTCGATGCCCGACTCGGCCGACCGGTGCCCGTTCCACGGCGTCGAGAGGGATATGAAGGTAGAGATCAACGCCTTCTTCTTCTCCGCGACGTTCTGGTTGATGAAGTCTCGAGCCACGAGCCCACCCATGCTGTGGGCGACGACGATCAGGTGATCGAGCTCGTAGCGCACGCCCAAGGTCCGTATCGCGTTCTCCAAATAGCTGCTTAGGGTGCTCAGGCGAAGACTGCTCGGATAAGTGAAGAACCAAGCCTGAAACTTGGTCGGACTCGCGGCGTCGACCAGCGCCTGAAACTCCCGTGGCGTGCCCGACATGCCGTGAACGAAGAGGATCGGGACCCGGCAAGGGTCGTACGGTTCCGTGAAGAACACCCCGAGGCCTCTTCGCCGGATGGTGCTGAGCGGACGCCAAGACCCATAGACCCCGCGGCTCGCTGAAAAGCGCGGGTCGTCGAGGCTCACGATTTCGCCGATCGTGGTGAAGGGCGCGTCGAGGCCGTCGCTGTTCCGGGTCGAAGACAGGTCGATCGCCGGCGCATCGGGCTGGCGCCGGCCGACCGCCAAGGAGATGTTGGCCGTGAGGACCTTTCCTCCTTTGGGCTCCATGACCCCGTTCGGCGTCGCCGAACCGAGAGGCTCGCCGTCATCCAATTTGAAGTCTCGGTCCAAGTCTTCGAAGGCCCAGATCTCGCAAGGACCAGGGGACAGCTGGACCTCGTATGGGCCCGCCTGCAGTAACACCGAGTACGAGCGTAGGACGCGCCTATCGCGTTCCTTTCGAAAGACGGCCACGATGACCGGCTCGGACATCGGATTTGGGGACGTGACCTCTCCCACGATGGTGCTAAGCGCATCGAGTTGCTCGATCTCGTCGGCGGCGAAGAACAAGCGGCAGCGGCTCTCGAACAGCAGAAGGCCAAAAAGCAGGACGAACATTGCCCGAGATCCGCGGCGCATGGCGAGCCGGCGCCAGGGCCGCGTGCTCGAGTTTCGGCGTCTTCGCGAGGGCATGGGCGTTCCCTACGCGCAGACGTCGACACGATCAAGCGGTGACCCGGGAGCTGCTCGTCGCAGGTGACGGTCCCAGCGATCTGGCCCTCGAATTCATCGCGAAAACGATCGGGATTTGTACGGCCCACTGTCCGGAGCTCTAGAATCGTCCCACGATGCCGACACATGCGAACTCCGGACTCGCGACCGGCGTGACAATGAGGCCGACGGCTGAGTCCTCATGACTTCGCTCCGAGGCCTCCTCGCTTCGGGCAGGGCTCACGAAGACGACGCTCAGAGCCTGATCGACCAGCACGGCGACCCCCACCCCCACGCCGACCGCCCTTCGATACCCAGAGTGGAACCTGGCTTTCATCATGCTATCCAACGGCACTTACGACTGGGCGTACGACTTTTGGCAACTTCAAAACGACTACGACGCTACGCAGTTCTAAGCCGGGCTCGAAGCTAGAGGCTGGACGCCGAGCCCATGACGCTCCGTTCGTTAGTCCGGTGGACCGCGGTCGATTTATCCCACGCCCTCGGAGATGCGATGCTAGCACGCGATCGGAGCTCCAAGGGACAAAGAAATTCTTCATTGGGTGGTCGACCTTTCCCTTGAGTGCCGCTATCCAGGCGATGTGCTGAATCTGCGCTCGATAGTCTTGTTTCGCTGGTCCATCGCCCTCAGTGCTGTCATAGCCCCGCTGGTCGGCCCTGTCTCGTCCGAAGCCCGTGCGGCCGGCTTCGAGGGGTGCGGTCCCACCGCGGACTTGGCCCGCGCGGAGCTCGCCAAGAATATTGCCTCTACTATTTATACGCGTTTCCAAGATAACTCTGTTCTACAGGGGGAGCAGGAGTCTCTATCGTTGAGGTCGGAGACGACTATTTCGAGCGCGCTCGATCTCCGCGACACGACGATGACGTCGAAGACGTCGCCCGACGGAAGCACGACCTTCTGTGCCGGCCAGACCCGCGAACAGCTCGAGAAGTCTTTCCTCACCGCGTTCGAGCGCGCGCGCGTGAATTGCGTCCCTGTCGACGCGAGCGACAGCGACACGGAAAAGGAAGAGAGGATCGTCAAATGCCGCCAGGACTCCAGTACGGTAGACGTCCTGTTTCCGCTGTTCTACGACCGCTCGCGAATAGCCGCGGTCCGTGCGATCTGGAGAGCGAGGGCCGCTCTCGAGGCCGAGGCCGCTCGAATTGTCACGCAATCGCTGACCTTCACCGTCCAACCCAACGTCGACAAAGGAGTGGTCTTCGTAGACCACACGCCGCACGCGCTGGGTAAACCAATCCCGCTCACCGCCGGCGTGATCCGGTACGAGATTCAAGCGCCGGGGTACTGCCCAATTCGAGGTCGGGTAGACCTAAGGCCGGGCAGGCTAGGCGCTAAGAACAACCGCCGCGTCGCCAAAGAACTCGACGATTACACGTTCCCGGTGATCGTCTTTCAAAGCGATGCCCCTAACGCCGCGCTGGAGGTCGACGGCGAAGCCAGAAAGCTCAACCAGTCGCTGACCATCGACCGATGTTACGGCCCCTTGCCTTACAAGGTAACGATCCCTGTCATCGGCCGGATTGAGACGGTCGCCGAGACGATCGAGCTAGAGCCGGGGCTCAAGACGACGGAGTCCATTGTTGTCCCCGATCGGCAATACCTCGCCAAGCTTGCCGAAAGCTGGAAGACCCGGCCTCTCCTCCAGTTCCGATACGGCGGCGGCGTACCGCTGAGCGGCGACATCGGAGCAGATTGGGTCCAGACCGTCCAGCTCGAGTACATGTGGGCCTATCATCCCATCCGATACGGCGTCGGCGTCGGCTACGGTTACGGCGGTTCGAGTTCGCACCTGTTCGACGCCTACTTCAAAGCGGTCGCCCAGCTCGCAAGCCTTGGCGACACTCCGCTGCACTTGGGCAGTCGCACGGCGCTGATTCCGTTCGTCGGGCTCGAGCTCGGAATTGGTTACCATGGTCTCAGGCCGCGCAGCACGAATAAGCGAGGCGACTTCGGGAGTATTGGTGAGTCGCTGTTCATCGTCCGAAGCGTGTTTGGTACTTCCCTCACGCTGAGCGAGGACTTCTCGTTGGTTGCTGAAGGCCACTGGGAGTTCTTCACCCACGAGCAACGGCTGGGCGTGAGCGTCGGCCTCGGTCTGATGTTCTGAGGTACTCCGGAAGCGGCCGATCGTCGTGTCGAGCAACGGCAAGAATCAATCCGCGGGAGTCAGATCGTCTTTGTTGCCGTGGCCGTAGTCTTCGAGCAGCTCACGTATGCCGCGTGCGCGTTCCGGGAATCCGTCTACACCGTGTCCGCGCAACGACTCGACGCACATCTCGACGTATCGAGCCTGTATCGGTTGGGGGAGCGCGCGAAGCTTGGCCTCCGAACAGGCTCCTTGGGTCAAGATGTCGAGTAGTCGAGACCCCTGGAGCTGCTGATCCGCAGACCTAACCCGAGTCGCCCGGCGCGATCGAAGCGAGGGCTTTGACTTCGTCATTGGGACCAAAGACGACTCAGCTGAGCGCTTCGCGAACTCGATCTGCCGTAAACGGCAAGTGGCGGAGGCGACGTCCTGTTACGACAAAGAAGGCATTCGCTATCGCGGGCGCGACGAGAGGATTACCCGCTTCGCCGACTTGGGTTGGCTTTTCATTGTTTTGCATAATGTGAACATCAATCTTGGGCGCCAGATGATTACGCAACACAAGATAGTCATAGAAGTTTGACTGGTCGACCTGTCCATTGGTGATGGTAATGCATTCATACAATGAAGCGCTGACTCCCCACAGGACGCCTCCTTCAATTTGATTCTGTGCGTTGTTAGGCGAAATTACCTGGCCCGCATCGACGGCAACCCATGCATTATGAACTCGAATATCACCCGTTCGTTCATTGACCGAGATCTCTACGATGCCCGCCGATTGCGTGTTTCCGTATCCTGCGAATGCGATTCCGCGCCCTCTCCCCTCCTCGAGGGGGACTGAAGCGGCCATACCGGTCACCTTGTCTATGAGGGCGACACCTCGTGGATTCTCGGACAACAACGATCTTCGGAATTTGATCGGATCCGCGCCGGCCATAAATGCGATCTCATCCATAAACGCTTCGGCGGCGAAACTCGTGTACGCGGCCCCGATTCCTCGCCATGGCAAGATGCGTGCGTGACGCTCGGTAATGACGTGTTCCGCCAAGAAGTTGTCGATCTTGTAGAATTTGTTTTCGGCGCCACGCATCGAGATCACATCTTTGGGCACAACCTGCTGCCAACGAACCGGGTTAAAATACTTGATGACTGATGGGGTGGCTACTCGGTGATGGAACGCTGCTAATGCGCCCTTTTCATTCAAGCCGGCGCGGAGATATTGCGCCGCCGCTGGGCGGAACGCTCCGAATTTGACATCGTCTTCGCGGGTCCAGATGACCTTGACCGGCTTCTTGACCGATCTTGAGCAAAGCAACGCGTCACGTACGTAGTTCTGCATTAACTCCGTCCGCCGTCCGAAGCCACCTCCCATAGTCATCATATTTAGCTTGATGCGCTCTTTGGTCGTTTGAAGGACCTCCGTCGCAGTTCGGGTTGTCCAACTCTGCGTTTGGGTTCCGGCCCAGATCTCCGCGCCCTTGCCGTCTTCATCAACGTTAGCGACGGCCGCCATCGGTTCAAGCTGCCCGTGGTATGCGTAGTCCGACGTATAGACCGCATCGATGATTTTTCCGGCCCGTTCAAGCGAGGCATCGACATTTCCTGCGGTACGCCACGGCTCCCCGGCCACTTGGCTCTGGGCAACCTCCTTATAGGCCTCAAGGGTGTCGCTGCTGCTGTGTCTTCTGAAGAGAGAGTCTTCCGTCCAGGTAACTTGAAGCTTGGCTCGTCCGGTCAAGGACGCATGCAGTGTCTTCGCGACAACGGCTACGCCATCGGGCAAGGTGATGACTTCCAACACATCCTTGGTTGCCAGAGCGGCTTGGTCATCGATCGACTCGATGCTTTCGCCTTCGACAGGGCTGCGCAGGACGGTGGCGTAAAGCATGTCAGGAACGCGCACGTCTATCGCAAACACTGCCTTCCCGGTGACTTTGGCCGGGATGTCTCGGCGCGGTATGCTCTTTCCAATGAGGGTATAGTCGGCGGGCGATTTGAGGGCCGGGGGCTTAGATGGGTTCGTGCTTGCAAAATCAGGCAGAGAAATGATGTCGCCGTACCGCATGCTTCTTCCAGAGGAAGCATGGGTGGCCGAACTGTTCGATGTTTTCACCGAGCCAATGTCCACGCCCCATTCGGTCGCAACGCGCTGGCGCATCATGTCTCTGAGGTGAGCACCAGCCTCTCGCATCACGTTGAAGTACGCATAAACACCGGAGCTTCCGGCCGTATACAGAACATGTCCGAAGGCGGGGTTGCCAAACCGTCTATCATCCGTGTTCAGCTGATGTATCACCACTTGTTCCCAGTCAGCGTCGAGCTCATCTGCGAGGATCTGAGGCAAGGCGGTTTCGCTTCCTTGCCCCATTTCCGTGGAAGGGAAGAGTATATGGACCCGGTTATCGGTGGTGATCTCGACCCAGCTCGCGAGGGCGTCAGCGTCGTCCTCCTTGGTATTGTAGACCAAAAGGCGGACGGCCCCTGAGGATAAGACGATGAGTGCTGCTGCCGCGGTACCTGCCTTGAGTAAGAATCGCCGTGAGAATCTGCTGGAATCGCTCATGATCACATATCCTTCGAGGCGCGCTGAATCGCTTTAACAATGCGATTGTAGGTGCTGCAGCGACACAGGTTGGTGCTCATCCAATCGCGGATCTCAGCTTCTGACGGCCGGGAATTGGTTTCGAGCAGAGCCGCCGCTCGCATGATTTGGCCTGATTGACAGTAACCGCATTGGGGGACTTGTTCCTCAATCCAGGCCTTTTGCAAAGGGTGCATACCGTCTTCACCGAGGCCTTCGATCGTCTTAATGTCCTTGCCCTCCACGTTCGCGATCCGTAGCTGACAGGAGTACACGGTCGTGCCGTCCATATGAATCATGCAGGCGCCGCACATGGCGGCGCCGCAGCCATACTTGGTGCCCGTCAAACCCGCTTCTTCTCGTATGAAGATCAGTAACAGAGTTTCCGGATCAGCGTCCGTTTCGATTGGAGTGCCATTTATCTTGAATCTAATCATGAACGACTTCCCTGCTGGCGAGAGGTGACAAACTGTCTGTCCAACCTAGGAGTAGCGCATCCACGGCCGTAGCTGCGGCTCGAAACGCATCGTCAGTCGGCATCGTTGGACGTTGAGCCGGCCTCGGCGGCCGCTTCCAAGATCAGAAATGCTCCTTTTGATGGAGCGGAAACGCTCGGACTTCGGAGTCACGCGCGTACAACGGTGGCGTTCGCGTACGGCGATGTCGACTGTTGTTGTCTGACTCGTGTCTCCATCTGGTGATAGAGCCACGATATTGCGCGGCGAGGCGTTTTGGGAGGCATCTAGCGTCCTAGGCCTGCCAAGTTGTGGTACGCCAGCGTGTACGGGGCCAATCGACGTGAAGCCCGGGGCGCAACGGATGCTGCGTTTGGATTCATCGGAACTCGGCTAAGTAGAGTGAAGGCCACCACCAAGCCTTGGTTGCTGTTGGCGTCGTTTTTCCAGCTGATCGAGGAGCGCGACTGTGCTAGGTCCGCGTCGTGCGAGCCTTGGCCGTTGCAGTGTTTCTACTTCTCGTTGGCTGTAGCAGTGTGGGTCGACGCGGTAGCGTGCAGTTTCCTACGATGAAGGACGCTGCTGCCTGCCCCGCTGGGACGCAGTTTGCAGACCTGACAAGAATGAAGCTACTCAACAGAGTGGCGCCTATCTTTCCTCGACGTGCCGTCGAGCGAGGGCAGCAGGGCTGGGTACGTTTGGCTTTCGAGATCCGACCCGATGGGACCGTTCAGAATGTCCGAATAGTTGATTCTGCGCCTCGAGGTGTATTCGATAGGGCATCGCAACGAGCCGTACGGCAATGGCGGTTTGCGCCTGCGTCTTCCGGAGCTCGAGTCTGTGGCGATCTCCGGTTCAAAATGGATGCCTAGTCTGAGGAAACGACATCGTTTCGAAGCTTCTGGATGTATTCGCGAAGCGACTAGAGCTCTCTCACTCGATCGGCGCAGACATCGTTGCTGACCCAGAAGCCGCGAAGCGATGAGCTTCTCTACCGCGGACCGCCCTTACTGGAAGTAGCCTTCAGGCACCCACGCGAGACCGTCCATGGGAACGCTGGTCGCGGTCAGCAAAGTGATCTGGGCCGTGGTCTGGTCCACCGTCGCGAGCCAGGTTGCCGCCCCGGCTGCGGGTGACTCCGCGACCATGGCAAACACCTGACCGTCCGATGGTCGAGTCGTCATCGATACGACGACGAATGCACCGAAGCCTGGGGGCGGTTCGAGAACGCTCAGTTGTCCGACAAGGGTGGGCTTGCCGGAGAAGGGATCCAGCATCCACAGCGTTTGGCCCGAGGCCAAGAACAGATCTTCACCCACGAATGTCAACGCGTTGCCGGTCTCTGCGAGCGAACCCACCTCCGCCGTGTACTCAAACGCTCGTCCAGATACGTTGTTGAGGACGTACAGGTCATCATCATCGTCGGTGACCAAGAGCGCCTGGCTTGCCCGAGCCTGCGCGAAATCTTGAAAGTGATCCTCGTCGTTCGCGGCGAGTTGGGTAGTGCTCCCCTGTTGTCCAACGGAAAACACGATGTTCGTCGTCTCCGAGCCGAAGTTCTGCACGCCGACCCACAGCGCGCTCGTTCGCTCGTTGTAAACCATGGCTCCGACGACGGGGCTCGCGGCGGTCCCCTCGAAGGTCAGATCCATGAGCTTGACTTCAGCTTCCGTGCCGCTACCGAATGCATAGAGTCCCCCCGCGGCATCGGCGGCCACGAGAGCGGTCGGCCCCACGCTCACAGGCGTGGGAGGGGGGGGCAGTTCGCCACCACACGCTGCGAACACCAGATCGTACAGGAGCTCTCCGAGATCGAGGTCGGGGTCGGTGGTGCGAAAGGCTTGCCCGCCGGTTTCGACGGCTAGCTTGCGCCCAAGCTCTGCGGTTGTCGGCTCTGCATCGTTGGCGATGAGCGGCGAGACGATGACCTCGTTTTGCGTCGCCTGAGCGATCGCGTTGTCGATCGCTGCCGCGTCATCCGGTTCGTCGGATGGATTCCCTTGGCTCGGCCCCTCATCGCTGATCGGGACGATGATTCTGACCGCATCGCTTCGCCACTGGAAACCTGGATTGCGGCCCTCAGATCCGAGGTGGGCGACGATCGAGACCGCATCCGCCCAATCCTCATCGCCTTCGAGCTCGACCGTGGTCAGACGGTCGTCGGTAGTGCCGGGAACAATGGGGTCGCCAAAGACACGCTTGATGTGGTCGTCCAAGCAGAAGAATTCGCCCGTGCCCGCAAACTCCGGGTCGTTGCGGTCTTGAATGATGCCCCACTTAAAGGCGCGGACGTCTTCGAGGCCTCTGGTCTGCATTCGGGCCACCACAGCGTCGAGTTGGGTGCAGACGGCGTTGGCCTCGTCGTCCATCGAACCAGAGGTGTCCATCGCCACCACAATATCGACCGACCCACACGCAGAGAAGACCTCATCTTCGGATGGGTTATTGTCCCGCTTCACTTCCACCGTGGCCTCGGTGCCCGAGGGGCAGAGGTTTGCGGAGTCAGACGTGATGTTGATCGGCCCTCCGAGGACATCCTCGATGTCCGACGTGGTGAGCGACAGCTGCATCGATGCGACGATAATCCGACCGTCAGCGCGCACGACACGCAGTGTCGCGTTCCACACCTCGTCCACCAGCTGGCCGGTCATCTGCACCTGGTTGCCTGCCGAATCGTCGAACACGGCAGAAACGTCGAAGCCGGTCTGGGTGAGGCGGACGTCTTGCGGCGAGTTCAAGACCCCTTCGATGACGTCGCAACCAAGGGGCGTGATCGTCCACACCCAGGTGCCGGAGACGGCGTCCGGCAGGTCGTTCGGTAGGGTTGTATTGTTGGTCGAGCAGGACGATGCGGCAAAGACCATTGAAACGGCAATAAAGCGAAGGCAGATACTCAATAAGGAATTCATAGAAGCTCCATACAAGTTGATACCGTCAACTCGACGCCAGGCGAGTTCGGCGGTTCTCGTGCTTATGTAGTGTGCGGTCTTCGGCGTTCGGTGACGTATGGTGATGGCTGTCAAGTTAGGGATGTCGTCTTGACGCGTGCCCGAGGGGGGCGGTGGCAAGCGATATCGAGGACCTGTTCGAGCCAGAAACGACGGGCGGCAGCGTCTAGGAATCCCGGTCTGGCGGTGCGAGACCAACGCTTCTAGCGCAGACGCAAGGCCCAAAGTCGGGAGGTCGTCCGCCCGGTCGGGTCGTCGGCCCCTTCCGGCGATATGTCCACCCAGACGGCATAGTTGTTGGAGATCCATCCCGACATGGAGGCCCTGACACCGACCGGCGCGTCCGCGATCGGTCTACGGGTGCCGTTCACGGTGTCGAGCACCTGCGGCACCGAGCCCGGTACGCACCGGTCGAGGGCCACCCGGTACCCTCCGAACGGTTCTTCCGCGGAGCACTGAAAGACAAACCGTCCGTCGGGGCTGGGAAAGAGCCAAATATCGGCGCCCTCGAGCGGCACCGATGAAGCCATTCCGCGGGGGAGGTCGATTCGGTATGCGACTCGGTTGATGGGCTCGTACCAGACGCCGGTCCCCGAATCCGGGTCTAATGCAACCCTCGGCTCGTCGGCGAGATCCGGTTCGACGGCGGACGGCGGTGGAGTGTCGAAGGACACCGTCCACTCACCCCATGGAAGATATAGCTTCGAATCTACCCAAAGCCCCTTATCCTCCAGCCTAACGGGCACGCGCCGGCGAAACGTCGGCCGCACGGCTACCGTCACCGCCGGGCCCGAGAGGCGATCGACCGTGCCGTCTTCCACGTCCAACCGAAACACGGGCTGGCCTTCGGAGGATGTGTAGAAGCAGCTCGTGCCCAGATCCGACGCCTCGACGGCGGGCGGCAATGTGGCGCGGTCGAACTCGTAGACGGTGGATGCGGCTCCCACGCGCGCGCCCCATACCGTCGTCGCTGTCAGTCCGCAGACGGCCTGGGGGTTCGGGTTCACCATCGGGTTCGACGCCGGGTTCGGCTCCGAAGGTAATGCCGTACGGCCATCGGGTCTCCACAGAAACCAACCGTCGGCATCGGTCCCCGCGAAGTAGCTCCCGCGTCCCGACCGCTGTCCGTCGTCGAAGACCGGCGCGTCGATGACCCGGTCGGTCGCCGCGTCGTACACCCAAGCCTGTAGGGGGACGTCTAGTCCCGTACCAACTTGCGAGATCCACAGCAACTCGTGCAGCGGGTGCCATGGCCGGACGCGACCTTGCGGAAGTAGGTTCGTCAGCCCGTCTTCGGGCCGGTATCGAAAGAACCCCGGTGCTTGGTCGTTCGCCAAGACGAGCCGGTCGCCGCGCGCGGCAATGATGCGGTGACCGTCCGGTCGTTCGAAGCGAACTCGCCCCTCGTCGTTGTCGATGACGATCGAGCCGCCGTCGTAGAACAAAAGGCCTGTTTCGGTAAACACGCCACTGTACGCATCGAGGTCGTCGCTCTCCTCGACGATACGGCTATTCCTTGTCTCGAGGTCGACTTCGATGAGGCGACGGGGAACGTCGTCCAACACCTCCAGTAGCACCTTCGTGCCGTTGGGCTGGATGTCTACCAGCCGGATGCTGCCCTCTGTTTCGAACGCGAGCACGCTCCTATCAAGGTCATCGCTCGACCCGGAACATGCGGCGCTCAGCACCAGGAGCAACAAGAAAGCAGGTTGTAGCGAGGGCGCGGGCCACAGCTCGCGCACAGATGACAGACTCATAGGAAGATCATAACCAAGCGCTCCTCGAATCAGTACCGGCGGAACCTTAGGAAGCGGCGGCACCCGGCCTGGCGGGTAGATCAGACTTGAGGATCACTTGGCGACCGACTTTCCCGAACTTTGACAGGCGAATGACAAAATTGATCTAAACATGTGTCGGATACTCATGGCAATCAGCTTCGAACTCTCGTCGCGTACCGATGGCTCGCAGCAAGATACGATAGGCGACCGGCTTTACACTGAGAAGGAACTCGTTCCATGGAGGACGCAGCAGCGGCATCAATACGTCGAACTGCGGGCGGCGACTACACGCCGTCAGCCGCAACAGGGCTTCCCTCGGGTTGGCGATGACGTATTAGCGAGCGGCCAGAACGCAACGATTTGGCGTCTGAAACGACGCCGCCCAGTTGTCATAGTCGTCAGTCGCCGTCTTTTCTAAAGAATCGGCCGAAGGCTCTGAGCGGCGAGCGTTGGTCGATCCGGCTGTGGTTCTCGCGGCACGGCTCGAATTCGCGATCGGGGGCGTTCGCCAGGCGCCTGCGTCTTCCCACTCGGGCATGTTGCCGGCGCAGCTATTGATCGCGCCGGCTACGACCAGGACAGTGTATCGTGCGTTCACGACGGTGGTGCGTACCTTGTCCCACCCGGATTGGTCCACCCGTATCGGGTGTAAAATCGTGACGACGTTGATGGCTAGTAAAGGAGAGCGGGCTAGCCACCAACGCCCACCGGATACCCGGGCGAAGCTCGGCTTGCGACGGCAGGTCGTGACTGGACTTGCTGTGGTGGCGCGTCCTGTTTCCGGATCAAACGGGCATATAGTCCGTCTTCCTCGCGAACCAAGGACGAGTGGGTGCCGGACTGCACGATGCGGCCGGCTTCGACGACCACGATGCGGTCGGCGGACATCATCGTCGACATCCGGTGGGCGATGATGATCGTCGTGCGGCCTTGCATCAGTCTGTTGAGGGCCTGGGTGACCACCGCCTCGTTCTCCGCGTCGAGCGCGCTTGTCGCCTCGTCTAGCAACAAGATGCGCGGATTTCTGAGGACCGCGCGCGCGATAGCGATCCGCTGTCGCTGGCCGCCGGATAGCTGAACTCCGCGGTCCCCGACCAGCGTATCGTATCCGTTTGGGAGTGCGGCAATGAATTGATGGGCGTTCGCGGTCGTTGCGGCCGCCTCCACCTCTTCCTCGGTAGCCGATGCGCGACCGTAGAGAATATTGTCTCGAATCGAGGTCGAAAAGAGGATGTCGTCCTGCCGAACGATGCCCAGTTGGGCGCGGAGCCAGCTTGGGTCCAGGCATCGGAGATCGATGCCGTCCAAACGAATCTCGCCTCCGACGGGGTCGTACAGTCGTGCCACCAGATGGCCGATGGTCGATTTGCCGGCCCCGGATGGACCGACGATGGCGAGTCGGGCGCCAGCGTCGATATCCAGACTGAAGTCGTGAAGAACGCCGATCTCGGGTCGCGTGGGATAAGCGAACGACACCCGCTCGAACTCCAACGCTCCGTTCACGTCCTCGGGACGCACACCGCCGGTGGTGGGCATGGCTGGGCCTCGGTCAATCAGCTCGAAGACACGGTCGACGGCGCCCAAGGATCGCGAGATCTGCATCCACACACCCACCAATCCCATGAGACTTCCGGACATGAGCATGGTGTACAAGAGAAACTGGGTGAGTTGCCCCACCGACAGATCACCGGATACGACCAGGCGGCTTCCGGCCCAGATCACAACCACGACCGACGCGGAGGTCGTGATTGTGCCGATACCTCCGGAGGCCGACTCCAAAACAATGCGTCGACGTGCCCAGCCGAGGGCGACTTCAAGCACGCGCCGGTATCGAGCGATTTCGGTCCTTTCGTTGGCGAATGAACGGACCGTGCGAGCGCCGGCGATGGTCTCTTCGGCGACCGCGTTGGCCTCTTCTTGCGCTTTCAGTGCTGCGCTCGATACACCGCGCACCCAGCGGCCGGTCAGTCGCGTGGTCGCAGTTACGACGGGAATCACGAGGAGACTTAGTAGCGCGAGTTGGACCGACGTATAGAACAGGCAGACACCCGCCCCCAGGACAATCAAGCCGTGTCGAAGGAGCATCCCGAGATCGACGCTGACCGTGTTCCGCAGGAGGGCGGTGTCCGTAGACAAGCGGCTCAGGAGTCCGCCCGTCTTCTGCGAGTCCCAGTACGCGGCGTCCTGAACGAGGATGCTGGCGTGCAACTTCACTCGCAGGGTGTTGACGAGCTGTTCGCCAGACCAAGAAAAAAGGAAGTGCCGTCCTGCGCTCGCTGCCGAGTAGAGGGCGAAGCTCGCCAATAGACCGACGGCCGCGTAGTCGACGAGCTCAGTCCGGTTCTGGGGCAAAACGCTGTCCACCAAGACCCGAAATACCTGTGGGTAGACCATCGACATCGCCGCCGCGACCAGCGATAGAACGACGCCCAACAGCAAGGCCGGCCATTGCGGTCGGCCGAACGTCAGCAGGCGACCGAGTTGGGTCAGCGCGTTTGGCTTGGAGCGCTCTTCTTCTCGATGACTCACGGAGCGGCCTCGCTTTTGACCACGATCTTCACGTGTGGGTCGGTCTCGGACAGAAGATCGAATGCTTCCGGTACGTGGTCGATATTGACCGTGCCCGTTACGAGGGGGGTGAGATCCACTTCTCCGTTCGCGATGTGGGTCAGCGCGTTGACGAACTCGTCGCGCCGATAGCCGCACGAAAAAGACAAGCGGAGTTCCCGTCCCAAGGCCCACAACGGACGAATATCTTGGGGCTGCATGCAGGCGCCGACGACGACGAGATGGCCGCCTTTCGGCGCGCCATGGATGAGCGACGGCAGTACACCGGGGGCACCTGCGCAATCGAAGATCGTCGCCGGTCGTACGGGCTCTCCAAAGGGCGCTTCTATGAACGGTCGGCGCTGAAGGGTACCCAGCGCGGTGGCGATCTCTGCCCACGCTTGGTACGGCGATCCCGCGGCCGGATCGACAACCCGGCTCGCGCCCATGACTTCGGCGAGGGCCCGTCGGCGAGGGGAAGGGTCGGCAGCCACAATCGAGCGAACGTTCTTCAACCGGCGAAGAACGGCGATCACCGCCAGGCCGACCGTGCCGCATCCCACGACCAGCACTACACTATCGGGTTCGACGGGAACCTTGGAAACCGCATGGACGGCGACCGCGAGTGGCTCTGTGAAGACGGCCTGCTCCACCGACAACACATCGGGCACCGGCACGGTCATCGACTCCGACACGCGCATCAACTCCCCAAATCCTCCGGGATATTCAGGCGAATAGCCGATCAAGTTGAGAGCCGGGCCCGGCATGACCGGCAGTGCGCAGATCCGGGTCTCTGCGGGCCACTGGCGCTGCGTGTCCGGTCCATAGTCGACGATCTCGGCGCAGAACTCGTGGCCCATGACGATGCCCCGGTCCAAGACGGCGTGATCACCGCCCCCTTCCTCGATCAACGCGTGGGCGTGGTGGAGCGTGCGGACATCCGTTCCGCAAATGCCGCACGCCAAGGTCTTGACCAAGATCTCTCCGGCACTCGGCACGGGGTCGGGCATGTGTTCGACTGCAATCCCCGCCCTGCGCATGACCGCGACCTTCATGGTGTCGGGTCCTCTAGCTGCAAGGTCAGTACCGACGGAACTCGATCGGGATCCGCCAGGCGAAGGAGTTGGTAACCTGTGCCCGCCCATCCGACCATCAAGCCGGGCGTCTCAATGTTGTGGGCCATTCCACTGTGCCAGCCGTGGGTGGCGACGCCTGCGAGAATGCGGCTCGCGACCTGCCTCGCTTCGTCACGAAGGTCCCGTCGGTTCAGCGTTGAAGCGGCCGACAACAGCAGCTCCAGATTGCCGAGATCACCATGACAGAGCGAGTGGTCTTCACCGAATCCGACGTCTCGAGTCTTGTTCAGCGCGCCTTCGATCTCCCGGATGGCCTCGGGGTCCATGCGGTGGACGCCGCTGGCCAGGCGCGCTAATCCGATGCCCGGCGCGCCATGACACCAGGCCATCATGTAGTGTCGGCCGTCGTTTTGAGGCGGGTCGGGTCGGTCGCCCTCTCTCAGATCCGGCCAGTTACGCTGCTCGGCCGAGAACAGACTGCGCTCATATCGCAACGCCTCTTGGGCTGCCTGAAGGTAGCGGTCTTCGCTGGTCAGATCTGCAAGAGCGAACAGACCCCATGAGATGCCGGCCGCACCATGTGACATGCCTGCCAGCGGCGTCGGACCCGAGTCTGGAATGACCCAACCGAGGCCCTCGTCGGTGCGTTGCGCGCGGGCGAGAATCGACTCTCCGCACTGGGTGGCCACCTCGATGATCCGCGGGTCGGGGCGCAACCGGTGGAGCGCCGCGAGAACCACGACGGCGCCCGCAGCCCCGCCGATGATATCTGAGTATCGGTCGGACGGCAGTCCTTCCTGGATTCGGGGCAGAAGTTCGATCGCTTCATCAAGGAGCGTCTCGTCGTTCCATAGCTGGCCGAGCCGTGCGAGCCCATAGACCACGCCACCCCATCCATTGAAGCCACCGACACTCGACACCACATGGGGCTTATCGGTGTACAGGTACCGGGCGGTGACCAGCGCTCGAGCGGATAGGTCCGTCCATCTTGCGTCCGCCGTCAGTCGGCCCAGCTGTCCGAGAAACAAGGCGACGCCCATCAATCCGTCGTACAGACTGGGGCTCATCGGCTCTAGATTCCAGTGACCAATCCCGACCGGGGACCAGGTGAACCATCCCGCGTCGCGCAGCCCTTTAAAGGCCATGGCGTCGATTCTCTCGGCGAACCGAATGGCCACCGAGATCAGATGATCATCGGTGATCTGGCGGGCGTTCGAAGGAAGGTCATAGTGCGGCTTGGACGGCGGTCGATTGGCCAGGTCGGCGACTTCGATCGTGCTGTGAATGATCCAGCACTGCCGGTCGATGTCCGCGGTGTCCAGCGAGCGGATCCGGTCCCGAACCCGTTCGAGGAGCGGGGCTCGAAAGAAGTCGAGAAGGCGGCCGCCGCCGCTGGTCGTGACGTCTTTGGAACCAGGTTTGAAGTGAAAGATCGGAATGTCGAACGCTTCGAGATCCCGCTTCTCGTAAGGCACGATCTTGGCGAAAAATGGCCGTTCGGTCATCGCGCCCCAGAGCCGATCGAGATAGACGTCACGGTGTACACCGTCGCGAAGAAAATCCGGATGGGCACTCTCCATCAAGAATTTGCCGTAGATGTGGGTTGGGCGAAAAATGACTCGCATCTCCACATCGGCAAACGACTGCACGGGGCCTGCCTCGAAAGAAGCAGCGTCGGCCACGATCAGGCCTAGCATCTTTCTAAAACCGTCTTCGATCCTCGGGGCGTAGTCGATGAGCCGGAACGACTGACCTTCGAGGCGGGGGCGGTTTTGAGCACCGTGCAGAGCGACGGAAGACTGGCCGTACTGCATGTGGTCGGACCCCACGTTGACCAGGGCCATCAGAGAATCCGAGGTCGCCTGTCCCTCGGCCTCGCTCAGACCGCTCAGGTCGACGCCGGGACCTCCATCCTCAGTCCAGATGCGACCGGGAAGAAGCCCGGTGTTGAGCACGGTCCGTCGAAGAGCAGCCGCGGGCGTTTCGCACGCGGCGCCCAGCTCATCAGGCTCCAAAATGGGCTGAAAGAGCGTCTCGAGATCAATCAAGACCGGGTGCTCACCTGCGGCGATCACGTTTTCGTAGTGAAAATCTCTGGCGTCCAGCGCGTATAGAAGCGCGAGCAAGCCGCCTTGGGCCTGGTAGAATCGTTCGAGCTGGATCTTCGATTCGCATTCCTCTTGACGGACGAATTCAACCCAACCGTGGGATCCACGGTCGATGACTTCGATGACTCGCAGCGGAGGCTCGAAGCCTCGCTCGTTGGCCCAACTAAGCACCTGTTGGAAGGTCTGTTCAGCGGCCAGCGACCGAGGCTTGTAGATGACCCGCATACCCGACGAGAAGGTGAGCTCGGAGACCGAGCGCCCTTCTCGATGAGGGTCGCCGAGATCGGTTTTGACGCCGGTGAGGTCTCCGAGTTCACGTCCGCCCGCCAACCGGGCCTGAATCAGGGCCGCGTCTTGCTGAAGATGCAGGATCAGCTCCAGGGCGAAGTCGACCCAACGCTTCAGCAGCTCAATCGTGCGACGGGCCGCGACCGAGTACTCGGCGAAGAACTCCCTTTGTGTTGACTTTTGCTCCAGGTGTTGAACGAAGCTCTGAAAGCGCTCCTCGGCCGTGTCACCGACGAGTTGCTTCTGCAGCCGGGCGACCTGTAGCTCGAGCACCAGCGAGCGAGCCAGGATGAGCGCGAGGCGAGGCCTTAGCGTCCGGTAGAAGTCGGCAGCGATCCTGTCCGGATGGAAGCGAGGTGTGCCTCGGGCGCTCAGCTCGGCCAGCTTGGCGCGCAGTCGAGCATAGGCGGGTTGCACGAGCGGCGCCGCGACGACGAGTAAGGGGCCACTTCTTAGCTCCTCGTCACCGATGGGTGGAAGGGCCGTCGACCGGCGATCTTCACTCGCCGACAGACGACCTTCGATATCTTTGAGCCAGGTCGACTGTTCTTCTGATAACTCTAGTGAACCAGGAAGTGTCGCCAAGACAGCTCTGAGCGTAGGTGTATCCAAGCCCTCGGCGGCAAGGCGCCGATCCCAGACCTGTCCGTCTTGAAAGACCGGGTCAGCTCGCCATTGATCCAGAATGCTGTCGTAGCCTTCGGAACGAAGAGCGGACGACCAGGCGGGGGGCAAGAGTGCGGCGCGTTCGGCGACGGAGAGCGCTCTTTTGAGCTCGAGTTCGAGTGCGGATGCATCTGTGGCCATGACATCTTCCTGATTGGCATCATTGGTTAGCGCCGAAGAGACGTGAACTGGATCTCTTCGACGTACCTATGTAAGTGGCGGCACCAGCCGCCACTTAAGTGGCGGCTGATGCCGCTGAGTCAACTCACCCGAGCGGGTGAATGTATCAGAAGCAGCTGGCCGGGGGACAAGGCGAGCAGAGGGCCGAACCCATCATGGAACCGGTGCGAGGCGAGCCCGAGAGCTGCTCGTCGCTCAGCTGAACCGCCCCAGCGGGGTGATTGGGCAGCATGGCTCGCTGCTCTGCGGACAGGGAGTTGCGGAAGGAAGCATCCTTCCAAGCGCGGATGATATCGGCTTTAGACATCTTTCTGTTTCTCCTTTCTATCGGAGTCAGCGGTGAGTTGCTGACCTGCGCAGAGTCAATGTCAGTTGCGATCCCAAAATATAGCTCGGAGATCCACCCATGTCGGTGGGTTCGAACGCCAGGCATCTTCAAGTTTGCCTACGACTCAATGACAGCCGTGCGATGCCAAGACCCGCAATTGCTGCAGCGCTGCCGCCAGCGAGCGCATGCATCAACGATACGCTTTTCCAGATTTATTAACCGGCAATTAATCCGCATGGAAGCTCGCTGTGAGGATTGAATGTATTTCCGCCGGATTCTTCTCGGTGGAGTTGCTGCTTTGCCGAAGTGGCCTGCAGTAGACAGCAGCCGAAACCGCTCGATCGCAATGCCATCGCCGCAATGATGTTCTTCACGAATCAACCTGGGCGATCAGCACATAGGGGGCACAAACGGCGTATCGGTCGCTCTGTCCGATTTGCGCCGGCCGGAGGCATCGCTCCATCTCACGCAGTCTCCGCCTAGCTATAGCAGTGGCGAGGCCCTTCAGCTTGCGGGGCGGCAATCACGTTCGATGCGATCTCGCGTCGCAACTTCGTTGGCCGGGGTCCGATCGACCGACCAGTGATTGCGGATGATGCCTATCACGCCATCATGGTCGAGCCGCCGGTCTTCGAGGCCAAGTGACGCGAACAACCGACGGGAGGCCTAGCTCAAGCAGAACTGCGCCGACAAACTCCGCTGACGTCTCGGGCGGCAGCGGAATGGTTAAGCCGTTGTCCACGAGCTCGATCTTGGCCGAAACGACTCCCGCGTCCGGAACTTTTACGGGCGCAGCTCGATCGGGGAGGTCGTACGACAGCGCTCCGGCCGGCAGATCGACCACCGCCACCACGTCAGCGCCTTCGGCTTGATGCCCCGACGGCGTCTTTCGTTCAATGACGTGGCGTCGCGGCGGTGTTCCGCGGCGAGAAAAGCGTCGGTCGTCCGTCAAGACGTAGCGGAGGCCGACGAGGCTTCTTTCCGAGCCAGCCATGCGCCCAGGGCGATGAACGCGAATTGAATCGGCAGACGGATGAGCGCCGCGGTCATGCTCCCGAAGAGATGGTCTTCTCGTACGAGATCCCAAAGGTGAATTGGTAAAAAGGCGATCATGAGCGCGGTAAAACCGATCAGACCCCATCGGCGCGTGGCGGGGAGGAAGATCAGAACGGCCAGCGTGCCTTCGACGATTGTGGCTACGACGTTGGCCAAGACGAGCGGGATGGGCGCGGGCACCATCGGGCCATAGAACTCCGGCTTGAGCACGTGCGCGATGGCGCCCAGCGCGAGGATGATTCCAAAGAAGTAAGATAGAAGAGTGCGCAACATGACCGTGTTCACGCTACTTGGTCCTTTCCGTGACGGGGGCTAGTACGCGGCGGCAGGAGTTCCAATCCGGTGGAATCGGTCGACGCCGCGTACGCGAGCGGAGCGTAAGCGAAGCGATCAAAAGGTCGGTATGACTGGATGCGCGGGCACGAATCGCCGAGCCGCAAAGCGGATC
>JANQQN010000111.1 GCA_028289325.1 Myxococcota bacterium | reverse complement strand
CTGATAAGGGTAGATCACAGATCGGATCCCATTAAAAGAGAGGGGCCGTTTTCGATCTAATTCCGGCAACTTAGCCTTCATTTTGAAGACACCCCCTAGGCCCCGAGGTCCGTCACCTTCGACTGGGCCGGGTCCGGGTCCTCGGCTCGTCGCCCGGTCGGCGGATGCGCGCGAACCGCGCGCGACGGGTCGCGATGCCTTGGGCCCAAAGGTAGGTGGGGATGACTATCGCCTCGACGTCGCCGCGGTCATCGAGCTCGAAGCGCACCGGTTGCTGGCCGGCCCAGGGGGCAACTTGGGCCATGAACGTGTCGTGATGCCAGTGATCGAGCCGCGCCGCCAACAGCGGCGCTTTGAGGTTCAGCTCGCCTCGCTCCACGAAGACGTCGATCGACCCCATTCCGGGATGGCGGTAGGTGCCGGCGTAGGCTTCGAGTGGCCACCGCGGCCGCGTGTCGGCGATCCGCGCCGTTTCGTACAGCCTCCGCTTCTCGTCTCGCTTGTCGCGAATGCGGTCGTAGACGGCTTTGACCTCCTGGTTCCAGTCCCGGCTCGGATCGAAGAATTCCCACATGATCGCGTGGCGGAGCTCGGCGTGGTCCAGATTCTCCAGCACCACCACCGCGCGCTTGGCGTCCCGATTGAGGCCGACGATCGCGCTCAGGCCGCCGAGGCTCCCGGTGTGAAAGTCGATCCGCTGGCCGCGATAGTCCTGCTGAAACCAGCCCAGACCATAACTTCGCCACTTGGGTTGGGTGAGGCGCTGCGTCGGATAGAAGTCTTTGGCGGCAATGAGGACCTGGGGCTCGAAGAGCCGCTCTTGCTGCTCGGGGCTGATGAGCGCCTCGCCGGACTCGGTCACTCCTCCTCTCAGCAGAAAGCGAGCCCAGCGGGCCATATCGGCCGCGGTTGACCATACCGAACCTGCCGCCGACCGCTGGTCCTCGGCCAGCGGTCGGTACGGTGTCGGCGTCACCTCGCCGCCGACCCAGTGATGCGGCTCGACGAAGGGGCCCCCGGAGGCCTTGGCCTCCGCCAGACTGGCGTACGTGCGGTCCATGCCCAACGGTGTCCACAGCACTCGGCGCACGAAGGCGTGCCATGGCTCGCCGGTCACCTCTTCGATGAGCGCCCCGGCCAGATCGTACATCGCGTTTTGGTACTGAAAGCGCTCCCGGTACGGGGCGGTGGACGGAATATGGGGCAACAGCTCCATCCAGTCATCGACGGGGTGATCGAACATGAACGCCCATACGTCCGTGGCGGGGATGCCGAGACTGTGGGTGTACAGGTCGATCACCCGAGCATTCCGATCGATGTACCCGTTGTGGAAGCGAAGCCCGGGGAAGTGCTTGGTGAGCGGCTCGTCCCAACTCAGTTGTCCGCGATCCACGAGGATGGCCGTCGCCGCGGCGACCATCGCTTTGGTCGTCGAAGCGATGGCGAACGCGGTGTTGGCAGTGACGGGTACGCCTCCTGTACGGCGGGTCTGACCTCGGCTGACGAACTGCACGTCGTCGCCGTCAATGAACGCCACCGCGATGCCCGGTACGCGCCACAAGGCCTGTCCGTCGGCGACGAACTGGGCGAGGTTCGCAGCCTCGGCGGCCACGGCCATCGTCGGTGAGAAGCAGGCCATGGCCGCGACGAACGCGGTCGCTCTTGCAGCGCCCATGGGCCGCACTCAAGTGCGATGCGCGACCGATCGCAACCTGCCAGTGGGCCTTGACCGCTATCGCGAGCAACCGATAGCACGTCCATCGGGTCGATGACCGAGCCACAACCACCATCTCCCTCCCCGATCGAGGTTCGGGTCGTCGGGGCCGCCATCGTGCGAGACCGACGCTGCTTGGCGACTCGACGCGGGCCGAACCAACGCTTCGCGGGTTACTACGAGTTTCCGGGCGGCAAGATCGAGCCCGGTGAAGGGCCGCGAGCCGCCCTGGCTCGAGAGCTGAAAGAAGAGTTGAACATCGAGGCTCGGATCGACGAATGGCTGGCTCGAAGCACCGCGAAGACCCCCGACGGCCGCCTCGTGATCCTCGACGTCTACGCCGTGACGTGGACCGGCGGGGATATGGTTCCGACCCACCACGACGACCTGCGCTGGTGCGACGCCGCGACGCTGCCGACCTTGCCGTGGCTCGACGCCGACATCCCGATCTTGCCCGCGGTCATCACTCGCCTCAAGGGATGATCCGCGCCGGCATACCTAGGGCGCTCTCGGCGTGTAGATCCGCAGCCGAGGCTGAAGCGACGGGGAGCAGACGACCCCGAGCTCGTCTCGGCCGTCACCGTCGCCGTCGAAGGCGATGAAGTCCGGCAAAGGTACGCACTC
This sequence comes from Myxococcota bacterium, assembly GCA_028289325.1. Lineage (GTDB taxonomy): Bacteria > Myxococcota > Kuafuiibacteriia > Kuafuiibacteriales > Kuafuiibacteriaceae > JANQQN01. The sequence continues at coordinate 983 of JANQQN010000111.1, read as the reverse complement.
CGCATTCCCGCTGACCCGACACTGGTCGAGCGAGATGCCGCCCTCGATCTCCCCGAAGCCGCCGTTACCGGCCCCGAGCCAGACCCGCACCGCCGCGCCGTCGCTGTAGAGCACCGCCAGGTCGCGCAGACCGTCCCCGTTGAAGTCGCCAAGCTGGGCCCGCTGGGGGTCTTGAGGCCGCGCCTGCTCCCCCGGTCGCACGCGGGGCACCAGCGACTGCCGAAATCCGGACAACGTCTCCCCCACCCGCAGCACCTCCGCACTCCCTCCGAGCACGGTGACCGCACCCGGATCATCGAACGAGCCTCCGGCCACCGCGCGCGCCGATACGGTCACCGCGTCTTCGTGCGCGACGCAGCCGAGATCACCGATCGGGCACCGCAGGGGCGCGACTTGAATGTCGCGGGTGGCGGTGATGTCTCCCATCGGCGTCGACTGGCCACATTGCAGCGCCCTGGCCAGCCCCGCCGACGGCGAGCGCGCGTAGTTGACGAACAGACCGCTATTGCTACCCAACAGCAGGTCGGTTTCCTTGAGGGCGGGCGTGTCGCCGCCGAACGTCAGCAGCCCGAGCGCGGTGGGGGTGATGCCGAAGAACCCGCACACGCACTCGTCTCGGTACAGCTCGCCCTGCTCCGCACGGCTCGAGTAGTAGAAATGGAGATTGACGCCCGTGTCGGTGCTGCTGACCAGGTCCGCCAAGCCATCGCCGTCGACGTCCCGCGCTTGAAGCGCCACCCGGACGCTGCCGCCGCCCACGAACTGCTCGCACGCGCAGTACACCGGCGCGGGCGATGAGCAAAACGGTGACGGTGGACCCCGATCCGTTTGGCAGATCCCCGCCGCGCACACCTCCCGGCTCGATACGCACTGCTCGTCGGTCTGGCACTCTTCGAGCGAACCGCATATCGACTCGCGACACGGAGCTTCGAGAATGCCGTCGGCCCCGTCATGCGGACGGAGCGTTCGATTCGTCGAGTCCC
>JANQQN010000147.1 GCA_028289325.1 Myxococcota bacterium | reverse complement strand
GCGCGGTAAGCCGTCGCTGGACGGCCGGTTCCGCGAAGTCGATCACGAACGACGACCGGCGGAGCGCGGCGGTCGGCGACGGACGTTTCGCGGCCGACGGTCGCGCGGCGACGGTCACCGCTCCCTTCGCGACCTTCGCCCGGGGGCCCAGCGCGGCCGCGATCTTGTCGGGCGACGACGACGTGAGCTCGATGCGCTGCGCGTCGCCGAGCCGGAGCCCCGGCTCGGCGACGACCTCGATGCGACCGAGGTTCGTCGGCGGCGCGGCCTCCGCGGTCGCCGACCACGCGCACAGGCCCAGCCCCACGCCGAACGCGATGGCCCTCAAGGCTGACCTTCTCGGTACACCATGACCGACTTGATGGTCGCCGGCCCCGCCTGCAGCTCGGTCGATACCGGCTTGTTCGGCCCGTCGTAGAAGACGGTCATACTCATCGGCCCCATCTCGAGCCCAAACGCCATGGGGTTGACGGCCTCGCGCTCCGTCGCTTTGACCTCGACCAGCTTGTCGGGGGAGCCGCTGAAGAACGTGTGGCAAACATACGTCTGTTGGCCGGGCGCTCGAAGCATCTTCGCCAATTCGCGTTCGACACGGGTGGCGGTACAGGCGGGGGCATCCGCCGCCACCTCGAACCGAACGTCCTTGCCCACGTGTTTGCCCGTCACCTCATATCCGGTCGCGACCTGTTTGACGCTGAGGTCCGTTCCTTGGCTATCGAAGTATCCTCCGCTGATCAGGCGCCCGTCGGCATCCGTGAATTCGACGGTCGCCCTGTCCATGGCCAACACCTCGGTCCCGCGGCGGCCGAGGAAGGCCGAAAAGGTCTCGCGCCGAAAGTCGCCATCGCCGTCCGTCTTCACCCGAACCACCGACAGCCCGACCGGGCTGCCGTTGACCTCGTCCTTGGACACCTCGAGCAAACGATACTGCACCGACCCGTTCTTGTTCCGATAGTTCGTGGCCAGGTGGGCCATCCACTGGCGAAACGCCTTGTCGTAACCAGGCTCGTTGTGATGGCAGATCGTCACCTGGTGGTCGGTCATGACCGCCATCTGCTTGAGGATTCCGACCGTAGGGCCGGCCCCCGATCCTTTGGCTCGGTAAACCCAAGTCACATAGAGAAACGGAAAGGCCCCCATCGCCCCCGCGTCGATGCTCGCGGGTTGGATGACCTCGATGCCGCCATGCGACTGACCGACCGCGTTCATGACCTGTCGACCGACGCCGTTGATAGAAGACGCAACGTCCATCGCGCCGTCGTAGATGTAACATTCGATGGGCGTCGCTGTGCCGAGCGTGGCCCCGATATACGTTAGCCCCTCCGCCCGCTCGACCTTCAGCAGTTCGCGGCTCAAGACCGAACCCGAGTGCTGGCCACTGTCGTACTCGACGGCGGACGAGGGCAGGTCCAGCTCGCGGGCCATGAGCTTCTGAAGCCACTGTCCGGAATCTTGCGCGGACTTTGCACCGTTGCTTTCGGCCGGTGCGCCGCCGGCACCCTCGGCCGGCTTCGTGTCATCGCCGGCCGCCGGCGCGCTGGCTGGCGAAGCTCGATCCGGCGGCGAATCGGTGGAGCCCGCCTGCGATGTGGCGCAGGCCGAGGTGACCGCGAGCAGGGCGCACAAGCCGATCTTCGTCGTCAGCAAGATGAAGCGTCGTTCGTTGGATGATGCGTGCATGTCGTCAGAACACCCGTCGTCGGGCCAGGGGCGGGACGATGCCTGATGAACACCCGCCACACAAGCGAGCTCCGGACGAGCGTCGATCCGTCGCCTAGGCCGCCACGAACCAGACCTTCGGACAGTCCGCCGGCGAAGACCAGTCCAGCATCGCCGGCTCGTTTCAAGCGAATCCGAACGCCTCTGTCGGTGTTCCCGTCTTGCGTAGCGTGGACGGCACCACCTACGGGGCCGGAAAGTCATCGGGCCCGACGCTCTGAACCGCAGCCGAGCCCCACGACACCCGTCGCTGGGAAGCCAAAATGGCTTGGTCGCGGTAGGGCCACAGGCCGGAACAGTGAGCGATGGCGCCCCGCACGACGATGACCGGGTAGTTCTTGGGGTCGACCGGCGGCTTGGATGGCGGCCCCCCCACCAAGAGCCCGTGGCGAACCTTGCCGTTGTTCGCGGTCATGTTGAGGGTACCGTTCTTGACCTTCCAGAGGATGACCCCGAACCGATCCTTGGCGATCCGACAGTCGCCGGGGGCGGTGTCGTTGAGGACGACGCCGTTGAAGGTGACGGACTCGTTGTTGGCGTCGGTGCCGTGGACGGCGAGCGCGAAGTCACCGGAGTAGTCGATCTTGACCCCGTTCATGACCAGCTTGTGGCCGTTGAGCAGGATCTTCACGCCATGCTTCTTGGCGATGATCGTCGACTTGCCGCTCCCTTCGATCGTCGTATCTTTGGTCAACTTCGCGGTGCAGCCATCGGTCTGGCTGATCCGGGCCAGCTTGACCGTTCCTCCGGCCGAGATGTCGCTGCAAACATCGGCGATCGCGGTGGCCGGGATCGCCCAGATGAAGATCGCAAGCGCGAGCGTCGTGGCGTAGATGGTATGGTTCATGTCCCTTCCTTCGACGACTCACCGGCCGCCCCTCGAGAATTAGACACCGCCTCCGTACCTCCGTAAAGCTGAATTGCAGTTCTACGCCATCCGGAGTAGGCGACGGCGCCGAATACGCTCCCCACCAAGTCGGCGAGCATATCCGCCCCCGACGCATCACGCCCGGGGACGAAGCTTTGGTGCCATTCGTCGAATACCCCGTAGGCGGCCGCGAGCAAGGCCGCAGCCACCGTGCGCCATCCGGCCGGCCAGCGGGGCGCCAGGGCCCACGCCAGCAATCCCCCCAAAACCGCGTAGGCCACGACGTGGGCGGTCTTGTCGCCCCCCGGCGTCGACGGGAGCTGAGGCTGCTCGGACAGGTAGAAGATGAAGCCCGCGTACGCGGCGACCAGGAGCCAACGCACGGCGCTACAGATGGGCATCAGTTGGCGTCCGCCCACCGCCGCCACCGGGGCAGCAATATATCTTGCATAAGGATCTTGCCCGTCGCCACGAAGGGGATGGCCAAGAACACCCCCACGATGCCTCCGAGAGATCCGCCCGCCACCACCGCAGCCATGACCGCCACCGGATGAAGCTTGGTCGAGCTTCCCTGAACCAAAGGGGTGATCACGAACGTCTCGAGGGACTGCATGATCGCGTAGACGATCGTCGGCCCGAGCAGGACCCGCATCCAGTCGACGGGTCCCGCGCTGGACTGCAGCTCGGCTTCCAATACGCTCAACGCGATCGCCACCACCCAGCCGCTCGCTTGACCGTAGGGGATGATGCTGAGCAGGCCCCCGATGACCGCGGCCACGAACCAGTAGGGGACCCCCACCACGAAGAAACCGATCCCGAACACCACGGTGGTGAATCCGGCCACGACCAGCTGCCCGCGAAAGAAGCCGGCGAACACTCTCTCCACCTTGCCGACCGTCGTCGCCCATCGCTCCCGCCGGCTGTGTGGAAAGTACCGCTTCAAGGCCGGCAGCCGCTCGTAGCTCCACGCGGTGATCGTGAACACCCCCAAGGTGATCACCGTCGCGATCAGGGTGTAGGTCGTCAGCCCAACGATGCCGCCGATCCAGCTCAGCGCTGGCCGGACGTAGTCGGCGGCCTTCTGCGGATCGCGCTTCGCCCCCTCGATCGCTCGCTCGAGGGGCAATTCGACCCCGTACTGCTCACGGAGGATGTCTCGATACCGAGGCAGCCGCTCGCTGAGCTGGCGGACCTCGTCCACCACCGCCGGACCCACCAGCACCCAAAACGCCACCGTGGACCCGATGAGCACGACCAACACCAGCGCGATACTGAACCCGCGCGACCACCCGAGACGGCGCTCGGCCGCCTTCAACACCGGGTCGGCGAGGTAGGCGAGCCCAAACCCGATCAGCACCGGGATGGTGGCGGACTGTGCGCGCAACAACAGCCAGAAGAACCCCACCGCCAGTGCGATGAAGAACACATCGCGAACCGCGCGAATCTCCCAAATGTGCGGACCCGTCACCCGCGCAACCTGCCAAAAATCCGAACTGGGGGCCAATCGCAGGCGCCGAGCCCCCGATCCGGGTGTTCGCTCGGCGTGCGGTGGCGGCGGCGAAGGCGTCCTTTTCGGGGCCGACGACGGCCGGGCCCCCGGGCCGCCGGTCCCCCGGATCCTTGACTCCCCCCGAGGTGGGTCGTACTCCGCCGCCATGCATCCGATCCTGGCCATCCGGGCCTTCTTCGCCGCGCTGTTCGGACGGCGTTTGCCCGAGCGGGTGATTCCCCAGAACCTGCTTCCGGCCCAGCTGCCGGCCGATGGCGCGCCACAGCCCGAGCCGGGGCCCGAAGCCGCCGAGACGCCCGCCCCTCCGCCCGCGAAGGCCCCCGCCGCGCCGGTCGACGCCGATGCGAGCGCGGTGCAGGTGCTCGCCGTTCTTCAGAGCGAGGGGCGACTCCTCGATTTTCTGAGCGAGGACATCGACGGTTATGAGGATGCGGACATCGGGGCCGCGGTCCGGGAGGTCCACCGGGGGTGTAAAAAGGCCCTCGACGACCACTTCGACCTCGGGCCGGTCCGGGCCGAAGAGGAGGACGCGCTGGTGACCGTCGACGCGGGCTACGACCCGGCCGCGGTTCGGCTGGTCGGCAACATCGTGGGCCAGCCGCCGTTCTCCGGCACCCTGAAACACCGAGGCTGGAAGGCGGCGTCCGTCCGTCTTCCCAATACCGCGCCCGGCTCGCGGGTCGTCCAGCCGGCGGAAGTCGAGGTCTGATCACGCATGTATACCATCGTCGGCATCGACCTCGGGACCACCAACACCGCGCTGGCGGAGGCGGCGGATGATCGGCCGCCCCAGACGTTCGACCTGCTGCAGCTGATCGGGCCTGGCGACGCCCAGGATCGTTCGACCCTGCCCTCGTTCCTATACCTGGCCGGCGAAGGCGAGTTCCCCCCCGGCAGCCTCGATCTACCGTGGGCGACGGAGCCGTCATTCATGGTCGGAGAGGCGGCGCGAGCACGAGGCTCGGAAGCCCCGCTGCGGCTGGTCTCATCGGCCAAGAGCTGGCTGAGCCACACCGGCGTGGACCGCCGGGCCGACATCCTGCCGGCCCAGACCCCGCCCCAGCAGCCGAAGGTCTCGCCGGTCGAGGCCTCCGTTCGCTTGTTGCGCCATGTCCGCGAGGCCTGGACCCACCGCTTTCCCGATCGCCCCCTCGAAGACGGGCAGGTGTACTTGACCGTGCCCGCCAGCTTCGACGCGGTGGCGCGGGAGCTCACCGTCGAGGCCGCGGCCGCGGCGGGGCTGCGGCAAGTCACCTTGCTCGAGGAGCCACAAGCCGCGTTCTACGCGTGGCTGGCGGAGGTCGGCGACGGCTGGCGAGACGCGCTCGACCCTGGCGACCGAGTGCTCGTCTGCGACGTCGGCGGCGGCACGACCGACTTCAGCCTCATCGAGGTCACCGACGACGGCGACGGCAACCTGGGCCTGGAGCGGGTGGCGGTCGGTGACCACCTCCTGCTCGGGGGCGACAACATGGACCTCGCCCTCGCCCACCATCTCGCGACCGCCCTCGCCCGCGGGACAAAGAAGCTCGACGCCAGCCAGGGCCGGGCGCTGGTGGCCGGCGCGCGAAGAGCCAAAGAAGAGCTGCTAGGTCAGCCCGACCTGGACAAAGCCACGTTTACGCTCCTCGGCTCCGGTCGCAAGCTCATCGGGGGCAAGATCAAGGTCGAGCTCGAGCGCGCGACTCTCGAAGCCGTCCTTCTCGACGGCTTCTTTCCGGCCTGCGCCGCCGACGACGCGCCGGTGGAGCAGCCGCGAACCGGGTTCATGGAGCTCGGGCTCCCGTTCGTGGCCGATGCCGCCATCACCCGCCACCTGGCGCACTTTCTCGCCACCCACGCCGGGGGGACGATGCCGAGCCACATCCTGTTCAACGGCGGGGTGTTCAACGCCAGGCTGCTGCAAGACCGCTTGCTGGAAGTGGTTTCCAGCTGGGGAACGGCGCCCAAGGTCTTGACCGGCTCCTCCAACGATCTCGCGGTGTCCCGAGGGGCCGCGTACTACGGAGTGGTCCGGTCGCAGGGAGGCCTGCGTATCCGGGGCGGCGTGGCCCGCAGCTACTACATCGGCATCCAGTCTTCGATGCCCGCCGTCCCTGGCGTTGAACCGCCGATCCGAGCCCTGTGCGTGGTTCCGTTCGGGATGGAGGAAGGCACCGAAACCGTGGTCCCCGGCGGAGAGCTGGGGCTCGTCGTCGGGGCGCCGGTGAAGTTTCGTTTCTTGTCGTCCACGACCCGGCCCGACGATACGATCGGAACCATCCTCGACGAGTATACGTGGCCGGATCACCTGACCGAAACCGCGCCGGTGACCACCGTCCTCGAGGCGGAAGGAATGGAGCCCGGGACCTTGGTCCCCGTGCGACTCGAGGTCAAAGTCACCGAGGTCGGGACCCTCGAGCTGTGGTCGGTGGCCAGCGAGTCCGGCCAGCGGTGGCGACTCGAGTACAACGTGCGAGAGGAGGTCGCGTGAGCCCCCGCTTCGTGGTGGGCATCGACCTCGGCACTTCCAACTCTGCCCTCGCCTACGCCGAGCTGGACGAAGTCCGCACCGAAGGGCGTCCGATCATTCGGGAGCTCGAGGTGCCGCAGCTCGTGGCCCCCGGCGACGTTCAGGATCGAAGCCTGCTCCCTTCGTCGCTGTATCTGCCCGCGGGCTTCGAGCTTCGTCCAGAGCAGACCGATCTTCCGTGGCACACTGCGGAGCACTCCCCCGACGAAGGGGCGCCCAAGACCAAGCTGCCGCCGGTGGTGGGAGAGGCCGCCAAGCGCTTGGGGGCCAAGACCCCGGTCCGCCTGGTGGAGAGCTCGAAGAGCTGGCTGTGCCACGGAGGGGTGAATCGGACCGCGGCCATCCTTCCGTTCCACGCTCCGGACAGCGTGCCGAAGCAGTCCCCGGTGGACGCC
>JANQQN010000140.1 GCA_028289325.1 Myxococcota bacterium | reverse complement strand
CCCGCCCCCACGAGACGTCGCCGACAGAGGGGCCGTCAGCTGTGGACCTCGACCTCGTTGACGATTCGGTCTACGCACGCAGCTCGTCGTAGGGCCTGTTCAACCTCCGCCTTCTTGCGGGAGCTCTCGACGTGGCCGCTGATGAAGCCGATCTTGCCGAAGATTGACAGGCGAACGTGGTCCGTCGGCGCCAGGATCGGGTTCAGGGCGAGCTCGGCCCGCCGATGCGCGCTTCGGTCTTGCGCCTTTTGGGCAGTCGATTGAGTGCTCAGGTCTTGAATATCCGTGACCCCAGGCACGGCAGCTACCGCCCTGTAGGCGCGGTGCCTTTCGTGTTCATTGGACATGGTGCCCGCGATGGTCACTCGACCAAACGGCGACGCCACCGCGCAGATTGTCGAGCTGTCGATGCCGTCTGTGAGGCGGAGGGCTAGGCGAACCTCGGTAGTCAGCTCGTCAGGCTCGACGCGGATCGTGTCGACGACCAACGCATCGGTCTGAATGCGGTCAACGCCGGGCATGTTTTCGACGATGGAGACGAGCTCCATCTTTCGCAGCAGAGACGGCACAAACCCTTCTAGCCGGCACGCCGAACCGCTGACGAAAATATCGACCGGGGCATCTCCAAACTGCACATCAATCCGACATCGGATGTTGGCCTCTAGGACGCTCTCAGTGTTGCGAGCCGCGTCGGCGTCGGGCGGCGCGGCGATCAGGAGAGAACTCAAAAAGAACGCCTCGTCGGGCCAGGCGAGGATCCCCGTCGCCCCACGCTCGATCATCTGGTGGACAGCGTTCGGCTGAATGTCCTTCGGAACGACCGCGACCAGCGGCGCAGCGCCGATCCGGCTTCGTAGGCGGGCAATGCCGCTAAAGATCGTGTACGCCTTGGACATCGAAATGACAGCGCCCGCGAACGGCCCTTGCGCGGCCGCGAGCTGACTCGGTCGCGAAGCCGTACGGGTAGGATTCGGGAGCGGCTTCAAGAGTCGAACGAAGCGTTCGCGCCACTGGGCGGGCCCGACGACCGCGATCGGACGCCGACCAAGATGTTGGGGCAGTTGTGGTGCCATGCTGTCGCCCAACAGATGCTTGGGGTGATGACTGGTTCCCACCGATGTCGTTGCTGTAGTGCTCATCATCGCCGGACCAGACCGCAACATTGATGCCAAGTGACTGGGTCCATCTGACGACGCTCCGCGCGTCAAGCGCCTTTGAAGCGGTGATGCGGTTCGCCCCAGGTGAGGCGGCCTGGCGTAAGGGCTATCTAGATCTCGAGGCCGTATCGCTCGGCTTTGCGGTACAGAGTGCGCCTATCTACGCCAAGGATGCGCGCCGCTTGACTCTTGTTGCCGTCGACGGCCTCGACGACGCGAACGATATGTTTTCGCTCGAGCTCCTCGAGGGTGAGAAGCGGTGTCTCATGTGCGTCGACCTCGTCTGTGGTGCTCGGGGTGCGCTGTCTGACCTTGGCGGGAAGGTCTTCGGGGGTGATGGCGTCGTAGCGTGCAAGGGCAACACCTCGCTCCATGTAGTTTTCGAGCTCGCGGACGTTCCCCGGCCAGTCGTACGCGAGAAGGTCTTGGGCCGCGGCCTCGTTAAGGCCACGCACGGGGCGCTCTAGTCGCTCAGCGGACGTTGAGATGAAATGCTGGGCAAGCAAGAGCACGTCGCTGCCGCGTTGCCTCAATGGTGGAACCGAGACCTGAACCACGTTGATCCGGTAGTAGAGGTCTTCGCGGAATCGACCATCGTCGACTTCCTCCTCGAGGTCCCGATTGGTGGCCGTAATCAATCGAACGTCGAACTCGATCTCATCAGTGGAGCCCACAGGACGCACCCGACGCTCCTGCAGGACCCGCAGAAGCTTGGACTGCATCTCGACGGGCATCTCGCCGATTTCATCCAGAAACAGCGTCCCACTCGACGACCGCAAGAGCAGTCCAGGCTTGTTTTCTTTGGCGTCGGTGAAGGCGCCTTTCACGACGCCGAAGAGCTCGCTTTCGAGCAGCTGCTCAGGTACGGCGGCGCAGTTGACGGCGACGAAGGGCCCGTCACTGCGATCGCTGCCCTCGTGAAGGGCGCGCGCCACGAGTTCCTTTCCAGTTCCACTTTCGCCGGTCACCAGTACCGATACGTCGGCCCGGGCGACGCGACGAATGAGGTCCTTCAGAGCGAGCATGGGCTTCGAGTCACCGATCATGATGGACGTCGAAGCCGTCGATGCGACCTCTTCACGCAGCCGCTTGACCTCGTCGGCGAGGGCGCGGTCGCGAAGCGCGCGCTCAACGGCGATCGCCACCGCGCGGACCTCGACCGGCTTTACGAGATAGTCGTAGACGTCGGCCCGAATCGCCGCGATGGCCGTGTCGATCTCCGGCTCCGCCACCATCAGGATCACCGGGACACCGACGCTGTCGGAAACGTGTCGACTCAGCGTTAAACCGTCCGCGCCGGGGGTGTCGAGATCGGTGATAACGACATCGATGGCCGTAGACCGGAGCCGAGCCATGGCGTTTTCGACGGAGGTTACGGACTCCGTTTCGAAACCCCGGGCTTCGAGCGCGCCGGCGATGCCGTCGCGAATGTCGTCGTCTTCATCGACGACCAGGACTCTATGCGTCACCGCCATGTCATTCTGGATCCGACGGCCGGGGTCAAGTTGATCGCTTGCCGGCTGTTTGTCGCTCGAGCCGAGGCAAGTCGCCACATGCTTACCCAGGGGTGAGGCAGTCTTGCCGGCGCTTTCGCGGCGACAACCACATGGTCACGTCCGTCGAGGACAATAGCGCTTCGAACGCCGGAACCGGCATTGGCACGGATGATGTACGTACTGTGCGCATGCTGCACAGCAGTGAACAACCACGCGACACCATGAAGCCCCGGCAGGCCAACGAGAAGCCGCTGAGTCTGAGCGATCTTCGTAGCCTCCGAGCGCTGCGAGACGAGCTTCGACTCAAGATTCATCTCGGCCAGCAAGAGGCGCGCGACCGGTTCCAAGAGCTCGAGGACCGGTGGAGCAGTATGCAACGCAAGCTGCCCCAGCTGGATAGGCTCGAAGCGGACGTCGACTATGCGAAGGCCGTCTTGCTCACGATCGGTCGACGCGTCGTCGTCGACTTGATGGCGGGCTATCGAAACCTGCGCGACGAGGTCAAGAAGCAGACGTCGTAGGCTTGGGGCCGCCGTCGCGGCTTAGGGCCGCCGGCCGGCATCTGTCGTATATTACGCGTATGGTGCCGACCGGCCGCGTCCAGCTACCCGGCCAAGGCCAGCAAGTGGGTGGTGCCGACGGTCTCCAACGCTACCCAGACAATGAACACTCCATAAAGCGCGAGCATTCTCCACGCATCCATACGGGTGAAGCATCGGTTGAAGCGCAGTGCCGCGGCGAAGAAGAGCGTGGCGCCGAACAGTACGCCCATCAGCGGCGCAGCGACGCTAAAATTGATCAGCGCGGTGCCCGCGAGAAGGACGCCGGCCGGCGTTGCGACGAGAAGGTCGAAGATGTTGCTGCCCAAGACGTTGGAGAAGCTGACCTCCGCGCCCCGCTCCTTGCCAGCCTCCGTCGTTTGCTTCGTCATCGCTCGAATGCTGACGACGGCATCAGGTACGCTGGTCGCGCCGGCCACGATGATCAGACTCCACAAGAACGCGGGGGAGCCGGAAACGTTGCCAAGCCATAGGACGCCGCGGAGCATGGCTTCGACGCCAACGATGATCAGAGCCAGGCTGACGAGGAGGCGAGGCCACAGCGCTGCGCTTGGCGCTTCGGCGGATGACGGTCGGTCGTCTTCTCCTTCGCGACTATCTCGCCACTGAAGGAAGAGATATACGCCGTAGGTCGCGAGCGGAAGCAGCGCCAGACCTCGGGTGACCGTTCCTGTTTGGTCGTCCACGCGAGGGCCCGGAAAGTAGACGACGGCCAACGCAAACGTGAGCAGCAAGACGACGATCGAGACGACATAGAACCGGACATCGCGACGCACGGCCGCGCTGTTTGTCCGCTGAGGTCCGCCGAATAGCGTGGCGAGGGCAGGAATAACGAGAATATTGAATATCGCTGACCCTACGATGGCGGCGACACCTAGCTCGAACGCTCCGTGTACGAAGGTCGCGAGCAGGGCGCTGAACAGCTCTGGCGCGCTGCTTCCAACGGCGGCGAAGACGCCGCCCTGCACGGCGGGAGGCAAACGAAGCTGATGCGAAAGATCCTCAGTGGCTTGCTCGAACTGACGGCTTCCCTTCCACGTGGCGACGATTCCGAACAGAAGGATAGGAATCATGAGTGGCCACGCAAGCCCGTTCGCTTCGCTCGGCGCCGATAACCAATGCAACACTTCGTTCATGTTCGTTGGTCTCAGCAAGACCTGGGCCAAGACGACTGAATCCCTGCGGCCAACGGCTGACCCGGCATCGACGCGGGTGTTGATGTTCAGCAACGTGGCCCGAAGCGAGCGGACCGATCTCCAATGCGTTGACGAACATCCAATGCCCGCCGGCGGCCGGGATCGGAATGGGCGCTCAAGCGCCGGCGGGCGACCCGCCGGCTCGATGGAACTTGATCGCGCTAGGCATCAGGAACGCGCTCTCCACCTCGATCTAGGCGGATCCTCGAGCAGCGTTCGCGAGGCGTTGGAGATGGTCGTTACGGGCGCCCGGATGGATTCAGACCCTTACGCCATCATTCGCAGTCGCGACAGCGCGCTCAGGTGCCGCTCCTGTTGCGGAATCAGGCGGTGCCGAAGCATCCGAAAGACGTCTTGATCGATATCGTGGCGGTCCGCGACACGCTCGAACCGCCACTGGCGGAGGTACTCGCCCGCTTGCAGCGCATGCAGCGCGGTCCGTCGGCCCAAGCGAGCAGCGGTGCAGCTGGCTACCGTCGTCATGCTGCCGATGAAGCCGCTGGAGTCGGGCAACTTCCCCCCTTTGTCAAGGGTCGCTGCCCTCAGTCGGTCCAGCGCTTCGACCTGCTCGTCGCGAACCCGGGATAGCTCCTCGATGATGGGCGACTCCGGCTCATCGGTCAGGCGCTGGATGACGTTGTCGTATTGCTCTACGGTGGCCAGCGCTTCACGACTGAGGGCTTCCAGGATCGCCGACTGCTCGGCGTTCGGCTCTTCGTTGTTCGAGCTCTCTGCGCAGAACGACGCCGACGGCTTATGATCGGGGGCCATCGCGTTGTCTTCAGAAGGCTCCAAAACCGTCGACGCCTTGCTTGTGGTCCGCAGGTCTCGCTTCGCTAGCGGCACCGACACGTCATCGGCCCACGGGTTGTCGGGCAGGTTCGACGGATCGAGTGATGGCCACGTATCGGCTTCAAAGAATGAGACGTCCTGAGTGACGTCGGCGTCTAACTGCGGGGAGGATTCCTTGTCGTTTCGAGACGTATGTTTGCTAGCCATGGCTCCTGAGAGGTGCAGCGTCCGTGCCAACGGCGCGAGTGTCAGGGAAACAAGGTGTTCGCTCGTTAGGCCGGGCGACCTGAGCATGGTCGCAGCGCAGAGCCTCCCGCGCAGTGAGGCATACCGCTTCACTGCGCAAGGAACTGAGGCGCTACGCCCCACAGGAAGATGCCGACTCAGTACAGCAGGGCGTAGGCGCCCGACCAGCGGCGATACGTCGCGCAGACGCACGGACGATGGCCTGAAAGAGGGACTGATGCTCACGAATCTGAGGCAGCAGTTCCGGATGCCACTGAACCCCGACGACGAAGGTTGGACCGGAGCGCTCGATCGCTTGCGCCACCCCGGAGGCTTCGCGGGCTACGACGGTCAGCTCGTGGCCCGGCCGAGCGACCGCCTGACCGTGCAGTGCGTTGACACAGAGCTGCGTCGTGCCGACGGTACGGGCGATCCGAGATCCGCGCACGAGGTCGACCGACTTCCGTGCAAAGACGGTTCGTAGCTGCTCATGCCCGTCATAGAATCCAGCGAGGTCTTGATGGAGGGTTCCGCCGAGGACGACGTTGAGTAGCTGAGCTCCCCGGCAGATGCCTAGGATGGGCTGGCGTTCGGTCAGCGCTCGTTCGATGAGCCGGCTCTCCATGGCATCCCGCTCACGGTCGACGCCTTTCGTGGTCGACCGCATCCGAAAGAGCCAACGGATGGCGAATACGAAGAGCGCTACAAAGGTATGAGCGAGTCCGAACCGTCCTTTGGTTGCCACTGCCTCACGTTGAATTCTCTTCAGGTTGGGTTGCGCTCCGTACAGTCCGGGATCCACGTCTGCGCCGCCACCAACAATCAACCCGTCGATGTCGTTCCCAACCCCGGGTCGGGACGGACGCACTCGCACCGGCCGTCCTCCCGCTCTCCAGACGGCCAGGGCTGTAAAACACCAGAGAATGAATCCGCCGCGGTCGGGTCCGGTGACCGCGATGCGCGGCCGTCGGGTTCGCTTAACAGCCATTGAGTATCTCATCGAGGTGCGCGACCCACTGTGCGCGGCGACCCAAGCCGATGGCTTGACGTATCTTCCGATGACCTTCAGCCATCCGATGCCGAAGGTCGGAGTTGTTGGCGATGCGCTCCACCAACGTCCACGGCTCGATGGCGTGAGCAATGCGCCACGCTCGCTCGTCGATCCGGCAGTCGGGAAGACGGTAGTGAAACGCGGGTCGAGCTTTCACCGCGGGGTCAGCGATCACGCTGCGCACGCGGTCGGGCGCGAGTTGGGTGAACACAGGCAGCATATCCAGGGCCCGGTTGCGGGTTGGGTTCGCTTCGAGATAATCTTCGACCAGTGTCTCGAGGTCAGGTGCGTAGTCGGGGTTGATGACCTTCTCTACATACTGACTAGGGAAAGGGTCGATGAACGGAGTGATGCGGCGGGACCAGTCCACGCCTCTAGTGTCAACGATCCATTCGTACACGAGGAGGAAAGAGGCGAGCACGGAACACAGATGCTGCGCCGACGTTGATGCGACTTCGGGGTTCAAGTGCAGCCCGAAAGCGTACGCGACGTGGGCGTTGGTGCCCGCCGCCTTTGTGTTCTGCAGCGCCTCGCGGAGCGTCTCGACTTCTTGTTGCTGCGATATGGGGACGGGGTCGGTGACGACCTCGCACGGCACAATGCTTTGGGCCACGGTCTCGAGGACGTCTTCGACCTTGCGAATGTCTTTGCGGCGAATCCCGACCGACTCCAGGGCGGACACGTACCGCTCTTGCTTGAGGTAGCTGGTGTCGAGCTCCACACGAACGTCGCCGATACATGTCTGCTCAATATGTCGCTGAAATCGATTGGTGGAGACGACGCGGCCGCCCAGGCTGTTGGCTACGGCCTGAGCGGCCTCGTCAACGGTCAACCCCGCGAACTCGAGCTCGTACCCGATTCTTCGCTCGGATCCGTCCTGCGTCACCATCCACGGTCACTGTGGTCGCTCTCGCGTCGCATGAATCATACGCTGAACGTTGTGCAGGACGCATGCCATCCGTGGGCTCGGACCAGACCCCGGAAGTCACCGACGAGGCAGCGAGATAACGGCGGCGAAGCATCTCTTATCGCTCCGGCGTCAGGCCGTCGGAACGTATGACTGGGGGTGAGGCAAAGCGCGTCAACGATCGTGGAGTTGGGGCATCGCGCCCCGCGCAATTTGCCTGGCCGGAGGATTTCGCCGCCCTTGCGGTAAAGAACTGCTCACTGCGATTCGTCGCTGCCGAGTCCGCGCCGTCGGCCACATTGGCATGACAGTTGCGAGTCCGCCTGGAGTGATAAATCAAGCACCGTTCGAAAAGATCCTGGTCTTGGTCGACTTTGACGAGACGAGCCAGCGATCTCTCGTGTTGGCAGGGCGCCTTGCGGGACCCAACCCAAGCGGAGTGCACGTCGCTCACGTTGTTCCCCCGTTGGCCAACGCCATCGCGGGGCTGGGGATAACGGGCCCCGACCTCGCCACCGCTGCTGCGGCGGCGGAGGTGGCCACTTCTGGAGTAGAGGCCACCGAGCACCGGCTCGAGCGATGGGTGTCCCAGTGTCTGCCTTCTCTTGAAGGTATCGAGACCTCGGTCCATACGGGGCCCGTCGACGACGCTGTGGCCCAGCTGAGCGCCGCGTACGACCTGCTGATCGTCGGAATGACCAGTCGCTCTTGGCTGGACAGGTGGTTCGGTCGCCCGGCGGCCGAGGACGCAACGTCCCTGGCCTCGTGCCCGGTGCTGCTGGTCCCCGCATCGGCTGGGGCGACGACGGAGGCGTGATGAGCGATCGAGTCGGAGAAGCCGTGAAGTGGAGCGTGGCGGCGCTCGCTATGGCGGTGGTACTTTGGGTTGGCGTAGGGCTCGACCAGCGACCGGTCTTGAACCCATCCGCATGGCGGTCTCAACCCGCGAGCTGGGTGACGGTCAGCGGTCGAGTGGTGTCGGTCCAAGATCACTGCATCGCAGTCGACCATGGCGATGGCACGATCACGATACGCCTCACGGACTGGTCATCGTCGGCGAAGGGAGCGCTCGGCATCCAAAACGGCGATGAAGCGTTGGCCACCGGTCACCTCGACGGATCATTCTTTCGTGGCCACGGGGTGCGCGCGGATAGCCTGTATGTGAAGCGCCTCAAGACGCGGTTCCATCAAAATGGGCTGCGTGACGTCGGTGTCACGCCGCCCGTTCCCATTGGCGCCCGTCCGCGGTTCGTGCTCGATGGCGTTATCGAACAGACCGAAGGACGTTGGTTTACGCTAAAGACCGATATCGGTGCGTTCTCCGTGGACACCACCGCCATGGCCTACGATCCTCTGGATGAGCAAGGTCATCAGCAGCTCGACGAGGGAGATGTCGTGCGGGTTTCGGGGCCCCTTGACCATGAAATCCGGCGGCGAACGCTCGTCGTTCAAGTCATAACGCGCCTTACCCATTGGCCGCGGTCCGGATGATCCCTTTGCGCGGCTCCCAGCAGCGTGTTCAAGACGTTCTCGCTCAGGCGAGCGTTGCGGTGGCGCTGAGGGTCGTGGCTCCGTCGGGACCGCGGGCTTCGAGCTCGACTTCGTCGGCTTTGAGCCGCCCCATGATTCGAAACGGCGCCAGATCAAAGAGCGGGGCCCGACCGCGAAACTGAAATTGCGACATGGTCCGCGTGTCGTTGCGTCGGACCAAATCCGCCAGCAGAATGGCCACCAGCGGTCCGTGCACGACGAGACCAGGATAGCCTTCTTCAGCGCTCGCATACCTTCGGTCGTAGTGGATACGGTGTGCGTTGAAGGTCAGGGCGGAAAAACGGAACAGGAGGCGAGGGTCGGGGATGACGGTACGCTGCCAAACGCCGGCCTCGGGCGCTTCGGGCTCGACGACGGCGGGCGCCGTCGCCGGGGTTCCCGGCTCACGATAGACGATGTCTTGTTCTTCTTCGATGCACAGCACGCCGTCCTGGTGGAAGTCGTACGACACCTTCACGAAAGCCAGCTTGCCCGAACGCCCGGACTTCAGCTGCACTTCTCGAATCGTAGCCGTTCGCTGGGCAGCTCGACCGAGAATGAGGGGTCGATGAAATCGCATACGCGCGCCGGCGAACATTCGCCGGGGGAGGTCGATGGGCGGCATGAATTCGCCGCGCTCGGGGTGCCCATCTACGCCGAGCCGATCTTGACGCTCTGTCTGAAGGAAATAGAACCACTGCCAAAGAGGAGGAAGTGGCTCTTCCGGCTCCATGACCATTCCGCTCGCGTCCAAGGTCGCCACTGCTGCCTGTGCCGGCCAGGGCGAAAGGTCGGACTGGACGCACTGCGTCTTGCCCACCCATTCCGTGAATTGGTTCGCGCCACCTATCATCGGTCCCACGCTTTGGTTAGCATCTCCTCCGTTTGAACGGAACCAACACAACCAGCGAACAGGTCCTACCCATGGGTGGCGTTCGCGTCTTGGACCTCGGCACCTTCCTCGCCGGCCCCCACGCCGCGTCCATCTTCGGAGAGTTTGGCGCCGAGGTTCTGAAGATCGAGCATCCCGTCTACGGTGATCCGATGCGACGGTTCGGCAGTCGAACTTCGCACGACGACCTTAGCCTCCCTTTTCTTTCCGAGGCGCGATGCCGAAAGTCGGTCACCTTGGATATTCGACGGCCGGAGGGTGTTCGGCTGTTTCTGAAGCTGGTCGAGAAATCCGATATCCTTATCGAGAACTTCCGGCCGGGAACGCTCGAGAACTGGGGGCTTGGCTGGGATACGCTGCGTGAGGCGAACCCGGGCCTCGTATTCTTGCGTGTGTCCGGCTACGGCCAGACGGGGCCCTATCGTCGCCGGTCCGGTTTCGCCCACATCGCCCATGCCTACGCTGGCCTTTCCTATCTTTGTGGTTTCCCGGGAGAAACGCCGGTGGTTCCGGGGACGGTCCCTCTCGGCGACTACATGGCGGGCCTGTACGGCGCTATCGGTGTTCTGATCGCCCTTCGTCATCGGGAAAGGAGCGGGCAAGGTCAAGTCATCGACGTCGCCATCTTCGAGTCGATCTTCCGGACCCTGGAGGAGATCGCAGCGGCCTACGGTCTGTTCGGCAAGATCCGCGAGCGAGAAGGCGCCGGGAGCTTCGTCGCCGTTCCGCACGGCCACTTCCGAACCAAGGATGACAAATGGGTGGCCATCGCCTGTACGACGGACCGGATGTTCGAGCGTCTCGCCCAGGCCATGGGACGCCCTGAACTTGCGAGCCCCGAGATGTACGGTCCACAGATGAAAAGACGCGCCGCCCGGGACGCGGTCAACAAGCTGGTGGTCGATTGGGTCGAGACACTCGACCGTGAAGCGTTCATGAAGATATGTTTGAGGGCCCAGGTTCCGTGCGGCAGGCTGAACAGCATCGCTGATATCTTCGAGGATGAACACTTCAAGGCGCGCGGGATGCTGGCCAGCATCGACGTATCCGGCGTTGGCGACGTTGTCGTGCCCAACGTGATTCCACGCCTGTCGAAGACCCCTGGGCGCATTACCAATCTTGGCCCGGAACTGGGGAGCGCAACTGTGGAGGTGCTGCAAAAACTTGTTGGTCTGTCGCCGGAGGACATCGAGCAGCTCCGAGCGTCGAAGGTCATCTAGCGCCGTAGGTCGGGGAGGACGTGAGCATGTCGGACAGAAGCGAGAGCCCGCTGCCACTCGACGGCATCCGGATCATTGACCTGGCGACGGTCATTGCCGGGCCGTACGCGGCGTCCATTCTTGGAGAGTTTGGCGCCGATGTCATCAAGATCGAGAAGCCCGACGAAGGCTGCTCTTTGCGGCGCTTTGGAACCCCGACCGTCGTCGGCGACACGCTGACATGGATGAGCGACGCGCGGAACAAACGCTCGGTCGCCCTCGATCTTCGGACGCCAGAAGGCTCCGGTATTCTCAAACGGCTGGTCGAGTCGTGCGACGTTGTCGTTGAGAACTTCCGTCCCGGCACCCTGGAGAAGTGGGGGGTCGGGTGGGACATGCTGAGCGAGATCAATCCTCGGCTCATCATGCTCCGAGTGACGGGGTACGGACAGACCGGGCCCTACAAAGACCGGCCGGGCTTCGCCCGCGTAGCGCATGCCGTAGGGGGCCTCGCGTACCTCGCAGGCATGCCCAAGGGCGTGCCCGTGACGCCAGGGTCTACGACCCTCGGCGACTACATGACCGGTCTTTACGGATGCGTCGGTATTCTGATGGCCCTCCGGCACCGAGACTTATCGGGCGAAGGTCAATACATCGACGCCGCGCTGTACGAGTCCGTCTTTCGGTGCACGGCCGAGTTGGCTCCCGCCTACGGCATGTACGGCGTGGTTCGGGAGCGCCATGGTCCCCATGACAACAACTTTGCGTGTCCCAACGGCCACTTCCCCACCAACGACGGCAAGTGGGTGGCGATAAGCTGCGTGACTGACGAGCTGTTCGTTCGGCTCACCAAGGCGATGGGGCGCCCGGATCTCGCCGCCGCTCATGTCTACGGCAACAAGGAGCTCCGCCTCGCTCACCACCACGACGTCAACGAGATCGTTCGCGATTGGTGTGGGTCGCTGACCAGAAGCGATATACTGGAGCGATGTTACGCCGCCCGAGCGCCAGCCGGACCATTGAACACCATCGCGGACATTTTTGGCGACCGCCAGTTCCACGCTCGCCGCATGCTGGTGGCCTTCGACGATCCGGATCTTCGAGAGACGGTCATCGTGCCCGCCACCATTCCGAAGCTCTCGGAGACGCCCGGGGCGATCCGGCATCTGGGCCCTCGACTGGGCTCACATACTGAAGAGGTGTTGAAGGAGCTCTTGGGGCTCGACGACGCCGAGATCTCTAGCTTGAGAGAGAAGAAGGTCATATGAAAGGAATCCTCTGTGGGCTTCGGATTGTCGAAGGGAGCGCGTTCGTCGCCGCCCCTCTCGGGGGCATGACGCTCGCTCAGCTCGGCGCCGACGTGATTCGCTTCGACCCTATCGGCGGCGGGCTCGATTATGGCCGCTGGCCCCGGGCGCCGGACCGGCGGCAGAGCCTCTTTTGGGCGGGGCTCAACAAGGGCAAGCGCTCGATCTGCGTAGACCTCCGGCACGACCGAGGACGGGAGCTGCTCACTCGACTGATCAGTCTTCCTGGCGACGAAGCCGGAATCTTCAGCACCAACTTCCCCGCCCGGGGCTGGTTGGCCTACGAGGCGCTCAAAGCGCACCGCGAGGATCTGATCATGGTCAGTCTCGTCGGACGCCGGGACGGTGGCTCGGAGGTCGACTACACGGTGAATCCGCAGACAGGCTTGCCTTCGATGACCGGACCCACCAACTCGTCGGAGCCCGTCAATCATGTGTTGCCGGCTTGGGACTTGATCACCGGGCAGATGATGGCCACCGCGATGCTTGCCGCCGAGCGCCATCGGCGATTGCACCGGGTTGGACAGCTCGTCCGGCTTGCGCTCAAGGATGTCGCTCTTGCGACCCTCGGTCACCTCGGGATGCTGGCGGAGGCCACCTTCGAGGCGACGGACCGACCGAAGCAAGGAAACTATCTGTACGGAGCCTTCGGCCGGGACTTCGAGACGCTGGACGGGCAGAGGATCATGATCGTCGGACTCACGCCGTCTCAATGGAAGTGCCTCAAGAAGGCGACCGGACTTGGCCCGCGCTTTGACGGACTCGGCCAAGCGCTCGGCCTGGACCTTGCTGACGAAGGTGACCGCTTCCGCGCACGTCGAGAGATCGGAAACGTGATTGCGTCCTGGGCCCACGCTCGGACCCTCGCCGAGATCGCGCCGCTTTTTGCGGAGCACCGTGTGACGTGGGGGCCTTACCGAACCCTTCGGGAAACCATGCGCCTCGATCCGGACTGCTCGTCCGACAACCCGATGTTCGAGCTGGTCGACCAGCCGGGCATCGGTCGATACCTCGTGCCCGGCCCTCCGCTCGACTTCGGCGAGGTTCCCAGAGTGTCGCCCGCGCCGGCGCCCCGGCTCGGCCAACACACCGACGAGATCCTGCTCGACTTGCTCGGCCTGTCCGAGGCGGAGGTGGGGCAACTTCACGACGAAGGGATCGTTTCCGGTCCCGCGCCGTCGGACGATCGTCCGCAGAAGAAAGGTAGCACGACATGAAGCCACCGCGTGATTTCTACAAGCCCTTGGCCCTAGGGGCTCCGGATCCCTATCGGGAGCTTCCCGTTCGTCCCGAGCGAATGATCCACTTCTTCCCTCCCCACATTGAAAAGATCCGGGCCAAGGCGCCAGAGCTCGCATCCAAGGTCGATGTCATGTGCGGCAACCTCGAAGACGCGATCCCGGTTGACGCCAAAGAAGCAGCTCGCCAGGGCCTCATCGAGCTGGGTCAAAGTCTGGACTTCGGTGACACCGGCCTTTGGGTTCGGGTGAACGCGCTCAACAGCCCCTGGTTCCTGGACGACATCATGCAGGTCGTCGCGGCCCTCAAAGACAAGTTAGACGTGGTCATGATTCCCAAAGTCGAGGGACCGTGGGACGTCCACTTCGTCGACCAGCTCTTGGCTCAGCTCGAGGCTCGGCATGGGCTAAGGAAGCCAGTTTTGGTCCACGCGCTGCTCGAGACCGCTCTCGGCGTCAAGAACGTCGAGGCTATAGCCCTCGCGAGTCCTCGCATGCACGGCATGAGCCTCGGCCCGGCGGACCTCGCCGCCTCGCGGGGCATGAAGACCACCCGGGTCGGGGGCGGACACCCCTTTTACGGCGTGCTCGCCGACCCGACGGACGGCGAGCGTGTCTTCGCCCAGCAAGACCTTTGGCACTACACGTTCGCGAAGATGGTCGATGCGTGCAGCGCAGCCGGTATCGGCGCCTTCTACGGCCCGTTTGGCGACATCCGGGACGAGGCCGGATGCGAAGCCCAATTCCGCAACGCCTTCTTGATGGGGTGCTCGGGTGCGTGGTCGCTCGCTCCGAACCAAATCGCGATCGCCAAGCGAGTGTTCAGTCCTGACGTCAACGAGGTCTTGTTCGCCAAGAAGATCCTCGAGGCCATGCCCGACGGATCGGGCGTAGCGATGATCGACGGAAAGATGCAGGACGATGCAACGTGGAAACAGGCGAAGGTCATGGTCGACCTGGCGCGCTTGGTGGCCAAAAGGGATCCAGATCTGGCCCAAGCCTACGGGCTCCAGGACGACTCATGAGCGGCAAGACGCGCCCCGGAAACTACTTTGAGGACTTCCGGGTCGGCCAGGAGATCGTTCATGCAACGCCGCGTACGGTGACCGAGGGCGACGTTTCCGTCTACGCGTCGCTGTTCGGACCGAGGTTTGCGCTGAGCTCGTCGTCGATGTTTGCGGGGCAGCTGGGGCTGCCCCGGTCCCCGGTGGACGACCTTCTCGCCTTCCACATCGTGTTCGGCAAGACGGTGCCGGATGTGTCGCTCAACGCCATCGCCAACCTCGGATACGCGGCCGGGCGCTTCGGCGCCTTGGTCTATCCCGGCGACACGCTGTCGACCACCTCACGAGTGACCGGCCTGCGGCAGAACAAGAACGGAAAGACGGGCGTCGTCTATGTCCGCTCGACGGGCGTAAACCAGCGCAAAGAGATGGTGGTCGAGTACGACCGGTGGGTCATGGTGAGGAAACGCGACCTCGACGCGCCGGCTCCGGAGTCCGTTGTACCGGATCTTCCCGCGGAAGTAGCGGTCAGCGACCTCATCGTTCCCTTCGAGGTCGGCTCGGACTACGACGTTCATCTTGCGGGCAGCGACCAGCTTTGGGACGACTACGAGGTTGGGGAGAAGATCGACCATGTCGATGCCATGACCATCGAGGACTCGGATCACATGATGGCTTGCCGGTTGTTCCAGAACACGGCAAAGGTGCACTTCAATCTGCATACGGAGCGTGAGGGAAGGTTCGGTAAACGCATCGTTTACGGTGGGTACATCATCAGTCTCGCTCGGGCCCTATCGTTTAACGGGCTGGCCAACGCGCAGACGATCGCCGCCATCAACGGGGGTCGACACACGGCGCCGGCATTCGGCCAAGATACCGTCTACGCGTGGTCCGAAGTATTGGGCAAAGAGGCCATCACCGATCACCCCTCGCTCGGCGCGCTCCGAGTTCGGACCGTCGCTACCAAGGACCGACCCTGCGCCGACTTCCCGTACAAGATCGACGAGCGCACCTATGACCCCTCGGTCCTCCTCGACTTCGACTACACGGTTCTGATGCCGAGGCGTTCGCAAAGGGCGGCGCCGTGAGCCATGGAGACACCGTCGTTGCGTTCGTCGGACAGGGAGTGGAGACATCCCGAATCGCCCGCGCCCTTCGTGAGCTCGAGCGCGGCAGCGGGCGACGGTTCCGCACTGTTGCCGTCGTCGAGGCGCAAGGCGCGGGTGGCTTCGTCGAGCGGATGGCTGACGACCGCATCGTGCTCCCGCAAGGGCTGAAGCTTCACCAAGCGGCAGAGGTCGCCCCCATCCTGGCCGCCCAAGGGGTCACCGCGGTCGTCCCCGGCCTGGGCAGTGGAGAGCCGAACTTTCCGTGGGCCAAGCGAGCCGAGGCGCTGGCATGGCGCCTTATCGGGCCGAGTTCCGCTTGTCTTCGGCGATGGCTGGATCCCTTGCGGCTTCGGCAGACCGCTCAGTCGATCGGCGTCGCCACCGTGCCCTGGAGCGGAAAGGTCCTCCATTCGTTGGAGCAAGTCCGGGCGCATGCGGCTCGGCTTGGTTTTCCGGTGCTGCTGAGGGCGCCAACCGCGGTGCAGACGGGCCTCGGTGTGGCCCGGTCCGCCGAGCAGCTCGAGACGACCTTCGCAGCGGCAGTTGAGCGCTCGTCTCGGGCCGCGGATATCAATGCGGGTGGGGTGTTGCTCGAACGTCTCTTGCCGGGGGTCCGCCGACTCGAGGTCCCTCTCGTTAGCTTTCCCGACGGCCGGCGCTGGATCCTCGACGTGATCGACGCGTCGCTCCGGCGACGGGATGGCTCGGTGATCGTGGAGGCGCCCGCCCCCGGGCTCGATCCCGCGGTCGAACACAGGATCCGTTCGGCCGTGGCCCACTTCGCCGACGTGCTCCGGCACGAACACGTCGGTACGATGGCGTTCTTGCACCGCCCCGATACCGAGCAAGTCACCTTTCTCGGGTACGACTTCGGCCGAGGTGGAGAGCACGCCGCGGCAGAGATGCTTCGAGGGATCGATCTCGCGAAGCTTCGGGTCGCGTTGGGGCTGGGGCTCCCTCTGCCCGACGGCGATCCGCCGATGCCCCGCGGTCACGCGATGGCCGCGCAGCTGCGCGTCGAGGCCTCCGATCCGGATCCGGTGCTCGTGCATTTCCGGCCCGCTTCGGGGCCGGGGGTCCGCACGGACTCCGATGCGCGGGCCGGAGATCGGCTCTCCCCCCAGGCCGCCGTGGCGGAGATCATCGCTCACGGCACAGACCGTTCGGAGGCGTTGGCCCGTCTTCGGAACGCCCTCGCCGAGTCTTCTTACATCGTGCGCGGTGGTGAAACTTCGATGTCGGCTCTGCTGCACGTGACGCGCTCGCCGGAGCTCGAGGCGGGCCCCATCGTCGTGGACTGGTGGATAGAGCAGCTTCGTGGGGGAGAGCTACGGTCCCGGCAGCATGTGGCTCAGGCTCTGCTCGTGGCGGCTGCCGACGCCCACGCCGCCGGTCATTCCGTGGAGCGAGAGGAGTTCGTCGCCTCGGCCGCGCGAGGACGGCCCGAGACTCGCCCGCCGACCCGCCGCCCGATCGAGCTCGAACTCGATGGCGGATCGTATCGCCTCTACGTGACCGCGCTCGATGTCGACCGCTATGAGATCCACACTGACGAAGGGCCCGTCGGGCTGCGTTTCGAGCATGGGATGGGTCGAGAACGCGCGCTGATCTGCGGCGGCATTCGCTACGATATCACGACCAGCACGTCCGGCCAGATACACGAGATCCTCGTCAACGGAGAGCCCCATCGCATCACCCACCTCTCGGGTGGGGTGGTCCGGGCATCGTTTCCTGCGATCGTGGGCGACATCTGCGTTGCCGTAGGCGACGAGGTCGAGGCCGGGGCCACGGTGGCTGCCCTCGAGACCATGAAAATGGAGCTCGGTGTGACCGCCGAGCAACGCGGCCGGGTGGCCAAGATTCTTGTCCAACGCGGTCAGCAGGTCAGTTCCCACCAGCCGCTGATGTGGCTCGAGAGCGATCGACCTCGAGCTCATTCCGGAGGGAATCACGTGTCTTTCGAGTGGCTGGTTCGGCGCTCGTCGCGTCCGTCACCGATGGATCTCTTGCAGTCCTTCTTTCGCGGTTTCGATGTCATCCCCGAGACCGCGATGGAGGCTGCCCACCAGGTCGAGCCCTCCGAAGACTTTGGGGAGCTGCTTGCCGCGTTCATCCGACTGCTGGAGCTCGCGCCGTGGGCGCCGGAGGTCGAGGATGCGATCGACGGCAGACTGCGTCTCAGCTACGGGGAATGTCTAGGGAGTTTTCTGATGACGTGGGACCCGCGCGGTCTGCCTCAGAGCTTTCTGTCCCGACTCGAGGAGGCGGCTGAAGCGTACGGCGTAAGAAGCCTGGAGCGGACCCCGGCCCTCATTGAGATGTTGTTTCGACTACATATGGCGATGGCTCGGCGCTCGGACATCGTGGTCACCCTCCTCCGACTCCTCGGCCGACAGCTCGAGATCACGCCCCCGCCGGAGCTCGGCTACGAGTATCGCCGTCTTCTCGATCGGCTGATCGGGTTGACGCAGTCGAGCCTGCCGGAAGTATGCGATACGGCTCGTTCGGTCCAGTTCCGTCTCTTCGACGGCCCCTACCTGGCTCAGCTTCGGGTTGGGTACGTCGAGGAGTTGGACAGCGCTGTCCGCGAGCTGGAGGCGGGTGCGTCGCGTGATGCGGTCGAGCGGCTGGTCAGCAGTCCGCTCGCCGTCGCGGGCCGTCTCATTCGCGCGAGTGCGTCGAGCCACGCCTCACCCCGCGTGGCTTACCTCGAGGTGCTACTGCGGCGGTATTACCGAAGCCGCCATCTGTCCGCAAAGGACATCGTGGTCCTCGACGCCGAGGCGCCATTCCTGCTCGCGTCTTATGATGAAGGTGATGCGGTGGATCGTCGGGCCATCGTTGCCTGGCTCGGAAAGCTGAATGAGCTCGCTGCACGTCGCGCCGACCTGCACCAACACCTGGATCGTCTATCGGGACCGATCGGGCTGGAGCTGGTGACCGCCCGCACTGAAGGTGAACCGTCGACCGTTGACTATCTGCGGTCTGTGCTCGGTGACCTGGACTTGCCGATGGCTGTTGACCGTGTCGTATTCGTCTTCGGATCAGTCGCCGCCGATGCAGGTTCGATAACCCGCGCTCCATGTCAGACCTTCGTCCGAGGGGCCGAGGGCTTCGAGCCCTACCGGGCCGCGAGTTTGCATCCGATGGTCGCGCAGCGGCTGGGCATCGATCGCCTCGCGAACTTCGATCTGGAGCTCGTCGCCAACGAAGGCGACGTGTACGCGTTCCTTGGAACCGCAAAGGGCCAGCCCACGGACCGACGCTTCTTCGTGCACGCGGAGGTCCGTGACCTCACTACGGTTTGGGATGACTCGGGCCGATTGGCTGGCTTTCCGGAGCTCGACCAGGTGTGCGCCGAAGCGATGGCCTGTTTACGGCGCATCCGTCGTGGGGTGAGCCGTGAGGAGCGAACGGAGAGCAATCGCCTGAGTCTCTACCTCAAGCCGGTGCTCGACCAGCCGGATGCGCACGAGTGCCTTGCTTATACGCTGCGGAACCTCGCACCGGCGACGATCGGGCTCGGCCTCGAGGAAATCCAGGTGAATACTCGGACCTCGAACGGCGACCGGAACGTCTTCCGGCTGTCGAATCCATCGGGCCTGGGCGTCGAAGTTCGCGTTGAGCCACCCAGCACCGCGCCGATTCCGCTCGTTTCAAAATACGAGCAAATGGTGGCCAAGCTTCGTCGCCGTGGCTTGACCCATCCCTACGAGCTCGCGCGACTCTTGACCCCCGATGAATGGGGGGCCAGTCCGGAGCTTCCACGGGGGCAGCTCGAAGAGCTCGATCTCGACGATGAGACGATGCAGCTCGCTCCCGTTCATCGTCCGCCGGGGGAGAACGTCAGTAGTATCCTCGTTGGCCGAATCGCGACTTTCACCGACACTCATCCGGAAGGCATGACGCGCATCGCTTTGTTCAGCGATCCTAGCCGGGCCATGGGCTCGCTCGCTGAGCCGGAGTGTCGGCGGATCATCGCTGCGCTCGATCTGGCCGAGCGCATGGGCGTTCCTACTGAGTGGTACGCAGTATCGGCCGGCGTCGAGGTATCCAAGGAGCGTGGCACCGAAAACATGGATTGGATCGCAGCCGTCCTCCGCCGGATCGTCGAGTACACCCAGCGGGGGCACGAGCTGAACATCGTTGTGTGTGGGATCAACGTGGGGGCGCAGTCGTTCTGGAACGCGGAAGCCACCATGCTGATGCACACAAAAGGTATCCTCGTCATGGTGCCGAGATCTTCGATGGTCTTGACGGGAAAGCAAACCCTCGGCCTCTCGGGTGGAGTCTCTGCCGAAGACAGTCTCGACATCGGTGGGTACGATCGAGTAATGGGTCCTAACGGCCAGGCTCAATACTTCGCCAAAGACCTACTTTCAGCGGGTAAGCTGCTCCTTCGATACTACGCCCATAGCTATCGAGCGCCCCAGGAACGCTTTGCGCGGCGTCGAGCGACCTCGGATCCCTATGATCGCGACGTGGGCCGCTCAGCGCATGATCCCGGCGAGGGCTCGACGTTCCGTACGATCGGTGAGGTGTTCTCAAACGAACACAACGCTGGGCGCAAGCGACCTTTTGATATTCGATCCGTCATGCGCGCGTTGGCCGACCAGGACCATCCGCCGCTGGAACGGTGGCGCGACATGCGCGACGCGGAAACCGTCGTCACCTGGGACGCCCACCTCGGCGGCCAGCCGGTGGCGCTGCTGGGCATCGAGTCTCGGCCGCTCAAACGCGTGGGTCACGTACCGGGGGATGGACCCAAGATGTGGACGGCAGGGACCTTCATTCCTCAGTCAGCTCGTAAGATGGCGCGCTCCATCAACGCTGCGAGTGGGACTCGGCCCCTGGTCGTGCTCGCCAACCTGTCGGGCTTCGACGGCTCACCGGAGTCGCTAAGGAGGTGGCAGCTCGAGTACGGCGCGGAGATCGGTCGGGCGATCGTCAACTTCGATGGCCCGATCGCGTTCACCGTCCTGTCCCGCTTTCACGGTGGGGCGTTCTTCGTCTTCTCGCAACGACTCCACGACAGCATGGAGACCTTTGCCCTCGAGGGGGCCTACGCATCGGTGATCGGTGGCTCGCCGGCTGCGGCGGTGGTGTTCAGTCGTGAGCTCGGCCAACGCATCGCTGCGGATCCCCGGGTCGTACGGGCGGAACTAATGGTTCGCGAGTTATCCGGACCGGATAAGGCCGCAGCGGGGGCTCGGCTGCGTCAGGCGCGGGGCGCTGCACACGCCGAGCACCTCTGCCAGCTCGCGAAGGAGTATGATGACATTCATTCGGTCGAGCGCGCCCAGCGAGTGGGCTCCGTACACCACATCATCCCGCTTGAGCGTCTGCGCCCCGAGCTCATCGGCGCCGTGGAGCGAGGCATCGAGCGGACTTTAGCCTGAAGTTCGGACGCCGAGAACGCCGATTCGAGCCGCGCAGAGGGCTTTGGAATGCGTAAAGGGCCGATGCCGCTTAGAAGCGTAGTCAGATCAG
>JANQQN010000094.1 GCA_028289325.1 Myxococcota bacterium | reverse complement strand
CTGAAGTCGTCCCAGGGCGACCTTGATCGCTGCCTCCCAAACGGACGCGACACTGACCAACACCACTGGAGATGTCGCGATTTCCTCTTTGAGACTGGCCGGGAGGCGATCTGGGGTGGCCCTCCACGAGATGACGATGTGGGTATCGAGAAGAAGCACCGGTGGTCACTCGGGCTTATCGGCGCCAAAGGCGGCCGCGATTTCCTCCGGCAATGGGGCATCGAAGTCCTCCGACAGCCGGACCTGGCCTTCCCAGCCGCCGGGCTCACGGGGCATCGCACGCTGCGCCAGAGGCACTAGACGAGCCATCGGACGTCCAGCTTTGGCGATGATGATCTCTTCTCCCTCCGCCGCTCGGTCGACCAGAGCGGACAAATGGGTCTTAGCCTCATAGAGGTTGATCAGCTTGCCCACCACAAGCTTAGACTGAAGCGGCGACCCGAGTTGGTCAAGTCTGACCAACTCGGGTCGCGCGCGACCGGTTCTCGGTCGGACGTTCTCGCTGCGCTCCTTTGGGCGCCCGATGCGCCTCCGACGCCGACGGCGCAAGCCCATCTGCAGTCGCGTGGTCTCTTCACGGTCGCACTGGACCGGTGTATGCGAGAGCATCAGGGCGACGGCAATGGACTGGCAGAGACTCACCGCCGATGTGGCCAGGGTTGACCAATACACTGGACGCGACCTCGAGGCCGCCCTGCAGGCGCTCAGCGACGAACCACACGCGCGAGCCATCCGGTCATCGTACCGTCGAACCGCCGCCTTAGACGGCTTCCTGCAGACTTCGTCGCCGTTCAAAGACGCCACAGCGCCCGCCGAGCTCTCGCCTGACGACCACATCGATATCTGGCGAATCGAAGAGGCGATCGGCGTGGGCGGGATGGGCGAGGTCTACCGCGTGTCGCGGGACGACGGCCAGTTCGTTCAGCAGGCGGCCCTGAAGCTCATGCGGTCAAGAGATACGGCCGCCCCCGCTCGATTCACTCAGGAACGAGAGCGCCTTGCCGCCCTCGAGCACCACGGTATCAGCCGGATCATCGACGGCGGAGAGACTTCGGATGGCCGACCCTACATGGTCGTCGAGTTCGTCGACGGAGAACCCATCGATCGCTATGTCCGGTCGGCGCGACTGCGCGAGGAGAGTATCATTCGCCTGCTGATCGAGCTGTCGGCGGCGTTGGCCCACGCACATGCTCGGCTCGTCCTTCATCGAGACGTGAAGCCCAGCAACGTGCTGGTCGACGATACGGGCCGAATTCGCTTGATCGACTTCGGGGTGGCAGCCCTTCTGGATACCGACCACGGACATGCCGGCCCCCTCACGATCGGCTATGCAGCCCCCGAAACGCTGGGTGAGGCTCGATTGACGGTAGCCGCCGACATCTTTTCGGTGGGCATCGTGGCCTACGAACTCTTCACCGGACGTCTTCCTGCGCGGACCCCGAACGGTGCCGCCGTGATCGCCCGTGAGCGGCTCGAAAACGCCGACTTGCGGAGCATCGTCGCCAAAGCGACGGCCGAATCGCCCGCCGCCCGATATCTCTCGATCGAAGCGTTCGCCGACGATCTCATCGCCTACCTCGCGCAGCGCCCCGTCAGCGCCCGAGCTGGGGGCCGTGTGTACGTCCTCGGCAAGTTGCTTCGGCGCCATCCGACGGGAACGGCCCTGACCGTCGGCTTGATGGTCTCACTCGCGGCAGGACTCGGGGGAACATCGGTCATGGCGAGCCGCGCCAGACAAGAAGCGGCTCGGGCGACGGCGGCCCTGGCCCAAGCGGAGCACGCGCTCGAGAAGGCGGAGCAAAATGCTCGCATTCAGGACACCTACGGGGACGTGCTGCATCGGTCTTTCGCCGGCGAAGGCAACACCGAGCGAATGACCGAGCTGTTGCTCGACCGATGGCGTCAGGCCTTCGCCCTGCGCGACCAAGATCCCAAGCGGGCGGCCGAGATCAGCTTCGCCGTGGGGCGAAACTTCGTGGAGCGCAACGACTACCGAACGGCGGTGACCGTTCTCGGACCTTGGATAGAAGCGGGCTTTGGCGACGCCCGCCTCTTGACCGACGGCAAGCTCAACCTCGGCATCGCCCATCACAACCTGGGAAACACGGAGACGGCCACGACGCTTCTTATGGAGGCCGAGCAGGCCTACGCCAACTCCTTTGACGAGGGTACGTTCCAACACCTCGTCGCTCAGGCCCAGCTTGCTTATGTGACTATGGATCCTCGACGCATTGAGTCTCTCGAGACGCGGCTTCACGACGCGGTCAAAGGCGGCGGCGCCGTCGAAGAGGTCGCTTTCTACTGGAACACGCTCGAGAATCTTCAGATCCGAAGGGGAGACTTCGAGGCCGCCGAGCGAAGCTGCCTCGAGGCCTCGCGCCTGCTGGACGCACATCCGCTGGCCGAGATCACCGGACGGGATGTCATCCTCGTCAACAAGATCATGTACGGCACCTTCGTCAGCCAGGACTTCGTCCGAGTACGAGCAGACATCGAACGGCTGATGAGCGTCGAGGCGAAGAAGGGGGGCGACACGATCGCCATGGCCTATGGCCACGAGCTTCTGAGTATGGTGCGTCTCTTCGAAGGGACGCCCGAGGGCGCCGTGTCCGAGGCCCGCCGCGCCCGCGAGCTCGCCGAGGCGCTCGCCGGACGCCGGTCGATCCTCTACGTCAACCGGACGGCAACCTACATCGAGGCGCTGGCCGCCGCCGGCCACGTCGACAGAGCAGCGAATGTGCTGGAGGAACTCGAGCGACTCCTCGTCGACTTTCCGGGGGGAAGGTATCATCCCTTCATTCTGGCCAAGGCCTACATTCTCGCAAAGACGGTGGGCGCTGAGCAAGCTTCGTCCTGGTTGAAAGAGATGGAGCTCACCGAGGCCAAGACGAACCGTAACGTGCAGGCAAACTTTCGAATGTCGCGCCTGAAATCGCTCGGCGTGGTCCCCGCACTAACCGGGCGTGATCTCTAATCGCGTCGCGAGCCACTTCTTCGCTGCGTGCCATTCGCGACGGACGGTGCGGTCGGACAACCCGAGCGCCGCGGCGCATTCGGCTTCGCTCAACCCGGCGAAGTATCGCGCGTCGATGAGCTGCACCCATCGCGGATGCTCGGCTTCAAGCGCTTGTAGGGCCCGCCCGATAGCCACAAGCTGCTGGGGCGTCTCGCCATAGTCAGGCAGAATATCTTCGCTGCTTTCGAGCGACTGGTGGAGCGCTCCGCCCCCCCGCTTGGCGGAGAGCTTCGCCCGCGCTCGATCGACGATCACGTGGCGAATCGCGAGGCTGGTCGCGCGAACGAGGTGCTGCCGCGAGGCCCAGTCTCTTCGCGCATTGAGACGCACGAGCGCCTCGTGCAAGAGGTCGTGCGTCTGCATCGTGTCGCGGAGCCTGGCCCGGCGTCGCTGCTGCCGCGCGAGCTGAAGCAACAGACCGTAGTTCTCGGCAACGAGCTGCGCAGCCGCGGTACGGTCGGTCTCTGAGTAGCTGCTGGTCATGTCGACCCCGTCACGCCGTCGGCTCCGCACGGCGTCGAAAAAACTTTGGCCGGTCGGCGGGCCTTTCTCGTTCTTGGTCATAACAACGCGCCCAAGCCTCGACGTCTCGACCGCTCACGCTGCCCGAAGGCTGGCCGCCGGGCGAAGGCGTACGGGCTTGGGCCGATCATACCGTAACGCCATTTTGGAGATTGACCATGTCCTCAGACCCCGTTCAAACCCTGTTGTATCCGCATAAAGACGCTCGAATCAGACGACTGTGCAGCATCGCTTTGGCGGTCGGCGGCGTTGTGGCGCTGTCGTCCATGCGACCGAGCACCGTTTCGGCCCAGTCGCTCATCTTCAAGAAGAACCATGTGAAGTTCGGTAGTCATCGGTACTTCATTCGCGGCGCCGACGAAGTGGTCATCGGCGCCTACGGCGTGAAGAAGACCCCCGTCACGGAAGCGAACTATCTGCTGGTCGACCGCATCATGAAAGATGTTCCGAAGCCCCAGAAGAGCGGCCCCCACGCCGCCACCTTCTCTTCGGACGCAACCATTGGGCACAACGGTCGAGTGGCCGTGCCAATCAAGCTCGTCAATTTGAACATCGGCTCGGCGGGCATGACCAACATGATCCGGCAGGGCAAATGCGTCTTCGAACACCTCTACATAAACATGGGCGCGTGCAGGCGTTCGATCATGGAGAACAGAGCGGCGAAGACGTTCTTCAAGAACAACAACTCTGCCCGCATGGTTCACAGCGTCCTTCGGGTCAAGTCTTGCAAGGTCAACGCGAAGCGCATCCGATCCGCTGCGCTCGCCGGTAACGTCAACGTTGCCGACTATGTCGGCGTGAAAGGCCTCGACCGAGCCAAAGACGAGGTCGACGTCTCCTTCGCCTATGGGAAGGACACCATCTTCGCATACCGGCTCTCCAAGGCGAAGTGGGACAAGACGCGGAAGAAGAAACGGAAGAACATCGTGCGCTGCGAAGACGACCAACAGGGTGCCAACTGAGGGGCGCCGGCGCCGCGGGCATCCTAGCCAAGGTTTCATCTCGTTGCGCCGAGCGCGCCGCGAGATCTTGCAACCTCGCCGCTCGTGAATATCGGTCCGCGTCGGTGCATGATCGACGGGTGGACGTCGGGCAATCCCAGACCACACCTGTACCAAAGCCTGAGCGCGATCGAGCGGGTGGGGCGGATTAGATGGCCCGGTACCACCGAGTGCAGCCACGCTCAGCCCCGATATCGAAGAGCTCCCCTGGCCACTCAGACCGAGGCGTGCGCTCGGGCAGGGGTCGACTCGCTGTCCACTGCCGGATCGACAAGCGGTACATCGCCTCTAGTCGCTCAACCGGCGTCATGCCTTCATAGAGCTGAGGCTTGGGCGCGCCGACCACCACCTTCTCCCCGAACGTTTCCGCGGTGCGTCGGGCTTGGGCCCGAGCCCGACGCGCTTTCTCTCGTTCGGACTCCATGTGGGCATTGTAGCAGCGTCTCGAGCATTAGGCATGTCTGATCGGTCTGGTCGCCGCGAGATGTCGATCTCAGTCCGTTTCGTCCTTGGAGAAACGCTCCATGAACGTCGGTAGTTGATCGAGAAGCTTCTCGAGCTTCCCCTGCTTCTCGGCGATGGGCAGCACATCGACGCCCGTCTTTGTGAACACCACCGCGGCCACTGCACGCACCACCGCGCCGCCACCGGAGGCGCCGCCAATACCCGTCCCCATCTCGGCCGGCCCCTTCTTCTCTTTGTCTTTGCTGCTCCCTTCCCCGCCGCCGCCGCCGAAACCAGCCATCACTCGCGATACCGCGACCACGGTGACCGGGCCGACCTCGAGCGGCTTTCCGACTACGACGTCACTCGACGCGAGATCGCCGAGCGTGTGCGTGACCTGTCCGATGATCTCCTGTACCTGCTCCATCGCTTCCTCCTTCTAGCGCCCCACCTTTTCGATCCGGACGTCGTCACCGTCCACGACCAACACGGCCACCGGGCTCGCCTTTGCACCTCCGCCCGCGCCGGCGCCATACCCGCAACCGGCCGCACCGCCCTTCACCTGGCCTTCGCCGCTGCCACCGCCGCCCCCGAAGGACAAGCCAATCTCGCAGAGCGGGACGATGTGACGGTCGCCGACGGATACCGGCTTCGCGACGACCGCATTCGCCGCCGCGACCACCCGGAGTCGCTCGCTGAGCAACGTGATCATATTCTTGACTGAATCCATGCCGATCTCCTTCTTCGTTAACTCCCGCGCCGCACTCGCCGACCGTCGGACCGAACCGCCCACCCGGCAACAACCCAGATGAGCTCGGCGGGAACCAGCCAGCCTCGTATTCGGCCGAAGAGTTGCGTCGTTTCGTCGAGAAAGTCGTCGCGAAGGTCGAGGTGCGCGCGATCGTTGGTGACCACGTTCCACCGCTGAGCCGCCACCAGGGCCATGGCCGTATGGAACGGGTCTTCTAGGCCCAACGTCCCGTGAACGTGTAGCCGGGGGTGAAGCGCCGCGATCGCACGCCGAAGCATACGACAAAAGCCACGCTTGTCGGACCCCGCCATCCGGAACAGACCGGTCGACGACACCGATCGTCGTCGTTGTCGGCGCTTCGTCTCACTACGTAGGGTGGGCAACTTGGTCATTCGCGCCACCGGCATCCCGGCGACCGAGACAACGACCCCAACGTCAGAATGGAATCGCAGCGCTGCGAGTCCAGGGCCCCAACGAGCCTCCGCTTCTGCCCGCACCGATTCATCGCCGACCGCCCCCGACGCATCGAAGGACAGCGGCATGAACAGAACCAGGCCCACAGCGAGCAGAACGATGGCGACGACAACCTCCATCATCGCCTCAGCCGTCCAGGGCGCCGAGGGCCCCCAATGCGCGATCGATCTCCGCGGGGCGGACGTACAGAAGGCAGCCGAAGTATCCTTGCCGACTTCCAATCGCGGACGCCGAGTACACGTCGATCGACGCGTCGTAGAGAACCTGGAACACGCCGTCGAGAGCGCCGATGCGGTCCTCTCCCTCGACGAGCAGGGCGTGGTGAGGTCCTTCCAGTGTCAACCCTTCTTTCTCGGCGACTTCGATCAGACGATCGCTGTCCTCGGGAAAGAGCGTGCACATGGTATGCGACGGCCCCGCCGGTATCGCGTTGAAGGCGGTGAGATTGATCCGGTGGTTGGCCAGACAGGCGAGCATGCTGGAACTCGTCCCCAGCCGATCGGCCGCTGTTGAATAGAAATATTCGACCTTCCTCGTTCGCAGCATGATTGACTCCTCCGCGGACATCATGCGCACGCCGCCGTCCGCATCAACCGCGAGCCTCGCGAGATGCCGTCAAGTTTCGAATCGGTGACCCTCGCTGCCGAGAGGTATCGCCGTTCGGTGTAGCACCCATGGATTGCGGTGGCATGAGCGATGCATTCTTACGAAAGGACCGCAACCGGTCGAGCCACGTCGAGCGAAGTGACTGAGAGTTCAGTCCGGAGTGTTGGTCATACGGAGCCGGAGGCATGAAGGATCTATTGCGGCTGACGGACCTTGGTCGTGCTGACCTACAGCTGCTGTTGCGACTCGCTCATCGATTCAAGAACGAGCCCTTCCGGCAACGCTCGGAACTCGCCAACCAAACGGTGGTCCTCTACTTCAACAAGCCCAGCACCCGAACCCGGATATCGGTCGCCACCGCCGTCGCCCGTCTCGGCGGCATACCGATCTTCGTAAGCCCCCGTGAGCTTCAACTGGGGCGGGGTGAGAGCATCGAGGACACCGCCCGAACGATCAGCAGATACGCGCGGGCGTTCGTCATCCGGACCTTCCGCGATGAAGATGTCGCCCGCTTCGCGTCCGCGGCCACGATCCCCGTCATCAATGCGCTGACCGACCAACACCACCCGTGTCAGGCCCTGGCAGATCTTCTGACCATTAAGGAGAAGATCGGTCCGGTCGAATCGGTGCGCATCGCCTATGTTGGAGACGGCAACAACGTCTGCCATAGCCTCATGCAAGGCGTCGCCATGCTGGGAGGTACAATCGCCATCGCGACGCCGAAGGGCTTCGAGCCTAACCCCGCGCTCGTGGTCCAAGCGCAGACTATCGCCGCCGAGACGGGCGGCGCCGTTGAAATTAGCCACGATGCGGCACGGGCGACGACGGACGCCGCAGCCGTCTATACGGATGTGTGGGTATCTATGGGAGATCCAGAAGACGAGCGGGCGCGCCGCATCGAAGCGTTCCACCCCTACCAGGTCAACGCCAGCCTCATGCGCCGGGCGCGGGCGAACGTCAAGTTCATGCATTGCCTACCCGATCATCCCGGGGAAGAGGTCAGCCAGGAAGTTCTCGATAGTCCGGCGTCCATAATCTTCGACCAAGCCGAGAATCGACTCCATACCGCCGTCGCCCTGCTGCATGCGTTGCTCGAGCAGCGCCTGGTGGGGTCACCATGAAAGTGGTGATCGCCCTGGGCGGCAACGCCTTACTTCGGCGCGGAGAGGCGATGACGAGCGGCGTGCAGACCGAAAACGCGCGGCGCGCGGCCGCTGCCGTCGCGGCGGTGGCCGCATCCCACGAAGTCGTCGTCACCCACGGCAACGGACCACAGGTTGGCCTCCTCGCTCTTCAGTCGGAAGCCTACGTCAACGGGCCTTCGGTTCCTCTCGACGTCTTGGGTGCCGAAAGCGGGGGCATGATCGGCTACCTGCTCGATCGCGAACTCACCGGCCTTCTTCCCGACCGTTCCGTCGTTACTCTCCTCACGCAGACCGTCGTTGATCCCAACGATCCCGCCTTTGGCAGGCCGAGCAAACCGATCGGCCCGGTGTATCCGAAGGCGTCGGGCCTTTTGTTGGCGAGGAAGCGAGGATGGACCATGGGGCCTGACGGTACCGGTGTTCGCCGGGTCGTCGCGTCACCCGCGCCGCTGGCGATCGTGGAACTACAGGCGATCCGAATTCTGATGGACCACAACGTCCTCGTGATCTGCACCGGTGGAGGCGGAGTCCCCGTCGCGCTCCTTCCGGACCTCCGTCTGCAGGGCGTGGAAGCCGTCGTAGACAAGGATGCGGCAAGTTCGCTGCTGGCGCGAGAACTCGGCGCCGACGCGCTGCTGCTGCTGACCGACGTCGATCGCGTGTACACCGACTGGCCGCGAGCGCGCTGTGCCGTGGACCGAATCGCCGTCGGCGAGCTCGAACGACACCGATTCGCCGAGGGCTCGATGGGCCCCAAGGTCGCCGCCGCCTGTGCTTTCGCACGCGGGGGTGGTACGGCCATGATCGGGGCGCTCGACATGGCCACCGACGTCCTTCAGGGCAGAGCGGGGACAACCGTCCTGCCCGGCTAACCCCATTCAATGGGCGAAGGATGGCGAGCTCGCGTCGAGAGAAGGATGGAATTCAGCTAGTGTCAGCAGCCATGTTGCCGACTTGGTCACTCCCGGTGTCCATCGGTGTCTTCACCGGCTCGGCGCTCATTCTCCTGTTCGTGGGCATACGATTCGCCCGCGTTGTGGATACGCTTGCCGATCGGACCGGGATGGGCGAAGCCGTGGCGGGCGCCGTATTGCTGGGCGCGACGACATCTTTGCCCGGCCTGATCACCACGGTGATCGGCGCCGTTGGTGGCAACGCGTCGTTCGCGGTCAGCAATGCCCTCGGAGGCATCACCGCCCAAACGATGTTCCTCGCTCTTGCTGACCTGACGTATCGCCGGGCGAATCTCGAACACGCTGCCGCATCTGTACCGAACCTGATTCAGGCGCTCGTGCTGATCGCCCTGGGCGCGTTGGCCTTCGTCGGCATGATCGTTCCCCAACTCGCCGTGTTCGGGATTCACGTCGTCAGTCCGCTATTGCTTCTGACATACATCGGAGGGCTCGTGTTGACCCGGCGAAGTCACGAGGTGCCCATGTGGTGGCCGCGCCGTACTCGGGAGACCCGTGTCGACGTCCCGAGCCGAGAAAAAAGCGACGTCTCTCTGACCAGCCTGTGGGTGCAATTCGCCTGGATGGCGGGGGTGGTGGCCGGCACCGGTTTCTTCGTCGGCCAAGCGGGACTCTCGTTGGTCGAAGGAACGGGCGTCCGAGGCAGCGTGGTCGGGGGTCTGGTCACGAGCGTCATTACTTCACTGCCCGAGCTCGTTACGGTTGTCGCGTCCGTAAGGATCGGGGCCCTCACACTCGCTGTCGGAGATATTGTGGGCGGCAATACATTCGATGTCCTATTCTTGTTCGTCGCCGACCTGGCCTACCAAACCGGGCCCATTTACGCCGCCGTCGATGTCGGAACGCAGTTCTTGGTCGCGCTCATGCTCCTGATGACCGCCGTTCTTACGGTGGGGCTCGTGGCTCGACAGAGAACGGGGATCGGCTTTGAGGGTATCACTCTGTTGGCGCTGTATGCAGCTGGGGTCGCGGTGCTGTTGAATATCTGATCTCGCCGCTTGGTGCTGGATTCGCCGACCCGCGTGGATAGCTTAGGCGTCGATACCAGGGATGGGCACCGGTTGTATCTTCCAGATGTCTCGACAGTAGTCGCGGATCGACCGGTCCGACGAGAACTTGCCAACGCGTGCTGAGTTGAGAATCGACATCCGCGTCCAGTGTTCGCCATCCTGCCACGCGGTGCTCACCGCCTCCTGGCACTCGGCATACGCCTGGAAGTCGGCCAAGACCAAGTACGGGTCGTGATGGAGGAGATTCTCGACCAATGGACGAAAGAGATCTCGATCGCCCCCGGAAAAGCCGCCGGAGCTGATGCGATCGATCGCGGCCTTCAGGAGGCCATTGGACTCGTAGTATCCATGAGGACGGTACCCAGCACTCTTCAGTTGACGAACCCCGTCCGTCGTAAGTCCGAAGAGGAAGAAATTCTCTGCCCCAACTTCCTCGCGGATTTCAACATTGGCGCCATCGAGCGTTCCGATAGTCAGGGCTCCGTTCATCGAGAACTTCATGTTCCCCGTACCCGAAGCCTCCTTCCCCGCGGTGGAGATCTGTTCGCTTAGGTCAGCAGCGGGATAAATATGTTGGGCGACCTTCACGCTGTAGTCAGGGATGAAGGCTACCTTCAGCCGGCCTTGGATATCGGAGTCGTTATTGATCACCTCGCTCACAGAGTGAATCAGCTTGATGATCAGCTTCGCCATGAAGTAGGCCGGCGCCGCTTTGCCAGCAAAGATGATCGTTCGCGGGGGAGGATCATAGCTCGTCTCGTTCTTCAGCCGCTCGTACAGAGCGACAGCGTGCAACACGTTGAGATGCTGGCGCTTGTATTCGTGAATGCGCTTGACCTGAACGTCAAACATGCTTGTCGGATCCGTCCGCACTCCCGCCTGCGTTTCGATGATCTCGGCCAGATGAAGCTTGTTAGCGTTCTTGACCTTGTGCCAAGCGTCACGGAAGCCCGGATCGTCCGCCAACGACTCGATCTCTCGTATTCGGGTGAAATCTCGGACCCAGTGGTCGCCGATCTTGCTGGTGACGAGCTTCGTCAGCTTAGGATTGCTCAACGCGACGAAGCGTCTTGGCGTAACACCGTTAGTCTTGTTGCTAAATTTACCAGGCCACAGCGTATAGAAGTCGTGCAGAACATCGCTCTTCAGGAGCTCCGTATGCAGGGCGGCAACCCCATTGATCGCGAATGAGCCAACACAGGCCAGGTTGGCCATTCGAACGTGGCGCCCATTTTCCTCGCCGATGATCGACATCCGGCGGGCCCGTGGCTCATCACCAGGAAAGCGTCGACGGACCTCTTCCAAGAAGCGCTGATTGATCTCGTAGACGATCTCGAGATGCCGCGGCAGCACAGCCTCGAAGAGCCCGAGCGACCACGTCTCGAGCGCCTCTGGCAACAGTGTGTGGTTCGTGTACGCCATGGTCTTCGTCGTGACGTTCCAAGCTCGATCCCAGTCGTAGCCGTGCTCGTCGATCAGCAAGCGCATGAGCTCGGCGACCGCTATCGCGGGATGCGTATCATTGAGCTGAACCACCCACTTGCTCGAAAAGTCGTCCAGGTCATCGGAACGCTGCAAAGAGATCCGAATCATATCCTGCAGCGAACATGTGACGAAAAAGAACTGCTGTTCGAGGCGTAGCCGCTTGCCGCCGAGCTGTTCGTCATTCGGATACAGCACTTTTGAGATGTTCTCGGAAACAACCTGATCCTCAACCGCGCCATAGTAGTCGCCGGTGTTGAATGCTTGAAAGTCGAACCGGGAGAACGCCTGGGCTTTCCATAGCCGCAGCAAGTTGCAGGTACCGACCTGGTAGCCAAGGATCGGCGTGTCGTAGGCGACGCCCTGCAGTTCGCGGGACGCAATCCAGCGCACATGGTACCGTCCATCGGAGTCTATGTGCCGTTCGACGTGGCCACCAAGTTTGACAGGGAACGTGATTTCCGGCCGTGCGATCTCCCACGGATTCCCGAGCCGCAGCCACGTGTCGGTACGCTCGACCTGCCATCCGTCTCGAATCGCTTGGTCGAAGATCCCGAACTCGTAGCGAATGCCGTAGCCGATGCTCGGAATCTCGAGCGTCGCCATCGACTCCAGGTAGCAAGCAGCGAGCCGACCTAGGCCACCGTTGCCGAGTCCTGGTTCTTCTTCCTGCTCGAGGAGTCGATCCAAGTCGATATCGAGGCCAGCCATGGCCTCCTTGGTCGTCTCGTAGAGCCCCAGGTTGATGAGATTATTACCCATGTGAGGACCGAGGAGGAACTCCGCCGAGAGGTAGCTCACCGTCCGCGACTGCTGTTCGTAGTACGTCCGACCGGAGCGAACCCAGCGGTCGAGGAGACGATCGCGGACGGTGAAGGCCAACGCCATGTACGCATCGTTGCGGGTCGCAACCTCTGGGAACTTCGCCTGGATATAAAAGAGATTGTCGCGAAACGCCCGCCGGATGGCGTCAGCGGAGCGCCCGGTGCGAACGTCATCAGGAATGTCAGCGAGTTCGAACGAAGGCCTCGTCATAGTCGACATTACACTGCGGAACGCGAATCAGAACAAGACCCTGGCAAAGCGACACGCCCGGGGGACACGTCGAAGTCGATCGAGATCAGCGCAGGCAGCGCCTGCCGACGAACTCGGAGCCCGACTGTATCCATCAAACGCCTCCTCGGCTCGCAGGATACGTGGTGTACTGTCGCGGCCTCCCGAGACCACGCCGCCGATCTCTCGAAGATGGGGATAGCCGCCACCCATCAACGCGGCCGGCGGTGGTCGGATCACTCATGGCGGAAAGCCACGGTATAGGAATGGCGATGTAACGAGGCTAGCCGGGTATTCGGAGAGATAGGACGACAATAGACTGGAATACCAACGGAAGTAGCAAGGTAGCGCCCGCTTCATAGGCCACCCGCCGCGCGGCGATGAATCGACACTGCCAAGCCTGTAGCCGAGGTGCGTAGTACGGATGCGGCCGAGTTTGGGTGCGACGATCTGACGCAGGAGAACTTGCTATTCGGCGTCCCGATCGCTACGCGGACGCCGTTTTCGTTGGTCAAAACCAACAGACTTTGGTATAACCAATGTGACTGACGTCGGTCATCGAAGCGCTCGATCGGCCAGAGGCGGCGCCGCAATCGGGCTTACAGAAGCCGGAGGTCACAGGTATGCAAAAGGAGAAGCAACGCATCGACAACCCACAGCACGTCACCACTTCTACGCCGACGGATCGGTCGATCGAGGTCGATCGATGGACGGACGAGGAGTTGGCGGCCGAGATTCGTCGGATCGTCATCGACCTGTCTCGGAAGCGGCGAAACCGCGTCATCGCCGCCGCGAGAGCGACAAAATCGTTCTCCTGATTCGGCCCCCCAACTAGATCGGAACGAAGCATCGAGCGGCGCGGCCAGAGCCTCATCTGCCAAGCGGTCGCTGCGTCTAGCATCAAACGCGTTGGGGCGACCTCGCCATGGCCGCCTGCATGATGCAGTCGACCGCGACATCAACGCCTAACGAAACCTCCCGGGAGAGGCCACGGCCGAGCTCTACCCTCGCCGCCGTTATACCCCACAGCCGAAAACGAATCTTCGCCATCTCCGGATACACGAGCTGCAGCCAGTGAAGACTCTCTGGCAAACTGAGTTGATGGGCGGTGACGTGTCGTTGCGGTATCGACAATAGCTCTTCGTGACCAACGTCGCAGACGCTTCCCGGCGGCTGACTCGACCACAGCGCGTCGACGAGCCAGATCTCCGGCTCCCCTTGCCAGTAGTCACGAAGGGTGAGTGAATCGGTCTCACCCTTCTCCACCCGGACGCCGTCAGGAACGCCGGCGGCGCACAACCTAGACGCGACCGTAGGACCTGCGCCGTCATCCCCCATGAGCGGATTGCCATAACCGACGATGAGGAGACGCCCGGTCATGGGTCCTCCGGCAGCCGGACGAGGTGCACCGAGCACGAGATACATGGATCGTACGCGCGCGTGACCATCGCGAGATCCTTCCGCAAGACCCCGTCGTCGAGGGGCGGCTCGCTAAGCAGGAGGTTCTGCATCGCTGCACGCATGTCCCGCTCGACGTTGGCGAGGTTCTGCGACGTCGGTGTAACCACATTTGCGCTCACCACGATGCCCTGATCATCGAGCTCGTACTCATGGAATAGCGTCCCACGTGGTACCTCGATTGCGCTGATGCCACACCCAGCCCGAGTCTCGAACTCGGCCATCTCTTGCTCCACCTCGGCCATACCGAGGAGCTCGTCGCAGACGGTCGTGCATCTCTCCAAGCAGTGGACGAGCTCAACCAGCTGCGCCCAGGTATTGAGCAGGACGTTGTCCGAAACGCCCAGGGGAAAGAGCATCTCGAAGGCTTCACGGCCTCGCCCAGTCATGAGGTCGCTCCATAGCTTCAGTCGCGCCAGCGCGCCTACCATGTAAGAATCTCCGGACGGCATCGCCGAATGCTTGGCGTGGGAATGCTCGACGGAGAACTCCCGCACGACGTCTCGATACGCCGACAATGGATGCTCCTCACCGTTTGAGATGCATATCGAGCGGCCAAGGAATCGATATGCGTCGATGTACGGACGCAGGGCCATGTACGTCGTTGGTTGAGCGGCATAGGTCGGCACTTCGATCGTCCTTGCCACCTCGACGAAGTTCATCAGTGGATCGACGAACGAGCGTAGCTCGTCACGGAGCGATTCGAGCTCTCGGTGGGAGGGCAGCTTTCCGAAGCCGCCGACCAGGGTATTGATCGGGTGGACGGCTCGGCCGCCGACCAGTTGCTGAACTCGATTGCCGAGCTGCTTGAGCTTCAGCGCGAACTTGACGGTGTCGGGATGCTTTTCGGCCAAAGCGATCACCGAATCGGCATCGAAGTAGTCGGGCAACGCAAGGGCGAAGACATGCAATGCATGGCTCTCGATGGTCGCACCGAGAATCAACATGCCGCGCAGGGCGCGGACCCGCTCGGACTGCTGGACCCCCAGGGCATCCTCCAGCGCATTCAGCGCCGCTGCCGTGTGGCTGCCGGAACAGATCGCGCAGACACGAGTGATGATTCCCTGCACCGACATGAAGTGTTTGCCCACGAGCAGAGCCTCGTAGAATCGACTGCCCTCGTGCACTTCGAGGTTCACGTCCCGAACCTCGTTGCCCACGACCTTCACGAAGATGCCACCGTGTCCTTCGACCCGGCCAAGATTTGAAACGCTCAGCGTCCTAGTCGTCGTCGTGTTCACGGTCTACCTCCTGCTCCAGTCCGAGCGT
The DNA here is from genome assembly GCA_028289325.1 of Myxococcota bacterium. Taxonomy (GTDB): domain Bacteria; phylum Myxococcota; class Kuafuiibacteriia; order Kuafuiibacteriales; family Kuafuiibacteriaceae; genus JANQQN01. Next base: position 17,041 of record JANQQN010000094.1, on the reverse strand, counting down.
CATCCACACCGGCGCCGAGAAGTCGGACATCTTGCGCGCGATGTCCTTCCAAGAGATACGACGGCCCGCGAACATCGTAATGTTGGCGTCGTAGTTGGGCTCTTCGATCGGACCCCGACATCCAGCGCAGGGAACGCCGTGGCTCGGGCAGCGCGCGCCACAGCCCCCTTGGGTCATGGCCCCACAGCAGACCTCGTCGTAATACACGACACGGCACACGTTCTCGCGAGTCTTGCACTCCCAACACACGGGGATCGCCGGCAGCTCCGGGAGGGTGCCTTCGAGCAGAGCACGAATGGTGGCCAAGAACTCGCTACGCTCGATGGGACATCCGGGAATCGAAAAGTCGAAGTCGGCGAAACTAGTCGCGGGACGGGCTTCTACCGTATCCAAGAACTCCCCGCCGGCGCGCGCGTATACTTCACGCTGGAGGACCTCGGGTTGCAGGTTGTTCTTCATCGTTGGCAGGCCACCCCAGACCGCACACGTCCCGATCGCGATCATCGTGCGGCTGCGAGCGCGAATCTTGCGCAGCCGCTCAAGATCTCCCTCGGTTGCGACAACACCCTCGACGAAGGCGTAGTCGAGGCGGCAGTTGAAGTCATTGTCGCTGCGCACCATGACCCAGTCGACAAAATCAACCTTGGTCGCGAGCTCAAGGAGCTCGTCCTCACAATTCAAGATCTGCAGCTGGTCGCCCGCACACCCCGTGAGTCCAAAGATCCCGACCTTCGGCTTTTTGTGTCTACCCATTGCATCCTCCCCTACTCGTAGATGAGCTCCGGAAGGTTGAGCGCATCCCATAGCGTGAACACCGGACCGTGCAGACAAGTGAAGGTGTACCCCACGGCGCAGTGGCCGCACTTGCCAATCCCGCATTCCATACGACGCTCTAGGCTGAGAAGGATCCGATCCTTGGCGAACCCCATGGTGGTCAACTTCTCGACCATGAACTTATAGAATACCGGTGGACCACAAGCGACGGCCAGCGTCCGGTTCACATCGACTTCGATCTCCTCGAGCAAGTCGGTGACCACTCCGACGTTTCCCGTCCAGGGCTTCTGCTCGGTACCGTCTACGGTGAGGTGGATTTCGGCATCCCCCCGCCGCTGCACCCCGAGGAGCTCTTCCCGAAACAGCACGGAGTCAGGGTTCTTGCAGCCGTACAGCAAGATCACCCGTCCGAAGTGGGGGCGAAGATCGATCAAGTACTGCAGAAGCCCGCGCAGCGGAACCATACCTAGGCCGCCCGCCGACAGGAGGATATCTTGACCGACGAATCTCTCGACGGGAAACCCGTTTCCAAAGGGCCCTCGAATGCCGACCTCATCCCCCTCGCTGACGTGGTCAAAAAGGTAGGTCGTCAGCTTCCCGGCCCGCCGAATTCCGAGCTGGAACATCCCCCGACGGGTGGGAGACGAAGGCAAAGAGAACGGACCTTCGCCAACGCCAAGAATCGACAGTTCGACGAACTGCCCCGGACGATACGTGAATCGATCGGCCAACGCTGGATCATGAAAGCGCAGGTCGTACAATCGCACGTCCTGTATCAGGTGGCCGACTCGCATGATCCGAGCGGTGGCGGGCAGATAAGGATTCGACCCGGTAGCCGCCTCCCGGAGCGCGCCACTGCGTACGGGCGCTGGTCGCGGAACATCGATTGACGAGGTCATAGCTCACCTCTCACATGCCGAAAGACCTCGACCACATTGATCCCCGTGGGGCAGTTCTCGATGCAGCGACCGCACCCCACGCACGAAGGCATCCCGAACTCTCGGACGAATGCCTCTTGCTTATGATAGTACCGATTACGCACCCGATCCGCGCGATCGGAACGGAAGTTGTGACCGCCCGCCACAGTCACATAGTCCTTGAAGAGACACGCATCCCAGGTACGAAGCCTGGCCGCGCGCCCTTCGCCCCGGATCTCATCGTGCACGTTGAAGCACGAGCATGTCGGACACACCATGGAGCACGAGCCGCAGCACAAGCACTTCTTTCCCAGCTCGTCCCAGACCGGGTCGTCCTTCTTGAGCTCCAGAATGTAGGGCAGGTCCGTTATGTCTAGTTCCAGCTTGAATGACTTCGCACGGTCATGGAGCCGTTTCACATAGTCGCGCGTATCCTGGTGGACACCTCGTTGAAACAAACTCGTATTCGATCGAACGATGTCGTCCCCGCGCGACGAGTTGACGGTGATCATGAACCGACCGTCCAGCGGAGTGAGGAACAGGTCGAAGTCCCGGTCCGCTGTCGACACGTTCATCGACTGACAGAAACACTTGTCGTCCGGCCAACAGCCGTAGCCGATGATGGTCAGTCTCTCCCGATTACGCTTGTAGTAGGGGTCAACGAAGTCGCTGAGATACAGCAGATCGAGGATGCGCAGGGCATGGATGTCGCACGGATGCGCGCCAAAGAAGACATTATGTCCCGTATCGCCGTCGTCGGACTCGCGAGCACCTCCGGCCCGGTCGCGGGTCATCATGACGAATCGGGGTTTGAGTAGCAGCTTCTTGAACGGAATCACCGTCCGCAGCGCTTCGGGTCGAGCCATCGAGACGTCGTCGATCGCCTCCAGGGCAAAGACACCCGGGCGCCGCTCCACCGGGGACCAGACGGTGCCCCACGCTCGCAGTGTATCGATGAACTCCGGTAGGAGATGCGTGTCCATCCGCCAGGTCTGCATACGGGCGCCGTCCTTTCTGGAGCCCGCCACACCGGCGGACCCCGATGCAGTCCTATAGTCGCATAATCCAACGAAGAAGGGGCAACTATTGGTTAGATAAACGACCGCGCAATCGCGCAACGAAGCGAATCGTTCGCTGGGCATGAGCGGAAGTATCATCAACGATTATTTCTGCGTCGGATATCGGTGCGTTGATATCGCTACCGTCCTCGAGACCGTAGGCGAGACTGGCTCGTCGCGAGTGCGCGCGAGCTGCTGCAGGTTGGCATTCAGTAGCGCCGGAGGCTTTGCGCTTGTCGAGCCGCGGCCCAACGGTCGGCCGTGGGCGCCGGCGAGGCGGCGCTACTCGACAGGCTCGGCCTCTTCCACGAGTGCATCGTAGTGGTATCCGAAACCGAGGTTGACGTCTTGGCGGAGCACGCCGCGAAACGCCACCCGCTGTCCCTCGGCCACTTCCCATCGAGTCTGAACCGTAAGGTCGTGGGTACCAGCGGACGGATCCCCCGTTCCATCGCGAAGATGGACCCAGTTCCAGCCGACGGCACTCGCCGCCTTGGCCACCGTCCCGTAGACGACGACCGGCTTGTCTTTCCGCTGATCCAGCTCTGCGTAGATCGTGCCCACCGGAACCGCATCCTTCGGGGCGGCAGAAGCAACCGCCCGTTTCGCCGTCTCGAAACTCACGACCCGGGCGTGGTGGATATCGACGACCTGGGCCGCGCGTAACCCGAGCTCAGGAATCCCCACGTTTTCGCGGGCCTTGCCTCTTCCGAGGAGAATGTAGTCTCCGACTTCGGCTCCCACCCGAGGCACCTCGATCCACGCGGTCAACTCGCCCTGCCGAACCTCAAGCAGTTGAGACGCCTTCCGGTTGACGACTCGGTCCACGACCGTGGGCGCACTATTCGCCCATCCGTCGGGAGGAGGCTCCGTACCGGAGGACCAGCGGCAGCCCACAAGGCCAAGGACCAGGCAAGCCAAGAAGAGGTCTCGAATCATAGGGACTCCTTTATCGAACTGCGGCGCCAATGCCATCCGAAACGCCAGCCAATGATGAGCAATGATCGGGCCTCGTCTCGTGGGTTCGCAATTTCATCGCCGGGCGCTCTATCTTCAGGACGGGGTGCGTCAAACCTCTAACGGCTCTTCCTAGCCGCATGATTCGGCCTACGCCTCTCGATATGAGGGACGTGGTGTCGAAGACCATCCCGACTTTCGATATCGTCCACGGTGTCGTACCCTGCGCAGCGTTCCAGCGCTCGCTTCACCCGGTGGTGTCTTTGTTGCCCCGGAATGACGGCCTGGCTGCCCGAGGTGCTCAACGATGTACAGGACTATCTTTAATAGAAGACCAATTCCGCTCGCTTTACTACTGATCGGAGGGCTCGCCTGCGCAAAGCCGGCGACGCCAACCTCAGAGACAAAGACGGCCATTCAGAAGACGTACAAATGGAAGATGGTGACCACCTGGCCCAAGAACTTCCCTGGCCTGGGTACCGCGCCTGAACGCTTCGCCGTCGCCGTCAAGGCCATGAGCGGCGGTCGACTGGATGTCCGCGTGTACGGCGCAGGAGAGATCGTGCCCGCGCTCGAGGTATTCGACGCGGTGTCGCGAGGAACGGTAGAGATGGGCCACGGTGCGGCCTACTACTGGAAAGGCAAGATCCCGGAAGCGCAGTGGTTCGCGACGGTGCCCTTCGGCATGAACGCGCGCGAAGCGAACGGATGGCTGTCCCACGGCGGCGGCTTGAAGCTGTGGCAAGAACTCTACCGACCCTTCGGCGTCCTGCCGTTTCCGGCCGGCAACACGGGCACGCAGATGGGCGGTTGGTTCAGCAAAGAGATCAACACCCTCGACGACATCAAAGGGCTGAAGATGCGAATCCCGGGCCTGGGCGGCGAGGTATTTCGAAAGGCGGGCGGCACGCCCGTGCTGCTCCCTGGCGGCGAGATCTTCACGTCTTTGCAGACCGGCGCCATTGACGCGACGGAGTGGGTCGGGCCCTACAACGACCTCGCGTTCGGTCTTCACAAGGCAGCGAAGTTCTACTACTACCCCGGCTGGCACGAACCGGGGCTGGTCCTCGAGCTGCTGGTCAACCAGAAGGCCTTCGAGGCGCTGCCGCCAGATCTTCAACAGATCGTGCAGCAGGCCGCTCGGGCCGCCAATCAAGACATGCTCGATGAGTATACGCGTCGGAACAGCGAGGCGCTGAGCGCGCTGGTCAAGGAACACGGCGTCCAGCTCAAGCCGTTCCCCGACGACGTGCTCAAGAAGTTCAAAGAGCTATCGGCTGAGGTGCTGCAGGTCGAGCGCGACCGTTCGGAGATCGGTAAGCGTATCTACGAGTCGTACATGGCGTTCCAGCGCGCGAGTCGGTCCTACCAGGTTGTAGCAGAAGACGCGTACCAAAGCGTGCGCTGACCGTCGCACGGCGCTCCCCCCCCGCATAGGCCCCAATTCTCAATGCATCGACCGGCGGTGAGCGGTGCACGCACTGCAGGCCCATGTCTGCAATCCCCCGGGCCGAAGTGCAGGCTGCGGCCTGCACCTGAGGGGACTCCAGCTCGATATTTCAACATGTTAGGCATTGGCACATCGATTGTTAGTATTCCGCAGCAAGGAACACGAACAATGATGAACAAGATCGCCCGCCTGACCCTCGCCTCTTCGCTCTGTGTTGCCGCTGCCAGCGCGGCCTATGCGGCCACCGCCCCCATCAGCCCTGCCTCTGAAGCGCTGGCCGTCGCGAGCGAGCGTGACAGCCTGCAGAGCAAACGGGCCGAGCTGCCTCGGGAGTGGCGTTGGGAGCGACGGGTCCATAGCTTCGACGGCATGATTCGCTCCCGCTAACCACAGGCCGCGGCCGTCCTCCCTGGAAGATGGGCCGGTTATCTTTCGGCCGTCATCCGATCGTATCCGAGCCCCTCGCCGTTCCATGGCGAGTACTCGACGGTTCGGACGAGGCCATCTTCCGGACCATAGAGGTACGTGGCGCCCGGACCAGCAACCCGCATGAGCTGGTCGTCCACGACAACGTTCAGGCGCGCATACGTTTGGCCACGAATCTCGGCGTTCCGGATAAACGCCTCCCGGTAGCAAGCGCAGCCCGGGAGCCGAGTTTTCCAGCCAAAAACCTCCGTTTCGTGCTCGGAGAACGCGTCGATCGGAAGGTCGGGCAGCACCAAATTGGAATACAGTCGCGACTCGAGCTCACCGTCTTTGCCAATAACCCTAAGCGATCCCTCCTCCACACGGAGCGTGTATTCGTATGTGGCGTCGAGTTCGATATGGTTCTCCAGGCGCTCCGGCAACATGGGCCGCGACTCGAAGAACTCGACGACGACGAAACCATCATCGTCTTCATCGACCACTTCGGCTACGAGAACGCCTCCCGCGTACTCGAACGGGCTGCGTTCGGCCTGGAAGTACTCCTGACCGACGAACACCTCGTAGCGGCTGACCTGTCCGACCGCGAGCGCGTCGAATCGAATCGCTCCCGCGGCGCCGTCCACGGAGAGCTCCCCGTCCGAACATCCGGACAGCGCCGCGAAGCCGGCGATGGCGGCGAAGGGGAACCAGTATCGCGTTCTCATGGGAACGCCTGCACGCAAGACGCGTTCCGCGCTCTCCATTTATCAAGCAAGCTGGTTGCTGCACCTAGGCCCTCAGAATTCTGTCATTGAGTGTCATCGCCGGGCTCGAAGTGATCCAGCCGATTGCGTGAATCGGGGCCCAGTCGACTTGCCACCGTGGCGCCATTTCGGCGGCGGACCTGAGCCACCCCACAGCGGCACTTCAGTCTGGCCTACGTGTTACTTGGTTTGCGTCGGCTTCGAGGAGCGCCGTGCTTTTCTGTTCTTGGCCGCCTTCTTCGCGACTCCGGGACGACGCTTGTCGTCGGCGCGCGCGGTCTCGGTACGACGGAGCTTTCGTGCTCCTGCCGCTTCTGATGCTGGGCGAGTCGGTAGCTCGGGCCTTCAATCGAGATCGTGGTTGCGTGGTAGAGGAGGCGGTCGAGGAGCGCGACGGTGAGGTGGTGGCTTCCCAGGTAGTCGGCCCATTGTTCGACCGGGAGGTTGCTCGTGATGATCGTCGAGACAATGCCATGCCTCGCGTCGAGGATCTTATAAAGCAGCTGGGCTTCTCGCGCTTTCTCTTGCTCGATAGGGTCGAAGCCGAGGTCGTCGATGACGAGCAGTCTGGGGCGGATGTACCGCTTGAGCTTGCGGGAGAGCGTGTCATCGGCGAGGGCCGCGATGAGGTCGGTCATGAGGTCCGCGCAGGTGGTGTACATGACGGAATGGTCGTGGGCGCACGCGGCTAGTGCGATCGCTTTCGCGAGATGGCTCTTTCCAACGCCGCTCTGACCGACAAGCAAGAGGTCCTCGCGACGCTCGATCCATCGCAGCTCGGCGAGCTCCATGACGAGGTCACGATCGAGGTCCGGCTGGAAGTCGAAGTCGAAGGCCTCGATGGTTGGGCGTTCGGGCAGCTGGGAGCGCTGTATGCGGCGCTCGATGCGACGCTCGCGACGGCGGTCGGCCTCCGTCCGCAGGAGACGCTCGACGGTCCGCAGGACGACCGTGCGGTCCTTCACGTCGGCAAAAATCTCGTCGAGGGCGGCCTCAGCGTGCGTCATTCGCAGTTCGCGAAGGAGGGCTCGGATGCGCTCTTCGGTGTCAGGCTTCGTCATCGTCGTCCTCGCGGTGTCGTTCGCCGAGCGCGCGCACGTAGTCTTCGAGCGGGCGTGGGGCGACGCAGGCCTGACGCGCGATCTCTTGGATCCTGCGGGCAGCGGCGCGTTGCCCGGTGTCGGGAAGCGTTCGCGGGGTGGCCGTCGCCTCGAGGATCCGTTCGATGGTGTTCGCATCGAAGGCGCGATACCGCACGGCGCGTTCGATGGCGTTGAGGAGATCGTCTACGGCGTATCGCTCCCTCAGCTGCAGTGTCCGCGCGAGGTGCACGCCGCGATACTGTTGTCGCTTGACGACACCCGCCGCAAAGACGTCCGCCACCTCGCCGAGCGCGGAGAGCTTCTCGACCAGCATAGGAATGTCATTCCTGCCTCTCTTCTTCGGTCGATGGCCCTCGTCGATCACCGGTTCGTGGGGCTTCGGCATTCGACCATGCTGCGCGATCGGCTCGTGCTTCGTGTCGTAGATGAAGAGCGTATCAGTCGTGGCGCGAACGACGACAAGGTCGAGAGCATTCGTCATCGGCACTGAGTAGCGGACAGTATCCCAGTCGACGAAGGCGTCGAAGGAGACGATCCGATAGCCGACCTCAGCGGTATCGTAGGGTTGCGCGGGCAGCGGCAATAACAGGTTGCGCTCGCGCTCGAAGCGATCGAGCGGACGCTCCTTGGTCGTGCCATGAATCTTGACGTCGGATTTGTTGGCGACCCACCACTTGGCGAAAGCGTTGAGCTGAGCCAGGTCTTCGAAGTGGCGGGCATTGAGCAGGTTGCCTTCGACCGACTGGAAGGGGCGCTCGACCTTTCCCTTGTGCCGCGCCTTCTTCACGACCCTTGGTCGGAATCCGTAGTGTGTCGCGAAGGCCAGAAAGCGCGGATTGTAGATCGGCTCGCCGGCTTCCCATCGGAGCAGTACGGATTTCTGCCCGTCGAAGAGCACTTCCGCAGGCAGCCCGCCGAAGTGCTCCGCCGTTTTCACGAGCTGCCGAATCAGGGTGTAGAAGTCCGCGTGCTCCGCGAAGTGCAAGTACTGCCGGCGACTGAAGCCCAGCACGAAGCTGAAGCACTGCACCGTCGCTTTGGGAGCCTTCGTAAAGGCGATGTCGTAGGGCGACCAGTCCTGCTGCCCCTGCTCGCCCGGCGCTGTCTCGATGCGTTCGACGCCCGCTGGGCGGCGGCGTCCGCGGATCGCCCGTAGCCGGTCCTTGACCACCGTGTAGCCGCCGCCGAAACCCTTGTCCTGGAGCTTTTCATGCAGCCGGACTGCGGTGATCTCCGGAAACTCGTCCAACAGCTTTTCGATCATCTCTGCGTACGCATCGATAATCTGGACCCGCTTCGCGAGCAGCGCGGGCAGCGCAGAGTGCCCTTGGGTCCGCTGGCTTTGGACCTTCTCGAGGATGCCGCGCACCGTGTTGCGGGACAGGCCGAGCTCCTTGGCGAGCCGGCGCTGCGACCACCCACGCTGCGAGAGCGTCACGACCGCATGAACGACGTCCTCAGGCGTTCGCGTCATCGAAGACTTCCAAGACTTCAATCAGGTACCCGAGCTTCGCCACGAGCGAGGACGCCGCGCCGTGCGCACAGACGAGGGTGCTTCTCATCGCCGCGCGGTTCACGAGAGTCGGCTCGACGGCGTCCGTTTCTCTGACCAGGCGGGTCATCGCTTCGGTCGTTCGGAGGACCCGGTCCAAAAAGTCCTCCTCGCCGCCAATGGGCTTCGGAGCGCGGGCGCGCCGGACATCGAGGTGACCCCGGGGATTGTCCAGCAGTGCTTCGCGCGTGTCCGGGTCAGCCTGCTCGAAAGCGCTCACCAGCCGCTCCGTTTCTCGGCTCGATAGGCCGTGGCGGTGTACTGACGCCGCCACGGCTCCCTGATTGCCGCGCGGCAATCGCACGAGCTCACGAGCGACCGCGCTCGATACGAGACCAACCCGCAAATCCGCCTGCACTTCCTCGGAGAGTCGCTCGATGAGCATCAGGCGACGGCTCGTCCAGCTTGGGTGCTTGTCGAGTAAGCGCGACACTTCCAGCTGCGCCAGCCCGTGCTCGCGACAGAGCTTCTTCACGATCATCGCTTCCTCGATGATGGTCAGACCCGGACTCGAGCGGTTGAGGCTGTAGATCGCGGCGACGGCCGCCGCTTCGTTGACGGACATGACACGGGCTTCGAGCGTCGTCAGCGACAACAACCGGGCGGCGCCCAACCGTTTGAAACCGTCGATCAAGGACAGCACGGACCCGCGCGGACACACGGTGATCGGCGATAGCTGCCCGAAGCGATCGATCGAGCTCTTCATCGCCGATAGGTCCGCGTCCGAGGGGGGATAGCGCAGCTCGCCGTAGCGCTCGTCGAGCTCGGCGATGGGCACCAGCTGCGTCGGCGTGGGCGAGGTCATTTCGCACCACGTCCGCGTTCTTCATTCGAGGGCGTGCACCACGGTCCCACGAAAACCGCACACGATGCATCGCCGGTCACGAACGGCCATCGGTGGTTTCGAAAGAGTCCACCCACCCACCAGGGGTGTCGAGGCCGGAGGTCGAGGAGAAGTGCTTTCATCGCGAGTCGATGCGGCCCTCGCCGCGCACGAAACGGATGCCGCAGACGTCAACTTTTTTCGACCCTGATCCACCACGTGGCGCCGGCGAGGCCGCTCGCGTTCACCGTCATTCGTGCGGCTGCTTTCGTTCGCGCGCTGACGAAGACGGCGGGCCCGCTCCCGGTCACGGTGATCCGCTCGGCCGTTTTCGTCCATGCGATGACGACGACGGGCCGCGCGCAGGCTCCGCCTCCGGGCTGCAAGCCAGCACGGTCCGCTGCAGTACGCATGCCCGCGATCGCAGGACCTGCAAATTGCAAAGTGCGCGCCGCATTCGCGGCATGGGCGCTCCTGGAGCTCAGGAGTGCCCTCGCAACGGCTCCGACAATCGCGCCTGCTCGCCTCCATTCTCGACCAAGGTCGAAAACTGGACTGCGCCGAAGTCGGCGCTCATACTCGGGCCGACTCAACGCAGTCAGCGAGGCGGCCGGCAGTGCTGCAAACATAAGCGGCCGCCTCGTCTCTTCCTTTGTCACGAGCTTTGATCATCCGCCCTTGAATGCCAGTTTCTCGTCGGCACCAGGTGCAGTCGTCGTCCACCCGGCGGCGCCTCAGGGCGGAGGGCCGAAAAGCGGGACCGCAAAAGTCCCGCCGGCCCGGAGCCCCCTCCGGAAGGACCAAAGCGCTCCATCGCCGGCGGGTGGTCGACCCCACGCCCCAGCTCGAAGGTGGCTCAGGTGCAGCGCACCCATCGCCCTGTCCGGCGGATGCTGGGCGGATCAGGTCGCCGCCGCCACGTGGGTCAGGTCAGGCCGCCGCTGACAGTCATTGAGAGGGCCACGGCGGCCGGTTTTCCATCGTGCGGCCGGTCCCCGGCGCTTGCGCAGCTTGGCGGGTCTTTGGCGGTTCGGCTCGTCAAGATGCGGTTTCGACGGAGCGTGGTCCGGCGTTGAAGCGGCGGGGCGGGGTCTCGGATCTCTGTTTGCGGTCGTTGAACGTAATCAGGCGGGCCCCTCGGCTCTCGAAGACGTACGCACCGATCCACTGAAGAAGAACAAACACCCGGTTCTTGAAGCCGACGAGGAAGAAGAGGTGTACAAAGAGCCAAGCTAACCACGCAGGGTACCCGGTCATGGTTACACCGAGGACGTCAGCAACGGCGCGACGACGACCGATCGTGGCCATTGTACCTTTGTCGCGGTAACGAAAGGGCTTCGTCGAGCGACCTTCGACCGTCCGCAAGATCCATCGAGCGACGTATCGACCTTGTTGCATAGCGACAGGAGAGACGCCGGGCAGGGGCCCATCTTCGGTGTCGAACCGGGCGATGTCGCCGATGGCGAAAGCGTTAGGGTGGTTGGGCAGTGAGCAATCGTGTCTGACGATGATTCTGCCTGCTTGGTCCTTGGGCACGTCGATGCTTTCGGCGAGGGCGCTGGCACGGACGCCCGCTGCCCACACGATGGTCTCCGCCTCGACGATGCGATCATCGAGATGAACACCACGCTCGTCGATGTCCCGCGCCATTCGATTGAGAATGATCTCGACCCCCATTGCCTCGAGGGCGAGCTTCGCCTCTCGGGAGCTCGCTTCGCTCATGCCCGAAAGCAACCGGTCACCGCCCTCGATCAGGACCACCCGCACTTCTTGCGTCTGAACCCGCCGGAAATCACCGGACAAGATACTTTGGGACAGCTCGACTAAGGCACCGGCCAGTTCTACGCCGGTCGGACCACCCCCCACGATGGCCAGCGTCAGCTTCTTCCTCCGTTGTAAGTCGTTCGCCATCCGCTCGGCGCGCTCGAAAGCGAGCAGTACCTCTCTGCGAATTTCGGTTGCGTCTTCGACCGACTTGAGGGGCGGGGCGTGCGCTCGCCAGTGTTCTTGGCCGAAGTATGCAGGTCGCGCCCCGGCGGCGATAACGAGATAGTCGAAGTCGAACGACTCACCGTCATCGAGGTCGACACGGCGACCTTCGAGATCGACCGCGGCGACGTTGCCGAGGACCGTGTGCACGTTGTCCTTGTTCCGCAACACCGATCGGATGGGGATCGCGACCTCCGTCGGCGAGAGACCGGCCATCGCGACTTGATACAGCAGCGGCTGAAACAGGTGGTGATTCGATCGGTCGATAAGCGTCACTCGCACAGGACGGCCAGCTAACGCTTTGGCGGCTTCCAGCCCTCCGAAGCCGCCTCCGATGATCACGACGTGGGGTCGATCGCCACCCGCGTCCCGGGGTCGGACCGCTCGTCCGCGCACTTTCATGGCGGTCTCTTTAGTCACCGCAGCGCTGCGTTCCAGCCCGCGGTGGCACGACGGTTTCGAATAGCCCGGATCCCTATCAGGTATCTACCTGCATGCTTGCAGAGTATCCTGACAGGGATTCCGCGCACATCGATCGGGGCCGACAAACGAAATCGCGCTCTCTTCTCGGCGTCGACTCACGGCGGAGCAAGTAGAGCTAATTACTGAATGAGTTCCCCAACGCGGACCACCCCAACAGAAAATATCTCGAACCTCGTCTTAGTCGATCGAAGAGTACTTGATTGCGAATGAGTCGCCGCGTCCTCGGCGGCCACGACGCCACGAGACAGCCCCCAAAGCCGCCGAGGGGCACGGAACCGGCAATCCATCCGTCACTTCCGACGCTTTCCCTAGATTGAAGATCCGCTGGCACCGGCCCTTTGGCTCTCTATCCGAGCGGTGCAACGGCCCGGCCCGATGAAGCCAAGGCCAAAGAAGGGAAAAATACTATGTTCGACGCAAGTTATGCCCTGGGCATCATGACGTTCAATTCAATGGGAACGATCCTCGTCCTCGCCACTTGGGAGTACATCAAGACCCGCCGTGAGCTGGGCGAAGACCAAGCAAAGACCCGCGAAACTGTAGTTGCGCCTGGGACCCGGGAACTTGTCCCTAACCAGGGGTGAGCAATCGGTTGGACCCACGAGACGCCGGTCTGGGCGACCTTTGCCCAGACCGGCATCTTCGGCACTTTATGGGCCGGTCGCGGTGGCGTTAAGAGGCTTGACGGACGGCCGGCGTCGATTCGATTCGCGTGCCCGACGCCGATGGAATCAAGAGCTCCAGCTCTTCCACGTGTCGACGCTCGGCCTCGATGTGGTCTTCCAGCATGTTTCGCATCGCCGTGTCGTCGTCGGCGAGCTCGAGGGCCCGTTCATAGCTCGCGAGTGCCTCACGCTCCAGCCGTAAGGCATCGTAAAGCATCTCCTCGACGGTCTCCGACTGGCGGACGGGCCCGACTTCTACGGTAGGCGTACCACCGAGGGCGACGATCTTTTGACCGAACTTACGCGCGTGTCCGCGAGCCTCTTCTGCCAACTGAGAAAAGAATGGCGCCATCTGCAGACGCCACAGTCCGCGGACCACCGTTGCCTGATGATCGCTCTGCATCAGCAGCGCATGCTCGATGCGGACCGCCTCGTTGAGGGTTTCGATGATAGCGTGTCGATTCTTCATCAAACGGTTCTCCTTCGCCTCCTCTTGCGCTCCTTCGCGGATGATTCAAGGGCGTAAGTACCCGAGAATACTCAGCAAGTGATTCTGCAAGTCGTTCTCGATGAATCGAGGCAGGCCTCCGTCCGTACTCGCTCCCGGCCGGATCGAAGGCATGTGCGCGGAGAGTCGATAACCATCACCAGATTGCTTCCGCCGCCTTCACGTTTATAGAGGCCCGCGATGACCCCCACCATCGCCCAGTTGCTGGCCCTGAGCTTCATTGCTGCGGTCGTTGGTCTCCTCGCGTTGATTTGGTCGATCGCTCGTCATCAGTTTTCTCGTCTCGAAGAGGCGAGTCGCGTGATCTTCCGTCCGGGGGAAGAGGGTTACGCTGAAGATCCGACGGCACGACCCGACGCGCTGCAGGCGTCGATCTCCGCCGGCGTACAGCCAACGCCGGTTGCATCGAGCGCCGACATCCAGGCGCGACTCGATGCTGATCGTTCGTCTCGCGCTCCGGTGTTGGTGTTCACCGCATCCGCGGTCGTGTGGTTGGTCGTGGGCTCGGTCGCCGGCTTAATGGTGTCTCTGAAATTCAGCTTGCCCGACTGGCTGACCTCGAGTCCCGCGCTGACCTTCGGGCGGCTACGTCCTGTCCATCTGAACGTGGTCGCGTATGGCTGGTTATCTATGGCCGGCATCGCGACGGCCTTGTGGTTGTTACCACGAACGTTGCGGACAACCCTTCGCGGCGCCCGGTTCGCGGTGGCGGGTGCGGTCCTTTGGAACGTGGGCCTGATATCGGGCGTGGCCGCCCTTTTGTCTGGCTGGACCGACGGCACCGAATGGTTGGAGTTTCCGTGGGCGCTCGATGGCTTCTTCGTCATCGGCGGAGCCATGACCGGCGTTCCGCTGCTGCTCACTTTGCGCCACCGGCAGGTCGAGCACTTGTACGTTTCGACGTGGTACATCGCAGCCGCGCTGGTGTGGTTCCCAATTCTGTTCGCCGTCGGCAACTGGCCTGGCGTTCACTTCGGCGTCGAGCACGCCCTCGTCAACTGGTGGTACGCGCACAACGTCCTCGGTCTCTGGTTCACCCCTCTCGGGTTGGCGGCAGCCTACTATCTCATTCCCAAGATCGTCGGTCGCCCCATTCACAGCTACCAGCTCTCGCTCCTGGGTTTTTGGGCCCTGGCGCTATTCTACAGCCAAGTCGGTGTTCACCATCTCATCGGAGGTCCGGTACCCCGATGGGTCGTGACGCTCTCGATCGTGACGAGCGTGGCCATGGTGGTCCCCGTGATCGCCGTCGCCGTCAATCATCACCTCACCGTGCTCGGGCGTTTCCGGGCGCTGTATCACTCTCCGGTGCTGCGTTTCGTGATGGCCGGGGCGATGATGTACACGTTAGCCAGCCTGCAGGGCTCGCTGCAGTCCATTCGCGCCATCAACACGCTAACGCACTTCACCCACGCCACCGTGGCCCACGCTCACCTCGGCGCGTACGGCTTCGCGAGCTTCATCTTCTTCGGCGCGGTGTATTTCTTTCTACCGAGGGTCACGGGTGCGGAGTGGCCGCGCAAGCGTCTGATCGACTGGCATCTGGGTCTCGCGCTGGCCGGCTTCGGCACCTACTTCGTGGCCCTTACCATCGGCGGTGTCCTGCAGGGGCTCGCTATGCTGGATTCAGCCCAGCCATTCATCGCTTCCGTAGACGTCACCAAGCCTTACCTGTGGGGGCGAACGATCGGCGGCGCGCTCATGACCGCTGCCCACCTTCTTTTTGCCGGCCACACCGCGGTCGTGATGGCGACCGCCGTGCGGCGCCGGTCATCCGTCGCCGGAGCCAAGGAGGCTTTGGCGTGATCATCCCCGAGAACCGAACCTCGCGCGAGGCGGTGGGCATCGTCGTCGGGGCGGCAGGAATCCTCATGTTCGCAGGGTTCGTTCTCGTGGCCGCGCCCTACCTCCAGCTTCAGAGTGCGCCTATTCCCGAAGGACTGAAGCCTTATACCGAGGCGCAGGAGCGAGGACGCGCCAAGTATGTCAATTTGGGCTGCGTTTACTGCCACAGCCAGCAGCCGCGGGACCCGAGCGTCGCGCCCGACGACCAGCGGGGCTGGGGTCGCCCGAGCATCCCCGCCGACTACACGTACGACTACCCGCACCTGTTGGGCACGATGAGAACGGGACCCGATCTTCTCAATATTGGGGTGCGCCAGCCTTCGCAGGCGTGGCACCTATTGCATCTGTACCAGCCGCGGGCGCTGGTTCGCGGCAGCATCATGCCCGCCTATCCGTTTCTGTTCGACGTAAAGGATGCGGCGGCGCCCGGCGACGTCGTCGTCGACGTCCCAGCCCCATACGGCCCACAAGAAGGGGTCGTCGTCGCAAAGCGCGCGGCGCTGGACTTGGCCGCGTACTTGATGGGACTGGACCGAACCTACCCTGTCGGACCTGCGTCCGGCGCACGAGGGGACGCGCGATGACCACGGTCGACGACCCTACGCCAGCCGACGGCCTCAATCGACACGCGATCGAACGGGAAGGGCGCGAGCCGCGCGAGCTGCCGCGGGGCCTGCCGATGCTGGTCGCGGCCCTCACGGGCGCTATCGGTGGGTGGGGCGCAACCTATCTATGGTACGAGGCCGGCGACGGTTCCGATGCCCTGCTCGGCGACGGCCGCTCGGCCCTCATCGCTTCTCCTTCTGACAAACGAGCGTCCTCGCCCCCCGGCATCAACGGCGCCGCCATCTACGCCGCACGCTGTGCGGCTTGTCATCAGTCGAACGGCGCCGGCATCGCCGGCGTATTCCCCCCTCTCGCGAAGAGCCAGTGGGTTTTGGGGGAATCGCGCCGGCTGGCGAGCATCGTCCTTCAGGGCCTGCAAGGCGAGATTGAGGTTCTAGGTCAGAAGTACAACGGGGTCATGCCCGCGTTTCGCGACGTGTTGTCCGACGCCGAGCTGGCCGCGGTTCTCACCCACGTTCGCAGCAGCTGGGGGAACGAATCGCCGCCGGTAGACGCCGCCCTGGTAGAGCGGCTGCGGATGGAGCTCGCGGGCCAAGGCTGGATCCAGGGCGGCGAAGGCGCCCGTGCCCTCGCCCCGTGACGGCCTCCGCGACTGAGGGCCAGCAGGTCAACCTGCTGCGGATTGAAGGCATGTGGTGTACCAGCTGCGCCCGCGCGGTGGAGAAGTCGCTCCATCGCTCGGCCGGCGTGGCGGAAGCCCACGTCAGCTTTGCGACGAAGGTCGCGGTGGTCCGAGGTCGAGCCTCCTTGGCCGACCTGACTCGAGTGGTACGAGAGATTGGATACGAAGCCCGGTCGTGGACCCCGGCGGCGGGCATCACCCCGATCGACGAATCTGTGCTTCCGGGGCTCGGAATACGGGTCGCGATCGCCGTCTTCTGCACCATGTGGGTCATGATGCTGCAGGCGGTGCTGTACATCGGTGAGCTGCCGAGGGCGGACGCACGCCTGGTCGCCGTCGGTGCCGGCTTGTTGGCGAGTCCGGTGGTATTCGTCGCCGGCGGCCGCATCATCTTGGCGGGGTATCGAACGCTTCGCGCCATGGTTCCCGGCATGGACACCGTGGTCGCGCTGGGCGCGGTGAGCGCGTGGACGCTCTCCATCGCCGAGCTCATGAGCGG
>JANQQN010000082.1 GCA_028289325.1 Myxococcota bacterium | reverse complement strand
TTTGCCCGCCGGCTTTGCCGACTCTTCGCACTTCGCGCGGTCGTTTCGTCAGATGTTCGGTTTGCCGCCGTCGGCGGTGCTGCATCGGGGCGCGGTCCTGACCGTGGCCAACGCCGCGGCCTGAGCGCTACCGTTCGACGGTTTCTGTCCACAGGTGTTCGAACGCCCGTTGGTACGGTCCGACGAGCTGCGGGTCGCGGCTGATGACCAGGTTCTCGCGGTTGTGCTCGGCCGCGCTGCGGGTCCAGTTGTAGCTGCCGGTGATCACTTGCGCGCGATCGAAGACCGCGAATTTGTGGTGCATATGGTGCGGGCTACGGTCGTAGCGAACGGCGATCCCCTGGCGAGCGAGATCGCTGACATCGGAGCCCAGGTCCTCGGACTTATCGTCGTCGGTAATGATGCGAACCGCGACCCCTCGTTTGTGGGCATCTCGAATTGCCCGCGAGACCCGATTGTCGGTGATGGTGAATACGCAGACGTCGGCGGATGCCGCCGCTTCGCGGAAGGTTTGCACCAGGGTCTCGACGCAGTCGTCTTCGGGGCTGAAGAGGACTCGGGCCGGGGCAGCGGGCGAGGTGGGAATCAGCAGCTTGATCACATCTTCCACCCATTCGAGAACGCGCTGGTCTTCGTAGCCCCGAACGGCGTCACGAGCGAGCGCGAAGGCGCGGTGACGGATGAATGCCAGGCGCTGTGGGTCGCCGTGAGCGGCATCGAACACCGCTCTTAGGGCCGTCCGCTCCCCGCGGCTCAACCGGTGGTCCGCCAAGGTTTCTTTCAACACCCGATCGAGCTCGTCCGTCTTCATGTGGCGCGCACTGTAGCCGAGATCGACGCTCGAGGGAGCGGAGCCCTGGCACGGGCTGGGGGACAGTCGCGTTTCGGTGCTACTGTCGCTCGCGTACCATGACCTCGGATGCCATCTTCGAGCCGCCGGGCTGGCCGCTCGCCGGTCATCTGTTTGCGGTCATGCGGGATCCGCTCGGACTTCTGATGGAGGGGATGCGGAGCGGGCGACCCCTGGTTCGCTATCGGTTCGGACCCGTCCGTTACGTCTTGGTCAACGACCCCGAGGACGTCGGTCAGGTGTTGCGGGATCCGGAGCATGCCTTCGGCAAGAGTGCCAGCTATGATGCCCTTCGCCTCATCCTCGGCCAAGGGTTACTGACGTCCGAAGGCGAGCTTTGGCGTCGTCAGCGAAAGCTCATGCAGCCGGCCTTTCACCACCGTCGTCTCGTCGGTTTCGTGGACCAGATGTCCGAAGTGACGGAGGCGTTCATCGATGGTCTCATCCCCCGAGCCGATGGACGCATCGTCGATGTCCACACCGAGATGATGGCCCTGACGTTTCGGGTGGTGGGGCGAACCTTGTTTTCGATGGATGTGTCCGATGTCGCGGACGAGGTTGGGGCGGCACTTCACGAGCTGTTGGCGTTCGCGGCGAATTACACCGAGAGCATCGTGAAGCTTCCGACGTGGATGCCGACGCCGCGCCATCGGCGATTTCGGCGGGCGATGTCCGTCGTCGATGGGGTTGTCGGCCGTCTGGTCGACGCCCGTCACCGAGACCTCAATCCCCCCGCGGACCTGCTGGCGGCCCTGATGCACGCAGACATGTCCGACCAGCAGCGGCGCGACGAGTTGGTCACCTTGGCCTTGGCCGGCCACGAGACGACCGCCAACGCCTTGACCTGGATTTGGGCGTTGCTGTCCCGCCATCCCGACGTCGCGGCTCGGGTGCGGCAAGAAGTCGCCTCGGAGGTCGGCGACCGGCGGCTCGACGCTGAAGCCCTGTCGAGACTGGCCCTCACGGAGCGGGTCGTGCTGGAGGCCATGCGACTGTATCCACCGGCTTGGGGCGTGGAGCGGACGGTCCGAAAGCCCGCTCGACTATCGGGCGTCGAGCTTCGGCTCGGCGACGTCCTGCTCGTGTGTCAATATACCCTGCATCGTGACCCGCGGTTCTGGCCGGATCCCGATCGATTCGACCCCGACCGCTTCATCCCCGAGCTCGTCGACGCGCGACCGAGGTTCGTTTACGTCCCGTTCGGCGGCGGACCGAGGATCTGCATCGGCAAGGTGTTCGCGGTCATGGAGGCCAAGCTGATCCTCGCCGCGATGATCCGTCGTTTGGTGTTTACGTTGCCGGCGGGATTCCGGATCGACCTCGATCCCGGGGTGACGCTGCGTCCTCGCCGAGGCCTACGAATGACGATGGCGAAGGCGACTCGTGGTTAGCCGCGGTAGTAGAGCGGGATCTGCGCCCATAGCTGCAACCCGAAGCCCGGGGGCGGAAATCAGGATTCTCGCGACGGTGCGGTCAACGACGCCAGTCGTCGCTCGAGGAACCGGCGCTCGGCTTCGTGGCAGGGGTTGGCTAGGGCTTGCCGGTAGGCGTCGGCCGCGTCGCGCGGCCGGTCGAGTCTCCGCAGGAGGTCCGCGCGGGCGGCATGAAAGAGGTGATAGCTGCGCAACGGCGCTTCCAGTTCGTCCACAAGAGCGAGCCCCGCTCTCGGGCCATCGCGCATCGCGATAGCCACGGCTCGATTGAGCGCCACCACGGGGCTGGCCAGGCGTGCTTGCAGGAGGTCGTACAATCCGACGATCTGTCGCCAGTCGGTGTCGGCGCTGGTCGGTGCTTCCGCGTGTACGGCGGCGATGGCCGCCTGGAGCGCGTAGGGTCCCGGCCCGGGCAGGCGAAGGGCGTGTTGGGTGACCGCCAACCCTTCTTCGATCTGGTGCTGATTCCACGTCGAGCGATCTTGATCGTCGAGCAGGACCAGGTCGCCCTCGGGGGTGCATCTCGCTTCGCACCGCGCGTCATGCAGCAGCATGAGGCCGAGGAGGCCGAATACCTCGCTGCGATCCGGGAGCAAGCGAGCCAGCGACCGCCCCAGGCGAATCGCCACGCCGCAGAGATCTCGCCGCACGAGGTGCTGGCCCTGGGTCGCCGAATAGCCCTCGTTGAACACGAGATACACGACGGCCAGGACGCCGGCCGTCCGTTCGCCCATCTCGGAGGCGCCGGGGACCCGGTAAGGCACGTTGGCGGCGCGGATCTTCTTTTTTACCCGGACGAGCCGTTGAGCCATGGTCGCCGTCGGGACCAGGAAGGCGCGCGCGATCTCATCGGTCTGGAGACCGGCGATGGTGCGGAGCGTCAAAGCGACTCGAGCCTCGGGGGACAGCGCCGGGTGGCAGCACGTGAAGATTAGTCGGAGCATGTCGTCGCGGATGGGGTCCGCGACGGGGCCGCCGGCTTGGGTTTCCGCCTGCAACGTGGCCAACCACTGCAGCTCCTCGGTCTTTCGGGCCCGCATGGTGCGCCGACGGAGCTCGTCGATGGCCCGATGGCGGGCGGTACCAACGAGCCACGCGTGGGGATTGTTCGGCACCCCTTCTTGGGGCCAAGCCTTCAATGCGGCCTCCAAGGCTTCCTGCAGCGCGTCTTCGGCCAGATCGAGGTCGCGGACGGTTCGCATCAGCCGAGCGAGCACCGAGCCCGTGTGCGCGCGGACGATCCGCTGGATTTCGAGACGTGCTTTCATCGCTGTGACCCCGTCGGGCGGCGTGACCTACAGCTCGATCTCGTAGATCGGGCGGACTTCGACGGTCCCCGTTCGGGCGGCGGGGATCTGGGCCGCGAGCTCGATCGCTTCGTCGAGGTCTCGGGCCTGGACGAGATAGAAGCCGCCGAGCTGCTCTTTCGTCTCCGCGAACGGGCCGTCGGTGACGATCCGCTCGCCGTCGCGGATCCGGACCGAGGTCGCGGTGGTCGTCGGCTGAAGGGCCTCGCCGACCTGGAACTGGCCGGCCGCTTTGATGCGGCGGTTGAAGGCCGCGTACGCCTCGAGTTCCGTGTACTCGGCCTCCTCGGGGTTCGCGCCGTAGCGAAGTTCATTCTCGTAGATCAAGAGCAGGTACCGCATGTCCTGAGCATGTCGAACCAGCGCTTCGTCGATCGACACCCCGGGGCCACTTTTTTGGGGGAAAGTTTTTCTTAGGGGAGGTGTCGATCTTCGGACCCGTGGTTCGACGTTGCTTCGTCAGCGGGATCGTGACCCGGTCCGCTGGGGAAGGAAGGCATTGAAATGACTTATGATAACGGTCGATTTGTCTGGTTCGAGCTCGTCGCCAAAGACAAGGTCAAGGCGCAGGAATTCTACGCCGAGGTCGTGGGCTGGAAGGTCCAAACCATGGAGATGGCGGGCGGCGTGAAGTACCCGATGGCCATGGCTCAAGACGCCACCGTGGGGGGGTTCGCGGATCCTCAGCGGCCCGGCGAGCCGGCGCATTGGATAAGCTACGTTTCTGTCGCCGACGTCGATCGCGCGGCCAAGGCCGTCGATCGTCACGGCGGACGTCGCCTCGGTGATGCGTTCGACATCCCGACCGTGGGGCGCATGCAGCCGGTGGCCGACCCGCACGGCGCGGTCTTTTTCCTCTATCGCGGTGAATCGGGCGACGCCCCGGCCGTCGAGGGACCGGGGGCGTTTCACTGGAACGAGCTCCTGAGCGACGATCCGGAGGCTGCGGTCGCTTTTTACGAGAAGGCCTTCGGATATTCTCACGAAACCATGAACATGGGCGGGGGGACCTACTTCGTGCTGAAGAGTGGCGACGCGCTGCGGGGCGGGGTCGTCAAACCTGAGGGGGGCCTACGGTCGGGTCGATGGCTGCAGTACGTGACCGTCGAAGACTGTGACCAGGCGCTCGCTCGAACCAAGAAGAGCGGAGGCCGCATCGTTCAGCCAGCCACGGACGTGCCGGGTGTGGGCCGGGTGGCGGTGGTCGACGACGTCGTCGGCGCCCAGATCGGCCTCATCAAGCCCGCCGCTGGCTGACCGTGCGCACGCAGTCTCAGTCGTCGGCAGGCCGATAGTGGTCGGGATTGATGCCGTACTGCTTGAGCCATCGATGGACCTGCATGCGTGAGTAGCCCATCGACCGGGCCACCGCGCTGACGTTGCCGCGGTGGGCGGTCAGCAGACGGATCAGCTCCCGACGCCGATCCGTCTCCTCGAGCTCGGGCCGCGAGTTGGGCTTTCGCGCGTGTTGGACCTCCGGCGGTAAGTGCGCCAGCTCGATGCGTCCGCTCTCGGCGACCGCGACGGCGGCCTGCACGACCCGCTGCAGCTCTCGGACGTTGCGCGGCCAGTCGTAGGTCATCAGCGCGCGATAGGCCCCCGGGGTCAGGGTGAAGGTCGCGGCGTCGTACGTACGCAAGAAGCGGCCGACCAGCAGTCCGATGTCCTCGCGGCGCTCGGCGAGGGCGGGGATCTGAATGGTGGCCCCCTGTAGTCGGCCCAGCAGGTCGGACCGGAATCGGCCGGCGGCCACCAGCTCGGGGATGGATTGATGGGTTGCGCACAGAAATCGTACGTCGACCGGCGCCGGGCGGTCCCCGCCGACGGGAAGACCTTCGTTTTCCTGCAGAACCCGCAGCAAACTCGCTTGCACTTCGAGGGGCATGTCGCCGATCTCATCCAGAAGCAGGGTGCCGTCGCTGGCGCTTCGGATCTGGCCGGTTCGGCTGTGCTCGGCCATCGAATGGGCGCCTCGTTCTACGCCGAACAGCTCGGAGGCCACGAGGCTGCTCTGTACGGCGGCGGTGTTGATGGCCACGAACGGCCCCGGACGCCCCGACAACGCGTGAATGTGGCGGGCCAGCAGCTCCTTGCCGGTACCCGTGGGCCCGATGATCATCACCGGCACTTCGCTCGGCGCAAGGCGCTCGGCCAGCGCGACGGCAGCCTGAAAGTTGGGGGCTACGGATAGGAAGGGGCCGTCGGCGGCGGTCGTGGATGGCTCGTCGTCGACGATGGCGTCACGAAAGACCCAAAACGTGCTCCCGGTCTCGATGACGTCGCCGTCGACGAGCGATCCGAGGCTCACCCGCTGTCCGTTGAGGAGCGTACCGTTGGCGGAGCCTTGATCGGCGATCGTCCAGCCGCTCAGGCCACGCTCGATGGCGGTGTGAGCGCGCGACATCCAGCGGTCATCGCACGCGATCAAGGCGGGGCCCGCAGCGACCTCGGGGTCTCGCCGCCCGAGCACCAGTCGATCTCGGCCCAGCAGGTCCACGACCACCGGCACGGCCATGGGGTCGGCGGCAGACCCCACCCTGATCAGCCGGGCTCGCGGGGATCGAGCAGCAGGGGACGATTCGAGGTCCGGTAAGCGCTCGGTCTTCACCGAGGCGATCTAGCCCGAACCGCTCCGCCCTGTCACACGTTCGGGTCCTGGGGACGCCGAGCGTGCATGTGACACCGCGGATCGAAGGCCGCCCGAACGCCGGCCTGCGGTACGGCTTTCGCATTCGTGGAGGCTCTGGCAGCGTAGGTTCGCGAGACCGTCTCCATGTCGCAGTTATCGTTCCTCCTTGCGCTGGGCGCGCTGGTGTCGGCCGCACCGGGAGCGCGGTTTGCCGTCCTTGTCGAGGACCCGGAAGAGGGGACACCGACCCGAACCGCCCTCGAATCGGCGCTTCAGCGTCGAGGCTACGAGGTCGTGGACGCCAAGACCTCGGCTCGTCTGCGCAAGCTAACGATCTCGGAAGGGGGCCTTCACCGACCGCTGATCGATGGGCCTTCGGTCTACGAGACCGACGCCGTTCTCGCCGGCACGGCCACGTACGCGGCGCCGGCCCCGGTCGATGAAGGCGTGTTTAACCATACGGTCATGGTTACGCTTCGTCTGATCGACCTCGCGACGGGCCGGACGACGGCGACGACCCGGGCCCACGGCGTGGCTCTGGGCGCCATAAGGTCGACCGGTCGCGCCCAGGCTGCAGGCCGGGCGGCCTTGCAGGCGCTGGGACGGCCGGAGATGGCGGCTGCGCTGGGGGTCGTAGGGCCCACCGGGGGTGCGGTGACCCTCGTCGTCCGGGGTGTTCCTAGCCGCGAGGCGCTGAGCGCCCTCAGGGAGCGACTGGAAGCGGCCCTCGCCGGCGCCCCGGCCAAGGAGATCTACTTTGCAACCGGGGTCGGCAAGCTGGTCTTGGGCGGGGCTCGCTCACCGACCGCGATGAACGGGCCGGACATCGCCGACGCATTGACCAACAATCGGGATCTGGGTCTCGTGGTCGTCGAGGTCGCCAATACCCGCATCGTAGCTCGGTTCGATCGGTCGAGAGCGGTCCGGGTTCATGCGCTCGTTCTCGAGCCCCAGCTGGGGCCTCAGCGGCGGCGACAGGCGACCCAGCTGGGCAAGTTTCTGGCGACGCAGCTGGCCACGTACGACTTCGCGCGAGCCACCTACCAACGGGGTCGATTGAGTCGCAAACGCGCCCTCCGGCGAGCGAAGCGGGTGGGCGCCAACGTGGTGGTCGAGTCCGAGGTCCTGACCGTGGGCCGATCGTCAGCGATGGTCATGCGCATCGTCGACGTCGCTTCCGGACGACCGATCTTTCGCACTCAACGCGTTCTGTCGGGCCTAAGCCCCGGCTTGGAGGTCGCTCAGGCCTTGCTTTCCGACCTGGAGCGCGATCTCCCGTCGCGCTTGCTCGCCGGCCAGCGTCCGTCGAGTCCTCCGAGCCCGTACCCCTCTACGCCGACCGCAGCTGGCGAGCCCGCTGCGCCCCCCCGATGAGGTTCACGCCATGATGCTTTCGCTGTATCTGCTGACGTTGGTCGCCCAGCCCGCGGCCTCGGAACCCTCGTCGGCCAAGCCCCGGCTGGCGGTGATGACCTTCAAGAGCGCGGGGACGCCGGCCGGTTTCGCCGAAGGGCTCACCGAGACGTTCGCGACGGCAGCGACCGACGTCGGGGTGTTCGACGTCGTGTCGCCAAGGCAGATCGCTGCCGTTCTCGCCTACGAAAAGCGCAAGGAGTTGCTCGGATCGTGCGCCGAAGAAGCCTGCTATCTGCAGGTCGCGAAGCTGGTGAACGCCCGTCACATCGTCGGGGGTTCGATCGCCCAGGTCGGGGATCGGCTGGTCATGAACGTGGTGTTGATCGACGCGATTCGAGGGCAGGCGCTCGAACGCCGCCAGGAGGAGCGACCATCGGCGGCGGGGTTGATCGCCAACGTTCGTCGGACGGCGATCGTGCTGCTGCAGCCCTTACTGCAGCAGCGGCAGGGCTATCTTCGGGTCTCCCTCAACGTCCCCGATGCGGATCTCGTGGTCGACGATCGCCTGCGGCCGGAGAAGGGCGGGCAGGTCATCGCCCTCGCGGCGGGGCCGCATGTGCTTCGGGTCGATAGGTCGGGATTCTACAGCGCCAACGCGGATATCATGATCCGGCCCGGCCGGATGGTGTCGGAACGCGTAGACCTCATCCCCGCCCGGGCCACGGTTGAAGCCTATGAGCGCCGCGCGACGTGGATGCGCGCCGGGGCGTGGACCACCGCGGCCCTCGCGGTGGCCAGCGCCGTCGGCGCGGGGGTGTTCTACGACCGGGCGACCAGCAACAAGGACTTCACGGATCGCTACCGCTCGGCGTTCGACGCCGACCGGGCTCAGGTTGGGAGCTACGATCGGTATCTGGAGGAACGTGATGCGTTCGACACGAATCAAGGCCTGTATCTCGGCTTCTTGATCGGCGCCATCGTGGCGGGCGCTGCGTCCACCTACCTGTTCGTCGCTGGTGATCCCCCGGGGCGGTATGAGGACTTCGCCAATGTCGTGGAGAACGGGCCAGCGAACCCTTAGCCCACACGACCGGGCTGGGCTACGCTTCTCGGGTGAACCGTGGCGACCGGGTCGGGCCTTATGAGCTGGTCGAGGCCGACGACGAGATGGGCCGCAGCTGGCGGGCGCTCAGCCGAGAAGGCACCGTGGTTCAGGTCGATCTCTGGCCGGCCGAGCCTGACGAGGGGGCCGGTCTCGACGTGGAGATTGCGGTCGCCCGACAGCTTCGGCATCCCAATCTCGTTCGATTCGTCGATGCGGGGATCCTGCGGGACCAACGGTGGGTGGCCGTCGAGTTTGTCGAGGGCCTGCGGCTGCCGTGGGCGATCGAAGGGCTCCGGAGGCGACAGGTCGCTCTTCCGCCCGGGGTGGTCGCGTACGTGATGCACGGCCTGGCCCGGGCCATACGTTACATCCACGAATTCACGGGACCCGACGGCCAGCCGCTCGACGCGGTCGGTCGGCCGCTGCTGCCCGCTTCGGTGATCTTGAGTCGAACCGGTGGCGTGAAGCTCGCAACGCTCCCTCGGATCTCGCCACCGCCGAACGTCGACGGGCGAAGCGATCTGCTCGGTCTCGCCAATGTCGGTTGGTCGATGATCTCCCGCCGGCCGGACATGGGCGCGGTAGCGCCGGACGCTCTGGTCGAGCTCATCGAGCGCAGTGTCGCGCAGTGGGCGGCGGGGGCGTCGGCGGGCCTCGACAACCTCACGGATGAACTCGCCGAGATGTTCGCGGAGCTCGAGCCTCGGCCGGAGGACGAGGTGAGGCGGTTGGTGGCCGACGCTCGCCGGTCGTTGGCCCCGCCCCGCCGGTCGACGATGCTGTTGGAGGCACCGTCCTCATCGACGCCTTCGCCCGAGGTGGAGGGGGTCGCTTTCGGGACCCGGTTCGTGGTTCTCGAGCGCCTCGGGGTGGGCGGGATGAGCGAGGTCTATCGGGTCCATGACCGGGAGTTAGACGAGGTCGTGGCCCTGAAGGTGTTGTCTCGGCCGGGGCCCGTGGAGGAGCGGTTGCTGGATCGACTCCGACGCGAAGTCCGGCTCGCCCGCCGCATCGCGAGCGATTATGTGTGCCGGATCTTCGATATCGTCGACTTCGGGCAAGGCGTTCGAGGCCTGACCATGGCCCTCGTCGAGGGTGTCACCCTCGCCGATCTGATGGCCGCGGCGGACGAGCTGGAGCCCGCCCGCATCGCCGGCTGGGGCGCGGACATCGCGGCCGGCCTGGCCGCCGCGCACGAGCTGTCGATCGTTCATCGTGACCTGAAGCCTCATAACGTCATGATCCGGCACGGCGACGATCGCGCGATCATTCTCGACTTCGGGTTCGCCACCGCGGTCAGCGAAGCCGACGCGCGCTTGACGCGGTCGGGACTCATGGTGGGCACGCCCCTGTTCATGTCCCCTGAGCAGCTCAGAAACGGGATCATCGATGCTCGGTCGGACCTTTACGCGCTGGGCCTTATCCTCTTTCGGCTGGTCACGGGCGAGCTGCCCCACGCGTCCGAATCGCAAGTCGAGCTGCTGAAGCGCCGCGCGATGAGCGAGGACCGGGTGGATGTTCGAGCGTACGCGGGTGAGGTTCCCGACGCGCTGGCCGAGGTCATCAACGCGCTGCTGCGTCCGCTGCCCGCGGATCGCCCGGGGTCCGCGGCCGAGGTCCGGGATCGATTGCGGGCCATCTCCTCCCGGCTGACTTCCTCCGGCGAGGGCGGAGGGTCGATCGACGAGGCGGAACCGCCGCCGCCCGAGAACCCGCCGCCGCCGCCTGAGCCGACGGTCCTCGTGCCCCCGCCGCGACGTCACCGGGGGCGACGTCGGGCGTTCATCATCGCCGCCGTGATCCTGCTCGCGCTCGACGTGGCGCTGATCTGGGCCATTCGGAACCGCAGCCGCCCGCCGGCAACGGCGCGCGACGAGCCCGCCGCGGTCGGGCGGACAGACGACGGCAGGGCTATGACGCCGGCGCCATCGCCGACCCCGGTCGAAGCCCTGGAGGGGACGGGGCCGGCCAGGAAGCCCGTCGTGTCGCCGCCGCTCGATGCGGGACCGCCACCGTCCAAGGGACTGCGCCGGTCCGTCGGCCGACTCCCCGAGCCCGAAGAGATGTAAGGCCAACGAAGGGCGGCCGGTCAGGGGCGACGACTCAATCGATGGTGAACTGCGCCCCGAGGCTGGGTCGCACCTCGAACAACGTCTTTTCGTCGGCGCGAAACGCAGGGGCGATCTGGCCAGTGAGGGCAATGCGGAAGAAGTCGATGACGTGCAGCGAGACGGTGGTCTCCACGATCGGTCGCGAGCACGGCCGGACGGAGTTCCCGGGGTCATCGCAGGTCCCGAAGCCACCGCCGTCGAGGCTTCCGAACACCCACCCCCCGCGCACGCCGGTGCGGACCTGTAACGCCGGCCCCGACAACGGCGGGATTTCGGCTTCGAGCCCTAGCTGTGCCGACACGCCGACGTAGTCTTCCGCCGCGCTGAGGATCGTGCCCAGTCCGGTGAGTCCCAAGGTGCCCGTCACCCGAAGCCAAGCCGAAGGGGTCACCGCCTGGCTGAAGCCGATCTCCTGGGTCAGCCCCACCCCCACGTGAATGATCCGGCGGGGCGGTCGGTAGCCCATCTGGTTGACCGCGGCCCGGGCGAGGGCCCGGGGCAGGCCCGGTAAGCCGCCCTGCGCATACGCGAAGTCCGAGGCGCACCGCAGAACGAGGCTCCGCAGGTTGTCGAAGGCGCGGTCGGCGCGGGTGGTGGGTCCGAGGTCCACGAAACGATAGCCGTGGGCCTCGAGTCGTCGAAACACCCACTGAAGCTCGTTTTCGTCGTCGCGTCTCGACCAGTCGGCATCCGCACCAGGCGGGGCGCGGCCTTCGAAGGCTCGCGTGCAGTCGGGGTGTTGCGCAGCTCGGGTGACGTCGATCGGGTCGAGGTCCTCTAGGCGATCCGGGCGGCAGGCGTCGTACACCCGCTCTCGGCTCACGCGAGCCAGAGGCACGAGGGCCGCTTCCTCGCCCCCGCACGCTTCGTTCACGTCGGCGTCGGGGCCGTCGCCGAGGATCGCGTCGACGCAGCGATACGCGGGCCACGGCTGGGCTTCATTCTCGGTGTACGCGCGTTCGAAGGCCGCCGCGGCTTTGTGGTCGCCCATGAGGATGGCCCGGGTCTGGACTCTCTTCAGGGCTCGCTGGGACTCGATCATGCCCAAGATGAAGTCGAACCGGCGAAAGCCCTCTTCGAAGAAGGACAGAAAATAGAACGCGAGTTCGCCGTAGGGTGGATACTTCGACGCCGCGACCACGATGCGTTGCTCGAGCGACGGGTCGGCGCGCAAGAGCGTCTCCAGCCCCTGTGACCGGGCGGTGTTGACGAAGCCCGCCGCGACGAGCGCGCCGTAGCCGAGGGCGTCTTCGATGGCGTCATCGGCGGAAGAGGTCGCCACCTTGGGGTAGGTGCGCTGAAACGGATCCAGCAGATACAGGCGGGCTGCCGTCGATGACGTGCGAGACCCGCCGATGAACTCTTCGATGCCGACGTTGATGGGGTTCTGATCGAAGATGCCACCGTCCAGGAAAAGGCTGGATCGCGCGTCGTCGGGCCGACAGCGCTTCTGTCCGAGTCGACCCGGGCAGTGAGGTACGCTCACCGGCTCGAAAGCGAAAGGGAAGGCGGAGGAGGCCAAAACGAGCGGCAGCAGCGCTCGAAACGCGTCGGCCTCGTCGCCGTCGACGGGCAGCTGAGGAAGGGCGCGATCCGGCGTGCCGACGTGATTGGTGATGCTGGGCGGACGCCCCGTACCGTGGCCATCGACCCGAAACAGAAACTGCGCGGCCATTCGGGGCAGGCGTAGCCGCCCGTCGGCGCGGTTGACGACCAGCGGTTTGACGCGGGTCGCGGTGACGCCCAGGAGGATGTCGCACGCTTCGTCGAGACCGTCTTTGAAGTCTTTTTCCAGCTCCAACACCGGACCCTCGAGCGCGGATCGACTGAGGGCCGCGACGGGCTTGACCGCGTCGCGATCGAAGAGGGCGTCGAACCCGATGGGCATCCACGTGCGGTAGAACGCGCTGGCTTCGGGGCTGCGAGGGGGCGCCGAGCACGCCTGCAGCGTCGACACGAACGCATTGATGGCCCCCGCGCTGGTGCCGGAGAACCCACGAAGCTCCACGAACGCCGACAGCCGGCGAATATCTTCGACCAGGGAGTAGAGAAATCCGCCCTCGTAGGCCCCCAAGGATGCACCGCCGCTGATCGCGACGGCGATCTGGCGACGCGGTGCCGACTGACCGTGGGCCACCGGCGCTCGAAGGACCATTCCGAGCAGGACAAAAGCAACGAGACGGCGCCAGCACATGCCGCCCGGACGAATACGATCGCCCGGTGATCGGACGCAACTTGCGCGTCGACAACGCCAGCGATCACCTTCGAACGGGGAATGAAAGGCGCGTCCGCACGCTTCTGCTGGCCGTGATGAGCTTAGTGCAAGCTATCCGCATCCGGCGTCTTCCGCTCGCGGTAGTGGTCGCGGGCGCGCTTTTCGCCTCTGCGTGCGCTACCGCGTCCGGCCGTGGTTCCGGCGAGGGTGCGACGCCCCCGAAGGCCAACGAGACCGACAAGCCGACGTACAGCAAGAAGGAGGTCCTGGAGAAGGCGACCGGGTTCTTCGGAGACGTCAGCGAGGGACTCGCCAAGGCCATCGAGAAAGCGTTTTCGGATAACGGCCAACCGGTGGGCTACATCACCGGCGGCGAGGGTGGCGGCGCGATCGGCGTGGGGCTGCGCTACGGCTCGGGGGTCCTTCATCGCAAGGACCAACCCGACCTCAAGGTCTGGTGGCAAGGCCCCTCGATCGGCTTCGACGTCGGTGGAAGCGCGTCGAAGGTCTTCACCCTGATTTACGGCCTCGACAGTGATGCGCAGCTCTTCCAGCGTTTCCCGTCGGTCGAGGGGAGTCTGTACTTCGTGGCGGGTGTGGGGCTGACATACCAGACGACGGCGGGGATCGTGCTGGCGCCCATCCGCACCGGCGTGGGGGCTCGAGCGGGCGCCAACATCGGCTACGCCCACTACACTCGAGAGAAGACCCTGAATCCTCTCTGAGACGAGACCCATCTCACTATGGGCGACGTCACCCGACAGCCGGATCGCCGCACGCCCGGGGTCGCCACGGTCGCTCCCGATTGGGCAGCGGCAGCGGGCCAAAGTCGTGTACAAACGTCCTATGGACCAGAGATGGGTTCGGGGATTGGGGCTGGCGGTCGTCGCGTCGTGGGGGGTATCGGCCTGCGCGACGACGCCAGCGCCGACCCCTGTCGGCTCGTCGGGGGCGACGGCCGGCGCCAAATCCGTCTCGGAGGCGGTCTCAGCCCTCGTTGCGTTCGCGCCACGGCCTCAGCCCGGCGATTCGACCACGATCGACTACCGGGGCCTCGATGCGGTCTTCGACCGCATCGTGCTGCGAACCGGCCCCTCCCTGCGCCGATGGGCCGCTCGCCCGAAGCGCTTGGCCGGTCGCCGGCTCGTCTACGGCCACTTCTCTCCCCTGCGTCGGGAGGGCAACAAAGTTGTCTTCTCCCAGCTGAATGAGGAAGCGAAGGCGACCATCACCGCGCTTGCCGAAAACCTCATCAAAATCGCCAATCGGATCGATATCACGCGGCTGTCGCGCGACGAACAGCTCGCGTATTGGTTCAACCTCCACAACGTTTTGGTCATCGCCGAGGTGGCCCGGGCGTACCCGACAGTCCAGCCGCGGTCCCTTCGCGTCGGGCCCGACGGGTCGCCGCTGCATGACGCCCCGCTGGCCACGATCCGAGGGGTTTCGCTGTCCCTGCGCGACATTCGGACGGGCATCGTCTTCCGCTACTGGCAGGACGACCCCAGGGTCATGTACGGCTTCTTTCACGGAGATCTGGCCAGCCCCAACATCCGCGGGCGCGCGTGGCGGGCCACCGGGGTGTGGAAGAACCTCGACCGCAACGCCCACGAGTTCGTGAACGCCCTGCGAGGGGTTCGTCGGGACGGCTCGACGATGCTCGTCTCCCCGCTGTACGACGAGGCGCGGACGGCCGGTCTGTTTCCGGACTGGCCGGAAGGGTTCCGTCGTCACCTCCGCACCTACGCCGATGCGTCGGTGACCCGGATCCTGGATGAAACCGACGGTGAGGGCTACGCCCGCTACGAGGGCCGGACCGCCGACCTGGTGGGGGGCTGCCCGCAGCTGCCATTCTCGGAGATATCGGGGATCGATACCGCCGCCGCGCCATCCGGATGGCCCGGCGACGCCGAGGGTCCGGCCGCGATGCCGGCGGGACGCCCGGGTTTCGGATTTTCGTTGCCCGAGCTGCGGCGGACCCTGGAGGCCCGCCGCGGGCGCAGCGTCCGCGAGCCTCAAGGGCGAGGGGACCGGCGGATCATCACCGACGTGTTGCCGGTGCGAGCGGTTCCGGTGACCGATGATCGTGCGGACGCCGACGACGGCACGGGCGGGAGCCCCCGCTAGTACGGCGACGCTCACCACAGGGGTTCGTCGGGGCTCGAGGTGCCGGCGAGAATGTCCATCGCTCGAAGCAGCGCGCTGCGCTGTCGCGCGGATAGTCCGGCCAGGAGCTCGCGTTCGTAGTCGAGCGCGAGGCGGGCGACTTCCGCGTAGACCGATCGCCCTTCGGCGGACAGGTACAGGTAAGATAGTCGGCCGTCGTTTTGAGACGCGCGTCGGCGGACGAGTCCTTTATCCACCAGATCGGCGACGGCGCGACTGACGGCCACCTTGTCCATGGCGGTTCGCTTGGTGATCTCACCGGCGCCCAATCCGGACTCCTCCCCGAGCACGGCCATCACTCGCCACTGGCGCACCGACAGACCGAACTCCTGCTCGTACCGGTCGGCGATGCGCCGCGAAACGGTGTTGGACAGCACGGACAGCCGATAGGGAAGGAACGCCGACAGCCTGAGGGTCCGGTTGTTCTTGGCGCTTGCTGCGTCGCGTCGAGCCGATTTCGTTCCCACCATGGTCGCTTCGCCTGAAACATCCCGTCGCCGTAGCGCCGACAACGGGCTTGCTCGTCGTCGGTCGGTGTGTTTCAACTCAAACTAGTTTCGTATGAAACTAAAAATCAACTAGGAGCGTTCAACATGGCTGATCTGTTCGAAAACCCCGCCGGCCTGGACGGATTCGAGTTCATCGAGTTCGCGGCGGCCGAAAAAGGCATCTTGGAGCCGGTGTTCGAGAAGACCGGCTTTGTCGAAGTGGCCCGGCACCGGTCGAAAGACGTGAGGGTGTGGCGACAGGGGGATATCAACCTCGTCGTCAACTACGAACCGGGCTCCCCGGCGTTCTACTTTGCTCGCGAACACGGACCCTCCGCGTGCGGCATGGGGTTTCGGGTCAAGGATGCGGCTCGGGCATACGACCACGTCATCAAAGCCGGCGCGGAGCCGGTCGACGTCCCTTGCGGGCCGATGGAGCTCAAGCTGCCGGCCATTCGTGGTATCGGAGGCGCGATCGTCTATCTTATCGACCGCTACGGCGACGAGCTGTCGATCTATGACATCGACTTTCGATACCTGCCCGACGTGGACAGAAAGCCGATCGGGGCCGGGCTCCAGGGGGTCGACCACCTGACCCATAACGTGTACGGCGGGCGGATGACGTACTGGGCGGACTTTTACGAGCGCTTGTTCAACTTCCGCGAGATCCGGTTCTTCGACATCAAAGGCGAGTACACTGGGCTCACGTCCAAGGCGCTGACGGCGCCGGACGGAAAGATCCGAATCCCCCTGAATGAAGAGGGGGCGAACGGCAAAGGGCAGATCGACGAGTTCCTACGCGCCTACAACGGAGAGGGCATCCAACACATCGCCTTTTCGTCGAACAACCTGTTGTCGGTATGGGATGAGCTCAAGAACATCGGCACGCCGTTCATGACTCCGCCGCCGGCCACGTACTACGAGATGCTCGAGGAGCGGTTGCCTGGCCACGGGGAGCCGGTGGGCGAGCTGCAAAAGCGCGGCATTCTCGTCGATGGCTCCACCGCCAGCAACGACCCTCGGCTCCTTCTTCAGATCTTCTCCGAGACGCTGATCGGTCCCATGTTCTTCGAGTTCATCGAGCGCAAGAAGGATGAAGGATTCGGAGAAGGCAACTTCAAGGCCTTGTTCGAGTCGATGGAGCGCGATCAGATCCGTCGTGGTGCGCTCAAGGTCGAGGAGACGGCGTGATGACCGCAAGAACGCCGGCGTTGAAGCGCATTCATCACGTTGCCTATCGGTGTAAGGATGCCAAGCAGACCGTCGAATTCTACGGCCGGGTCTTGGGCATGGACTTCAAACTTGCGATCGCCGAGGACCACGTTCCCTCGACCGGGGCCTACGATCCGTACATGCACATCTTCTTGGACGCGGGTATGGGCAACGTCTTGGCGTTCTTCGAGCTGCCGCAGCAGCCGGAGATGGGCCGGGATGAGAACACGCCCCCGTGGGTTCAGCATATCGCCTTCGAAGTAGAGACGATGGATGATCTGATGGCCGCCAAGGCCCGGGCGGAAGCCGAGGGGCTGGACGTCATCGGCCCCACCAACCACGGCATCTTCAAGTCGATCTACTTTTTTGATCCCAATGGTCATCGGCTGGAGCTGGCGTGCAACACGGGGACGGTGGAGCAGCTGGCCGAGCTCAAGCGGGTCGCGCCCGAGATGCTCGAGGAATGGACCCGAACCAAGAAGGCCCCGCGTCACGCGGCGTGGTTACACGAGAAGATCGCCCAGGATAAGTAGCCCCAGCCGTCCGCGTCGCTGGTTCACGGGTTTCGGGGCGGAAACAGGTCTGCCGTGCTGCCGGCGTCGGCGCGCGCCCGCAGCATCTCCACGAGCTCGGAGTGATAGCGGTACGCGGAGTCGAGCATCAGCCCAATTCCGAGGAGCACGGCCGACAGCACGCCCAACCCGGCGGCGAGGATAGCCAGCGGAACGTGGGTGACATAGCGGGTGGCGATGAACTCCGCGACGGGAAAGAAGCCCGCGACCAATGACGCCAGCGCACACAGGCCGGCCAGCACCCCAAAGAAGAGCAGCGGTCGGAAGTCTTTTACGATCCGCATGAGCGTCCTCAAGACCAGCACGCCATCGCCGATGGTGTTCAGCTTGGAGTAGCTGCCTTGCAGACGCTTGCCGTAGCGAATGGGCACGCTGTGAACGGAGAATCGCTTGGTGGCTGCGTGCAAGGTGAGCTCGGTCTCCACGTCGAAACCGGCGGACATGATCGGCACCGAGCGCACGAAACCTCGTGAAAAAGCCCTGGCTCCTGAGAAGACGTCGGTGCGGGGAATGCTGAACAGGGCGCTGATCATTCCGGATACGAGCTTGTTGCCCGCCGAGTGGAACGGGCGAAAGCTGTCTTTTTCCGGGTCGGCGAAGCGGTCCCCGACCACCATGTCGACGCCTTCGTCGACCAACGCCTCCATGAGCTTACGAAGGTCGTCGGCGAAGTAGGTCGCATCACCGTCCAGCATCAAGTAGATGTCCGCGTCGACCTCCCGAAACATGTGGCGCACGACGTTGCCCTTGCCCCGGGTGGAGGAGCTGACCACTCGCGCGCCGTGGGTCTCGGCCACGGCCCGGGTGTCGTCGGTGGAGCGGTTGTCGAACACCCAGATCTCGGCCTCGGGGATGTGCGCCTTCACGTCGTCCACCACCTTGCCGATCGCCTTTTCTTCGTTCAGGCAAGGAATGAGCACGGCGACGCGGCGGGAAGCCGCGGGTGCGAGCTGGGTAGCGCCGACCATGGGCGGGATCTAGCAGCTGGGCTCCACGCGATGAAGGGATTTCGGCGGTTAACCACGCCGAGCGACCGTGGCTTTTCGATATCACGTTGTCGGGTAAATCTGGATGCCCGTCTACGGCGACAGGGGACGGTTCGCGAGCGACGGTCCTTGATTTTTGGCACCCACGCCGGTTGGTGAGCGGCTATGACCGCCCCCTCGTGGATGCAGCCGGCCTGGTCGTGGCTGCAGGCCCGTTCGCGTCTGGGCTTCGGCCTGGAGCTGCTCGGGATCTATCTGCTGACGTTCGTTTATCAGACCGTGCTCCAGTTCCAGACCGATTTCATGCCGGGCACGGACGGCTACTACCACATCAAGATCGCGTGGCTTTATCGGACGGAAGGGATCCTCGACAGCAAGTTTCCGTGGGCTCAGTTCTCATTCTGGAAGGACACGTTCTACGACAAGGATTTTGGCTTTCACATTCTGCTGATGCCGTTCACGTACGGCGATCTCGTGACCGGCGCCAAGTGGGCGGCGGTCACTTACGGCTCGGGGGTATTCGTCTCGTTGTATGCGGTGCTCCGGCTGCAGCGCATTCGCTTTGCGTGGCTGTGGTATGTGGTTCTGTTGGCGACCGGGGGGTACTTCGGGTGGCGGGTTGGTGTGCCGAGGCCTCAGCTACTCGCCATGATCCTGGCCATCTGGTCGCTGCACGCGGTGCTGATTCGTTCCTGGAAGGCGTGTTTGGGGCTAGGAATCGTCTTTTCGCTCTCGTACACGGCGCCGTTCCTGATCGTCGTCTACGCCCTGATCGTCGGGACGCTATATCTGGTGATGGAGGACGAGGTCGATTGGAAGGTTCCGGTGGCGGGACTGGCCGGGGTGATGATCGGTTGGCTGTTGCATCCGCACTTTCCGAACAACTTTCTCCTTACCAAAGTCCAGATCTTCGACGTGCTTCAGAGCACATGGGCCCGAGGGTCGACCCCAGACCTTCATCTCGGAGGCGAACTCTCGTCGGCGAGCTCGAAAGACTTCTTGCGCGAGCACCAAGTGGTGTTCGTGGTCTTGGTAATGGTGACGTTCGCCATGCATCGGCTCTCGGACAAGATGAAACCGCGTCTCGTGAGCCTGCTTGCCCTGACCTGCGCCTGGTTCATCCTCAGCTGCATCTCCAAGCGATTCGTCGAGTACTTCGTTCCCGTGTCGGTGTGGTTTTGCGCCAAAGCCATCAGCGATGCGTGGCCGAGCCTGCAGCAGGATCCGCCGCGGATCTGGCACAAGTCTTGGGTTCAGACCGCGATCATCGTCAGTCTGAGCAGCTTCTTGGTCTTCAACGTCGCCCGGACCTTTCGCGAGAACCGGAAGAACCATCGCGGCCCCAAGGCGTCCGCCTTTCTTCCTGCCGCCCAGTGGCTGGCGAAAAACACGCCCAAAGACAGCGTCATCTTTACGTGCGACTGGGACGACGCGCCGGAGCTGTTTCACTACAACCATCGCAATCGCTACATGATCTTCTTGGACCCGAACTTCATGTACCGCTGGGACAACAAGGTCTGGAAAGACTGGGACAGCGTCGCCAACGGGCGCGAGAAGGACCCGGTGCGGATGCTCGAGGAGCGATTCAAGACGGTGTACGGGGTGTGCACCGGCAACTTCAAGGACCTGCGCCGACAGCTCGTTCGGCACGACCGGGTCAGAGTCGAGTCGGTCGGCGACATGTATGTGTTTCGTATCGCACCGAAGGCGCCGAAGCCGTGATGAGCTTTACGTCTTCTTCTGAATGAATCGGTGAGTGATCGACGCGTTCCGACTGTGACAACACAAGCGTTACGAGGTGAGGTTACGGGGTGAGCGACGGCGATTGGGCATAACGCATACCTATCGGATCTGTCGTGGTGTGCGGCGGCGGTCGTCGCGCGACACTGGATGCTCGGGCGGCGATTGGATATGGTCCGATCATGCTTAAAGCTATCGTGTTCTTTGTTTTACTTTCCTTACCGAACTGCTTGCAGTGCTGCCAAAATGGGAACTGCATGTGATGAGAGCGTCAGTATTCACGGTCATTGGGTCGTCGCTGCTGCTCGCCTCGGCGTGCAGCAGCGACAGCGACGATGCTTCATCGGAAGCGCCGGCCGCTATTCAAGAGAGCTTAAGATTTTTTGTCGATAATTTTCCGTCGTTGACCAACGGACTGCAGCGATTCATCAATGCGGGCGAAGGCAACGGAACGACGACCGGGGTCGCTCTTTCCGACGCCGGTTTTGGCGTCAGCGGAACCGTGTCGTTGGATCTGACCGACGACGGAACTCCCTTTCAAACCGATGCGCCCGTCACCACGAGCGGCTCGTTGCCTCTCGACTTCACGGCCGGCGTGCTGGTGAGCCTCACCGGCCCGTCCGGGAGCAGGGGGGTGCCGGTGGCCAGCGGCTCGGCGACGATCACTCGCAACGAGAATGCGAGTCTTGGCGTCGCTCTGTTCACGTCCGAGTTGACTTCGGACGAAGGCGGGTTCTCGATGCTCATCTTCGAAAGCCAGCTTACCCTCGACAGTGACCTCGTCGGCATCACCGGCCAGGTGGGATACGAGATCCTGCCTGACGGTGGTGGGGACATCAGCTTTGGGACGATGGTCTTTCGGACGACGTCATCCGGTATTGCGGTCGACGTGAGCGAAGACGAGGGGGCCTACGCGTTCACCGTGGACTAGGGGCGCTTCGGCGTCTCGCGGTTCGTTCGGCTTCGCGCTCCTGTCGTGTCCGGCCCCGTCAGTCCGCGTCGGTGGCATTTGCGTGCCGCTTGGATGGTCGTCGCCGCCGCTTCGCCAGCGGCGGCGACGACCCTCGAGCT
>JANQQN010000078.1 GCA_028289325.1 Myxococcota bacterium | reverse complement strand
CCAAGGCCGGAACGCCGAGGATCGCCAACTCGTCCACAACGGATCTCGTCATGCAAGAGCGCAGGGTCCGTGCCGGCGGAACGCTTATTCAAGGTCTAGATGAGCTCAGAGCCCTCAACGCGGCGATTCCTGCGACGGTCGACAGTCATCGTTCAACGCCGAGCGGCGCGTCTCCTCGGAGCGCCACTCGCGAGCGACGAACGTGGGCCTCCGTCTCGCGCGACGATTTCTATCACCTAGAACGGTGGTCTGTTCACCGTCTCGTTCTCGTACAAGCCGACGACTCTGGGCCACCAAAACCAGCCGCCATGACCGTCGCGGGCGTGCGCTGGGCCCCGCAGCATGTCGCGGGCGGTGGCCCTCACGCTCGATACCTTCGACGGTCAATTCCGCACCAAATCTGGGACATCAACGGCTGGAGGTACAGGCTTGGCGTACGGCCGGCACCAGGGCAAAGTCCATATCCATGACGATCCGTATGTGTAGTGTCTCGGCCGCGGTCGTGGTTTTTTGGGCCATCGTGGTCCCCGCGGGCGCCAGCCTCGCTCAGACCCCACCGCCGGTCTCACCGGATGGTGCCGAGGGGGACCCTCTGGCGGCCTTCTCTTGGGAGACCGGAGGCACCGGCAAGCTCGGGGCTCGCGCCGAGATCGCGATCCCGCCCGGCTATCGTTTTCTACAGAAGTCCGAAGCCTCCAAGCTCATCGAGGCGCTCGGCAACATCAGCTCGAAGCAGGAGCTGGGTCTGCTCGCGAGTCAGAACTTGGAATGGTTCGTCGTCTTCTTCTTCGACGACGTCGGCTACGTGAAGGATGACGAAAAGGACGAGCTGAATGCCGAAGAGATGGCCAAGGATTCTCGCGCGAGCTTGCAGCAGAGCAACGAAGTGCGCCGCGAACGCGGAATCCCCGAGCTACACTTCGACGGATGGGCGATCGAACCGCGCTACAACGACGAAAGCAAGCAGCTCGAGTGGGCGACGCGGCTGCGGTCCAAGGGCGGCGTCAGCGTCAACTACAACACCCGCGTCCTCGGCCGCAAAGGGGTCATGCGGGTGATCCTGGTGACTGATCCCGAGTCGTTGCAAGCGGTCCTGCCAGAGTACCGGATGGTGATGGATGGCTTTCGCTACATCGACGGCGAGCGGTATGCGCAGTACGTGCAGGGCGACAAGATCGCGAAGTATGGCCTCATCGCGCTCGTCGCGGGGGGCGCGACCGCCGTCGCGGCGAAGACCGGCGTGCTCGCGGGGTTGATTCTGTTCTTCAAGAAGGGCTTCAAGTTCATCATCATCGGGCTCGCCGCCGTTGGCGCCTGGGTCGCGCGCCTCTTCAAGCGCAGCAATGACTGAACGTCGCGCTCTCGGGGAGCTTTAATCGGCATGGATCCCGCGGTCATGTTCATGGTCGCCCTCGGCATCCTACACGTCGTCGAGGGGTGCCTATGGGTTCGACGGAGCGCGCTGGTGCTCGTACGGGGCCTTCGGAGCTTCTCGGTGAAGCGCCCCGGTGGGCCGCTGGGGACCCCGAGCGAAGTCGTTTTCGGCCTGTCACCGCTGCCGCCCCTGCAGGAGGGGTTCGTCGTCGAGCCGTGGCCCGTGGCCCTGGCGACCGACGGTGTGGTCCTCGCCCCCAGCCAAACGCTCGTCGACCCGAGCTCGGGGGTAGAACGCGGACCGGATTGGACATGGGAGGAGGCGGGGCGCGTTCGTCGAGCGGGTCGGACCATCGAGGGGCCCCACCGCCGGTCGGTCAAGACGAGCAGCGCAGCGCTCGCCGCTCACCTGGTCAAAGCCATGCACCACGTCGCGTCGCTCCCCCCCTCGGCTCGCGCCGCGGACCTCGATCGGTTGGTCGCGCAAAGCTACGACCTCGAGGCCATCCGGTCGCGGCTCGATGAGCTCAAGCGCCGATCCCATCGCCTGCGTTGGTACGGCAACCTGCTGCTGCCGGCGCTGGGGGCGGGAGCCTACGGGATCCTGTTCGTCCCCGCCGTGTTCGCGGTCGCCGGCGCGATGGCCGCCGGCCTCGCAGCGCTGTTGATCCTGACCTGGACGGAGACGCTCGTCGCTCACCGGAAGCTGTATCCAGACCTGGCGGACGACCGTTGGTTGACCTTGGTGCTGCTGATCGCGTCACCGCCAGCCGCGATTCGCGCCCACGCGTGGCTCGCCCGCGACGCCTTCGCGCACTTCAATCCGGTCGCCGTGGCGCAGGTGCTGACACCGAGGGCAGCGTGGTCGGCGCTTGCGGGACAGGCGTGGCGAGATCTGCGGTGGCCGGTGGGGGCGGCGGACGCCGAGCCAACGGCCGCGCTCGCGGAGAGCCGAGCGCGGCATCGAGCCGAGCTCGGCCAGCTCGTGCAGGCCGCGACCTTCGCCATCGAGGACTTCGAGCGGCCGCCGGCCGAGGTGCCCAGCGGCTTCGAAGCTTACTGCCCGCGGTGTCTAGAGATGTTTCGGTCATCGGACGGCGATTGCTCGGAGTGTCCGGGGGTCGCTCGACGCCCCGTGGCTCGAAACCCACCCTCCGCGTCGGCGCCGACTTCATCAGCGGCTTGAGCTGCGAGCGTCGATGTCACGCTCTCGGTCGTCACGACCGAAAGCGTGCGTTCGTGAGGACAAGATCGGCCAGCGAACGTATATCGGCTGTTACCGCGCCACCTGCGCGGGCGGTTCACTTCGCTCGCACGGGGTAGGCTGGCCGATCGAGACGCTGGGATTCAGCGTTCGCCAGCTGCTTCATGACTTCTTCGATCGCGCGTTCGAGCTGAGGGTCGCCACCGGCCTCGACGGCTTTCGGCCACTGCTCAACTTCGATGTCCGGGGCGACCCCTTCGTTTTCGACCTCCCAGCCGCGGGCGGTGTAGAATGCCACGTTGGGGGCCGTCACCGAACCGCCATCCATCAGCACGGGAAAACCTAGAATTCCAACGAGCCCACCCCACGTGCGTTTGCCCACGACGGGGCCGAGACCGAACTCCTTGAACATCCACGGTAACAGATCGCCGCCCGACCCGGCATTCTCATCCGCGATCATAACCTTTGGTCCAAAGATGGCCGCGCGGGGGCTGACCGCATCCTCTCCGTATCGAAACGCCCAATTGGCGATCGGGCGGCGCCGCAGGATGTCGGTGATGTAGTCGGCGATCAGGCCGCCACCGTTGTATCGCTCGTCGACAATCAACGCCTCCTTGTGGCTCTGGGGATAGAAATATCGTTTGAAGAACTCGTGTCCAAGATCCCAAGTATTGGGCACCCAAACGTAAGCGACACGACCACCGGTTGCGCGATCGACCCTCTTCTTGTTGTTTTCTATCCAATCGAACATCCTAAGCCAACGATCACTAGCCACCGGATACACGGTCATCGTGCGAGACTTCCGGCCATCGGCGCGCGGCCCGACGGTCAACCGCGTCGGGCGTTCAGCAGTATTTTGAAAGAACGAGTACAGATTGTCGACGGCAGTGACCGTCCGGCCGTCGACGGCGAGCAGGTACTCGCCTTCCTTGACGTCTACACCGGGGCCCCGCAGCGGCGCCCGATCGTTCGGACGCCAAG
This sequence comes from Myxococcota bacterium, assembly GCA_028289325.1. Taxonomy (GTDB): domain Bacteria; phylum Myxococcota; class Kuafuiibacteriia; order Kuafuiibacteriales; family Kuafuiibacteriaceae; genus JANQQN01. Next base: position 11,292 of record JANQQN010000078.1, on the reverse strand, counting down.
TGAGACCGCTATAGATCTTCCGAAAGCGGTACCGCGCTCGTTCGACGTCGAAGTCGGCGCCGAGTACGCCGACGGATACCGATGTCGCCGTGTCGAGTGCTTCGCCGGGGCCGGAGTAGCTATGCCCCACCGCCAGCTCCCCGAGCATCCACTGAATGATCCGCTCGATGTCCCGCCGCCGGGCCGCGTGTTGGATCATCGGTTCATACTTGCGCCACATCGCCGGCCAGTCGGCGCCGTGATAGCCGGGATCGTAGAAGTAGTCCCGGTTGATCTTCCAGGCTTCGCGAACGATCTGCGGCCACTCCCGCTCCGGATCGACACGGACGCGAACCTTGGCGATGGGCAGCGCTTTGGCTTTCCCGGCCAGCGGTTTGTCGGTCCCCCCGATGGACCACCGCGGACCTTTGTTGTGCACCAGAGCCTTCTTGCCGTCGCTAGAGAGCACGAAGGAGACCACGTCTTGGCTTAGTACGGTCTCTTTTTGCCCTTTGACGTCGTATCTGACGAGCTCGGCGGGCGCCTCAAGCAGGTCGAGGCCGCGATAGCCTCGAGACCGAAGCACGAAGAGCTGCCCGGCTTTCCCGGCTCGCAAGCCGCGCATGCTGCCTGGTTTGATCTTCAAACGCACGATACGATCCTGGATTCCGGCGCGAGCCACCACGACCGTAGGCGCCTTGGGCTTCTTGTCGTCTTTATCCCCTTTTGGCTTCTTCTCGAGCGCGACCTCGTCACTCTTCGGCTCGACCGGGGACGGCGTCTTGGGATCGAGGGTCACCGCATACACCGCGTGCTCGACGCTGAATTCAGCGTTCCACTGCGAAAACCAGTCGCGAATGCCGGCACTATCCCGGCTCGCTAGGAAATACAGCATCTTTCCAGCAGCGTCGAAAACCGGCTCACCCGCCTCGATCATGCCGTCAGTGACGGCGAACGACTTGCCGTTCTCTATCGAGTAGAGATGCAAAGTGGGGATCAGTCCTTCGGCCATAACCGTGTACGCCAGCCACTTCGAGTCCGGAGACCAGCTGTGATGAGTCGTGACCACCGGGCCGTACACCGGCTCCTGGGCTACCTTCTTTGCGCGGCCCCGCTTGAGGTTCAAAACATAGATCGACCACGAGTTATCGCGGTAGGACACCCATTGACCATCCGGTGACCACTTGAGGTCGAAGTAGAATCCGGCGCCGGTCAGCGCAACCTTTCGGACTCGACCTTGCCCGTCTTGCGGGGACACGTGGAGCGAGTACTCGCCCGACGCGTCCGAGAACCACGCAATCGACTTGCCGTCAGGCGACCAGGCCGGGGACCTATCGTGAGTGCCAGGGCTATTCGAGATCATCCGAACATCGCCCTTCTCTTCGGGGACGGTCAAGATTTCGCCGCGATACTCGAGCACCGCCCGTTTGCCGTCCGGAGACAGGTCGGCGTGCCGAATGTGCCTTGCATCGGAAACGTACCGCACTCGCCGTTCTCGCAGGTCAGCCCCCACGGCGACCACCAGGGCCTTCGGTGGCTGGCCAGGCCCCATGGTGAACAACCGACCGCCTTGCTCGAAAACGAGATTTCCGCCCCCGGCGTTCAGGTTGTAGGCATCGTAGTCATTGAAGTTGGTCACCGCGGTCACGGCCTTGGCGCTGAGATCGTAGCGATGAACGTTGAACGTGCCGGTTCGGTCCGACAGAAAGTACACCGCGCCGTCGAGCCAGACTGGATTCAGGTCGTTGGCGCGTTCTTCAGGCTGAGGAATCTCGACGACGTCCTGCGAGGCCCGGTCCATGATCCAAATCCGGCTGTGGGTGCCACCACGATAGTGCCGCCACTGTTGCAGGCGTCTCCGCATGCCGCGGTTCATGGTGATGAAGGCGATTCGTCGACCGTCGGGGGATAGCTGAGCGTCGTCGCCATCCGGAATGCGCAACCGTGCCGGCGGTCCCCCCGATGCAGCCACGGTGAACAGCTGAACGAGGCGAGAAGTATGGACGAAACGCTGCGACGAAAACAGTACGCCGCCGTCGTCGGTAAAGCCTTCGACCCAGTCGGCTTCGCCGTGCCATGTGAGCCGGGTCGGTCGTCCACCTTCGATGGGCATCAGGTAGACGTCACGATTCCCATCATAGTTCGCCGTGAACGCCACAGACCGGCCGTCCGGCGAGATATGGGGATTCGACTCTGGTCCAGGGGCGGTGGTCAGTCGGCGCGCGCGTCCGCCGGTGTTCGAAACGACCCAAACGTCGTCGTCGTAGACGAATACAACGTGGGCCGCGGAGACGTCCGGTTCCCGCAACAAACGGGTGTCGTTGGGATCGACACCCCAGGCCTGGGTTCCGAACCCCAACCCGCCGAGCGCAACGGCGCCGAATAACAAACCTCGCATAAGCATGACCGTCCATGTAGATCATCTGGACAAGGCGCACTAGCGTTGGCGGATCTAGACGGATGAGGACCGGTCAGGCCGGGACCGACCGGCTTTCTCCATTGTCGAATTTAGCGCCGCCGTGGCAGTATTCGGCACCTCCCAAGAACAGGAGGACCTGATGCTCGGTGTTGGCTATCTGCCTTGGCCGTAGCGACGAGGAGTTCCGGGATTCTCCGACGGTCCGGATCGGATGTAGACGCATGTTTCGCTGGTATAGTTCGAAGCGGACTCCCGCTACCGAGGTACTTACGTCGCCAACCGCGCTCGCCTGTTGCGACGCGCTATCCGCAATCGTTTTCGCCGCCCGGGAAAGCTCCTGGCTTCCGAGTTCGATCTCGCCAGAACCATGCGCTCGCTCGCATCTCGCTCGAACGGGATATTGATCCCGGTGTTCTCTGGTAACCCGAGAGGTGTAAATCCAAAGACTTGCTCGTTACCGATGAGACGGATTCTCGGCTTCTCCGGGCCATGATCTGCAATCACCGCGATGTCGACGGCAAGGATGGTCCGGTTCCATTCTTCGAGGACATTATGCAGTTCGACGCTGGGTCAGCCCCGTGTCCGCGAAGGTTCGCGTGTCCGGCGATATTCGACGTTACGACTCTCATTCCGGCGGCAACGGCCTTCGGCTCACGATCTCATCGAACGGCCAACGGCGGTGGTCGAAGCTCGTCTCCAACGAGTCGCGGGCCCCTGTCGGATTCGATTTGTCCACCCACGTCACCCAGGGCGGGACCGTTGATTTCATCGTCGACCCCGTCGAAGGTAACGATCTGTCGGACGGCTTCGTATTCACGCGGAGGTCATCCGCGTTGCCGTTCGGCGAGGCAAGACCATCGGCGCTGGGGCGCGCGCAAGCCGGGCCGGGCATCAGGGCCCAGCCGCAAGATGACGAGTCGTTTTCCTGTCTATTTTGGTTGTTTATGATACATATATGAAATGATCGGAGATCGGTCGAGCCACGGCGAGAAGACCCTTCTGCGCGTGGTCGAGCAAGCGCTCGAGGTCGAGTCTAGCGCGCGATCCGGATGGCTCGATGCGCACTGTCCTGCGGCCCTGAAGACCAAAGCCTTACGCATGTGCGAAATGGCGGAAGAGGTCGGGGATGATGACGACCTCCACTTCGCCGTGCCGGTGCATCCGGTCGACCTCGCCGGCACCGAGGTCGGCAGCTATCGGATGGTTTCGCTGTTGGGCGAAGGCGGCATGGGCCGTGTGTATCTGGCCGAGCGAAGCGACGGGGCTTTCGAGCGAAGAGTCGCCATCAAGGTGATTCGAGCTTCGGTGGTCGAGTCTCGAACGGTTACGCAGTTTCAGATCGAGCGCCAAGTCCTCTCGGATCTCACGCATCCTAACATTGCAACTCTGCTCGATGGAGGAACCACCAAGGACGGCCTTCCTTACGTGGTCATGGAGCTCATCGATGGCGATCCACTCAATATCTTCACCCAGGAAAGGTCGATGTCGGTTCGCGACCGCATCAAAGTCATGCTCGACGTTTGTGCCGCCGTTCAGTACGCACACGCGGCTCTCATCGTTCATCGGGATATCAAGCCCAATAACATTCTCGTCGACACGGAGGGGCGCCCCAAGCTGCTGGATTTCGGCATCGCCCAGTCGCTGAACAAGCCGGACCTGAACGTGCCGGCCGCCCAGCTGCACACGCCGGCCTACGCGAGCCCCGAACAATTGACGGGCGGGAAACTGACGACAGCCACGGACATCTATTCGCTCGGCGTGGTGCTGTATGAGGTCTTGTCGGGCGAGCGCCCTTTTCGCAGCAAGGAGGATTCTCCGGCGGGTTTCGTACAGGCCGTCGCTACGGGGCCGGTCGAGCCGCCCAGCGTGCGGTCCGGCCGCTTGGGGCGAGCCAAAGACTCCCGCACCATCCGAGGCGATCTAGACGCGATCGTGCTGAAGGCACTCGCTTTGTCATCCGATGCGCGGTACGCCACCGCCGCGGAGCTCGCGGACGATCTGCGTCGTTTTCTCGAGGGCCTGCCGGTCAATGCTCGGGGTCGTTCGATCGGCTATCGGTTCCGGCGATTTGTAGCCCGACATCGCATCGTCGTCGCGACGGCGGCGTTGGCCATGCTCGGACTCCTCACCGCCTTCGTCGTAACCTTCATGCAGTACCGCGACGCGGTAGCCGCGCGGGCGAGTGCCGACCTGAGATTCGCCCAGGCTTGGGAGCTGGGTCGCCAGGTCTTTGGTGAAGTCTATGATGAGCTGGCCGCGGTGCAGGGTACCCTCCCTGTGCGAACGAATCTCGCGCGGGTGGGCGTCGACTACCTCGACCAGCTCAACGTGGGATCGCTGGACCCTGACCAGCTCCTTCTGGATCTCGGTACTCAGTATACGCGCCTGGCCGACGTTCACTCCGGGCTGGGTATCGCCAACATCGGCGAGCCAAAGACCGGCAAGACGCTGCTCCTCAAGGCCGAAGGGCTTCTCGCCGCGTATCTGGATCGCCGCCCATTCGACGCCGAGGGGCTGACGGAAATGGTGTGGGTCAAGCGGCTGCTTACGAACCACGTTCTGACCTACGAGATGAACACCGCCGAGGCGGAACGCCACGCCCGGCAGGGCCTGGCCATTGCTGAAGACGGTCTTCGTTCCGGATCTCCACGAAACTGGCGGCTCGAGGCGCGCAAGTGGAACGCGCGCGCGGATCTCACAAAGGTCTTAGGTTGGCAGGAGAAGTACACTGAGGCCTTATCGCTTCTCGATACGTACATCGAGGAACTCGACAATGCCGAGCTGAAAGCCAACCTTAGAAAGTACGACAGCAAGTTGGCGTATCTTCGTGGTCTGCGCGGCGAGCTCTACGCAGATTCCGGCCGAGACGCGCAAGCGCTGACCGACCTGGCGTTCGCCCGAGACCACTACGTGGACCTGCGACAGTCGCAACAACAGAGCACGTACCTTGCGATCCAGAGCATTCGGTTTTGTGGCTTGTTATCCATGTCGTACGCTCGACTCGAACAGTGGGAACCGGCGGTTCGAAACGCGCGTCAGGCGACAGAGCTGGCCCAGCAAATGGCCGCCGCAGACCCCATGGACCTCGGCGGCCGTCGAAACCTCGCCACGCAACAACAAGGGTTGGCTCAAGCCTTGGCCGGCGCGGGCGAAACGCAGGAAGCCTTGTCGGTGATTACAAACGTGGTCAAAACGTATCGGCGCCTCGCCCGCGAACAGCCGGACAATCCGTCGGCGCGCCGCGATCTTGCCGATGCCCTGACGGTTGCGGGAGAGGTCGCGGGCGCCGGCGGAGTCCGCGAACAGGCGTGTCAGGCCCTCGGCGATGCAGTAGAGATCTGGAACGAGCTCGAACGAGACAAGCGACTTACCGCGTTTGATGCGACGAAAGGCGCCCGGCGGACGGCCACAGAGATCCGGCGGATCTGCGGGGATGCGCCGTGACCGACGTAACCCAGATCCTCCAGAACTGGTCGAAAGAATCGCCCGAGCTCCGGGGACAGGTCATCGCATCGCTGTATCGGGAGCTTCGACAGACTGCGGCGCGCCACCTCGACGGCGAGCGGCACGTCGACCTTCAGCCGACGTCGTTGGTGAACGAAGCGTACCTTCGTCTCATTCGCGTTACGCGCATCGATCTCGCGGGCCGCACCCATTTCTTTGGTCTTGCCGGCCGGATCATGCGCGAAGTGCTGGTCGATGAAGCGCGCCGGATGCGAGCACAGAAGCGCGACCGAAGCCTTGAGACGAAGATCACAGGGGAGTTCGTTTCTGGCGACTTTCCCGTCGACGGGCTGGTCGAGCTCGACGACCTATTGACCCGGCTCGGGGAAGCGGACCCCGTGTACCTTCACCTCATCGACGCGCGAGTCTTTGCCGGAATGACCTTGGAAGAGGCGGCGAACCTGCTGCAGATCTCGATCGGGACGGCCAAGCGTAAGTGGAAAGTCGCACTAGCGTGGATCAAGGAGCATATGGGACCCACCGCGCCGGAGAGCTAGGTGAAGCCAATCCTCGTCCCGGCTCCGAAAAAGCACACGTCGGTGATCCGGATTCGAAGCCCTTCACGCCTTCTTAGGCAAGGAGGCTTCTCATGCACACCAGGTTCACCCGCATAACACCCCGTTGGATATCCTATCCCCCTATCCGTTGCATCGTTTTCACCCTCGCACTCGCGGCTTGCGGCGACGGGGATGACGCAGGGCCTCCCGACGGCCCTGGAGCAAACACCGAGCCCACCGCGACATTCTCGGCAACCTGCACAGACCTACGCTGCGACTACGATGCATCCGCATCGGAAGATCCGGATGGCATCATTGCCACCTACGACTGGGACTTCGGTGACGGCGAGACCGGCCAAGGCCTGACTGCAACCCACACCTACGCCGCCGGCGGATCCTTTACCGTTACCTTGACGGTGATCGACGATCGTGGCGCTTCGAATGATGCGACGCGAACCGTGACCGTCGGCTCGCCTGTACTTACCCAGGTGGGCGACCCGATCGTAGGCATCACATCCGACGATCAGGATGGACGCAGCGTCCAGATTTCGGACGACGGCACCCGAGTGGTGCTCAGCACTCCATTCGGCGATGCCGGCCGAACCAACGGAGGCCAGGTTCGGGTCTTCGAATGGGACGGACTGGAGTGGAACCCGCTCGGTCAGACGCTCGAGAATCCGGACCTCCAGCAGTTCTCGTGGGGCGAAGTCAACGCGGTTGCGTTGTCGGGGGACGGACGGCGCCTGGCCATCGGCAACCAGCGCGTTGTGAATCCAAACGGTCGCCAGGGCGCCATCTGGGTGTACGAGCTGAGCAACGATCAGTGGAGACTGCTCGGAGCACCGATCAGCCCGCCCTCGACCACATCAAACACAGGCCTCAATACGTACGGGGCTGCGGTGGCCATGTCTAAGGACGGGTCTCTCATGGCCGTAGGGGCTCCGAGGTCGAATGCGACCGTCAACGGCGCTGAAGGCGCGGTCGTCGTGTACATGTATGATGGCGCCGGTTGGCAGCAACTGGGCGATCCGGTCTTCGGAACGCAGCCCGGCGAGCAAGCTGGCTGGTCGGTGGACATGAGCGGTGACGGCGCTCGCGTCGTCGTCGGGGCCCCGAGCTACAGCGCACTCAACACCGGCGGAAGCACCATCTCGGCCGGGCGAGCCTTCGTGCTCGACTGGAACGGGGGCTCCTGGACGCCCATCGGCAACGCGGTCGTCGGTCGGACCGATGGCGCGGCCGACATTCGACTCGGCGCCAGCGTCGATATCGCCCCGGACGGTTCGCGTTTCGCAACCTTTGGCAACTTCTCTGGCGACCGCGTTCGCGTCTTCGAGCTGGACGGCGGCAGCTGGGTGCAGATGGGCGGTTTCATACCGCTGCCCGTCGCGTTCAATTTGCACCATCCGATGTCGCTGACCGAGCGGGGAGACCGTATCGCCATCGGACGGCCGTTCAACGTTGGGAACAACAACGGTGGCCTGTCGATCTACGAATGGGATGGCGTTGCGTGGACTCGGCCGGTCACCGACGCGATCGGGGAGACGATCGGGGACCAACTCGGATACTCGGTAACGATCACGCCAGATGGCGGGCGCGTCATCGCAGGCGTGCCAGGCTGGGATGATGGCAACTTGAGTAGCGATAACCGGGGCGGTGCCATCGTCTACGACGTGCCGTAGTGGCGTTCACCGGCGCTCATGCGCCAATCGCTCAAAGAGTCGGTCGTTTAGCCCAAAGCCGCGCGAATTCATCCTGAGCGAGCTTTTCGGCCGCGTCGTCGTCGTCGATGATGCCGCCGGATTGAGCGCGCCTGAAGCGGCAAGAAGGTCGATTCCGGTGCCACCATTCGGCTGTGGATGCCAGGCGGTACGACCGGAGACCCTACATGGCTCGAAGCCCAGCCTCAGGACCGCGCATGCACCGAGGTGAGCCAGCGCGACCGCGCTTCGCAGCCGCTCTTCAACGCGCCGTTGACCTGAACGCTGTCCGTTGGAACCACGGTCTATCGATGGCACGCACTGCTGACCGACAGCTGGTCGAGCTCTCCGAAGAGGACACCAGCATCACCAGCTTGGCGCGGCTGTGGTCGAGGTTCTCTCTCGGAGAGCGAAGCTGCTCTCGCGCGCTGTCTTGTTAGAGAAACATCCGATACGCCGGGTTGTCGGTTTCTTCGCGGTACCAGTAGCCGAGCTCATCGAGGTGTCGGCTGAACTCGGTCGCGTCCTGGGGTGGAACTTGGATGCCAGCGAGCACGCGACCATAGTCGGACCCATGATTTCGGTAGTGAAAGAGACTGATATTCCATCGGTGCCCGACCGCATGCAGGAACTTCAATAGCGCCCCCGGCCGCTCGGGGAACTCGAAACGGTATAACCGTTCATTATCAATGAACGGCGCCTGTCCGCCGACCATATGTCGAACGTGAAGCTTTGCAAGCTCGTTGTCGCTCATATCGACGACCTTGTAGCCGGCGGCTCCGAGGTGGTCAGCGACCAGCGCATGCTCCTCGGCGCTTCCACCGAGCTCGAGCCCTACGAAGACTCGAGCAACCTTTGGGTCGCCATAGCGATAGTTGAACTCGGTAACATTTCGTTCGCCGATGACCGAACAAAAATCGAGGAAGCTGCCCGGCCGTTCGTCGATCAGAACCGCCATCAAGGCCTCTCGCTGTTCTCCGAAGGCCGCCCGCTCCGCAATATGGCGTAGGCGATTGAAGTTGACGTTGGCTCCGCAGTTGATGGTTACGTAGGTCTGGGCGGTACTCTGGTGCCGTACGGCGTATCTCTTCGCTCCGGCAACGGCCAGCGCTCCCGCGGGCTCGACGAGCGTTCGTGTATCTTCGAAGATATCTTGGGTCGCCGCGCATAGTTCGTCTGTCGTGACCAAGATGATCTCGTCGACGGTCTGGCGGCATATACGAAACGTCTCTTGCCCTACCTGACGAACCGCGACACCATCCGCGAAGATACCGACGTGGTCTAACGCGACCGGCTGCCCTGCGCGAAACGCGGCGCTCATGCTCGCCGCATCTGCGGGCTCTACCCCTATGATGCGAATCTCCGGGAACAGTGCTTTCGTATATAGAGCTATCCCGCTGATGAGGCCGCCGCCACCGATGGGAGCGAAGATCGCATCGATCGATCCTGCGCACTGTCGAAGGATCTCCATCCCGATCGTACCCTGGCCTGCGATCACCTCAGGATCATCGAAAGGGTGTACGAAGGTCAGTCCATCGCGGGCCGCTCGTTCGATGGCGTACTGGTACGCGGCGTCATAGTCGATCCCATGAAGAACGACCTCTCCCTTCAGAGCCCTGACGGCCTCGACCTTTATGGTTGGGGTGGACGTCGGCATGACGACGAGCGCGGCCGCCCCCATCCTTTGCGCCGCCAGCGCGACGCCCTGAGCGTGGTTTCCGGCAGAGCTGCAGATTACGCCTTTCGCAAGCGCCTCGGGGGACAAATGGCGAAGCTTGTTGTACGCGCCCCGGAGCTTAAATGAAAAGACCGGCTGCAGGTCTTCGCGCTTCATGAAGACATGGTGGCCGAGCCGTTCGCTGAGTCGGGGCGCTCGCTCTAGCGGTGTCTCGCGAGCGACGTCATAGACGCGAGCCTTGAGGATCCTCTCGAGGTACTCCGAGGTGACGGGTGGATTAGACTGCATGGCGATATCCTTAGCGAGCCGCAAGGCTAGCCATGCCGCGCGTTTCCCGTCTAAACCCGAGCCGTTCGCCGCTTCAATTAGACGCAGCCGTCCGGCTTCACACTATCGTCGGACGGCGACAGGGGGCGTGCGGCGCTGAGTTGAACGCGCTCATTTCGTGCGCCGTCTACCGTAGGATCCACGACGGTAGTCGCCATCTTGTCCTCCGGCGGCTTCGAGCGCGTAGCCTCGGCGCCGCCGCGTCGAGCGCCGGCAACACTATAGGACGATGACAAGCACCCGGTGCAGGGGTCCGCCCGTCAAGCCCACGGGCGTGGCTTCACCTCGTGGTGCACGTACCGAGCGTCCCGGCTCTCTTCCTCAGCGCATCGGGGTCGGAGTGGACGGCTTGGCCCGCACCAACCCAAGGCCGCTGGTCGAACGCCATACCGCCGAGCCGCCCGGCCCACCATCGTTTGCTCGCGGTATTGATCACAGCGTTCCTGTAATGGCCGCACGAAACTGAAGCGTCCGTACCGAATGTAAATCCATTCCGACGCAGCTCCAGTGTGTCTTGCGATGTGATCGATGCCGGTATTTCAAAAAGACTCTTCTCTACCCGCGTCCCCGTGATGAGAAGAACCTCGATGCCCTCGTCGTCGACCCGATCGTCGTTTCTCCGAGTCCCAACGGTCGAAGTCTTGCTCGGCCGTTGCGATTCTGTCGGCAGCTCGGCGGACGGCTCTGGGGATTCGGAGGTGCCATCTTCGGCGAACGCAGGTGCCGTCATGAGGGCCCATCCAATCGTGGTGGCTATGATTTACATCTTCATCATGAGCTCCGTCGGCATCGACTGATACCGCGCGAATGCCTTAGAACGATTATGTAAGCATTAGCAACGAGTTTACATTTAATCGCTCTGGGCCCGCTCCTCGTGCCGGAAGTTTGGCAGGACCTCCGGGACGGATGCGTCGGCAGCTTTGTCGCCGAAGCCAATGATGACTAGAACTGCAGCTGGCTGCCGTGACGACGGCTCGTCGTCCATGAGAACCGATGCGGCCGGTCAACGACGTACGTCGGCCACCACCGACGAATGACTTACGTGTGGGGGGCGGCTGAGCTGCGCTCTGAACGTTCCACTAGATGAACTCGGCGCGAGTAACGAGCCAGGGAGTGGCTCGTTACTGGCTCCGAGTTCATCTAGTGGAACGTTCAGAGCGCAGCTCAGCCGCCCCCCACACGTAAGTC
>JANQQN010000102.1 GCA_028289325.1 Myxococcota bacterium | reverse complement strand
AGCCGACCGCTTGGCGACAGACGCCCGGCCCCGTTCGTCAGGTATTCTTGCGGGCTTTCACGGAATCGGCGCTGATGGCCGCCGACCCCGAGGCGGCGGCGACCTGGGCGCTGCAGCGGGACGCGCTGGCGTATGCGGACCTTCCGGAGGAAGAACGACGCTACCGTCGGTCGTCGCTGGCGTCGCGAGCGTGCGCGGCGCTGGATGCCGCGCACGGGGCCGGCGCCTGTGCTCGCCGGCAGCTGGTCACCCACGGTTATCCGGTGCTCCCGACGTTCTCGGGTCCCGGGCGGCGGACGCCCGAAGACGTCGCCCGCGTGCACGACCAGGTGTTGGTGGTTCTCGAAACGTGCGTCCTGCGGGTGGCCCGCGCGAATCCCGAACCGTTTCGCGGGGTGCAGGTTCGATTGACGTGGACCGTCGATCCCGCCGGCCGCGTCGTTCGCCCTCGCGTCCGTCCGTCTCGGCTGTCCGACCCTCTACAGGCGTGTGTAGACGGGCCTTTGGCCTGGTTTCGCTATCCAGCGGGCGCGGTCGATGCGTACCACGCGGTCGAAGTCCCCTACGTTCTTCAGTAGGCCTTGGCCCAGATCACCCGCTGCGCCGAAGGCTGGCCGGTCACCAGACACTCGCCCGGTTCGGCTTCGAAGCCCTGGCCGGGCAGCGGGATACACCGGATGGTGGCGCCGGTCTCCGCCTTGACCTTGGCCTCGGTCTCGCGCGTGCCGTCCCAGTGGGCGAACACGAACTTGGAGTCGGTGTCCATGAGGTCCCGGAAGTCGTCGTAGCTGTCGAGGCGGACGACGCGCTCTTGCAATCGGGACTTGGCCGCGGCGAGCAGGCTGCTTTGCATGTCCGCGGTCTGTTCGACCGCGAACTGCGCGAGTCCTTGCATGGGCACCGAGCGCTTGTCGGCTTGGTCGCGGCGCTTGAACTCCACCACGCCGTTGTCGAGGTCGCGGGGCCCGAGCCCGAACCGCATGCACACGCCTTCGCGCTCGTAGCGGTAGAACTTCGGTCCCGGTTGCCCCTCACGATCGTCGAAGATGACCCGCACGCCGGCGTCGGTCAGCTCTCGACACAACCGCTGGCCGGCCTCCCGGACCCGCTGGTTGTCCGCTTCCTTCTTGCGGAAGAAGGGCACGATCACGGCGTGGGTCGGGGCCAGCTTCGGGGGGAGAATCAGTCCGTCGTCATCGGAGTGGGTCATCACCAAGCCGCCGATGAGCCGGGTGGAGACGCCCCAGCTCGTCTGCCATACGTACTCGAGCTGGCCTTCCTGGTTCTGAAACTTGACGTCGAACGCCTTGCCGAAGTTTTGACCGAGATCGTGCGACGTTCCCGCCTGCAGGGCCTTTCCGTCCTGCATCATCGCCTCGATGGTGTAGCTGTCTTTCGCCCCTGCGAAGCGCTCGGACTCGGACTTCTTGCCCCGAATGACGGGCATCGCCATCCAGTCCTCAGAGAAGTTGGCGTACACGTCGAGCATTCGCAGCGCTTCTTCGAGGGCCTCCTCGTGGGTCGCGTGGGCGGTGTGTCCCTCTTGCCACAGGAACTCCGTCGTCCGCAGGAACATGCGGGTTCGAAGCTCCCAGCGTACGACGTTGGCCCACTGGTTGATCAGCAGGGGCAGGTCTCGCCAAGACTGGATCCACTGGCTGAAGAAGTGGCCGATGACCGTCTCCGAGGTGGGCCGCACCACGTACGGCTCCTCGAGCTCCTCGTTGCCGGCGACGGTGACCACCGCCAGCTCCGGCGAGAAGCCTTCGACGTGTTGGGCTTCCTTCTTGAGGAAGGACTCGGGGATGAAGAGCGGGAAATACGCGTTCTTGTGGCCGGTCGCCTTGAACTGGCGGTCGAGCTCGCCCTGGATGCGCTCCCAGATGGCGTATCCGTTCGGCTTGATGACCATGCATCCTTTGACGATCCCCGCCACCTCGGCCAGCTGGCCCTCGCGGATAATGTCTTGGTACCAGTCGGGATAGCTCTCAGACCGCGGAGTGATCCGGCCCTTTTGTTCTTTCGCCATCGCTGGGGCGCCATAGCCCGGCCGCACCCGACCGAGCAAGGCGACGGCGCATTTGCCCACCCTGCGCGGCGGGCCGCCCGTGGCTCAAGAGTGGAGGGTGAGGGGCCGATAGACGGTGAAGACTGGGCGAGGGCGTCGGGTGGTGCTAAGGCGGGAGACGATGAAGGACAGGACGACGGTCGCCCCGAGGGGCTTGGACAGCGGCCGAGGCGCGACCCTGGGGGCGCTGGGCTTCGCGGTCCTGGTCGCCACCGTGGCCTCGGTTCCCGGGGGGGCGGTGGCCCAGACTGTGTCCAGCACCACGTCCGCCGGTCGCAGCCCGCGTCCGCGTCCGCGGGCCGTCGATCATCAGTCCCAGCTCACCGCATTCCAGGTGCGGATCAACGCGCTCAAGAGCCGGATTCGCAGCGTCGAGGCTCGGGTCTCGGGCCTCAAGCAGACCGTTCTGCTGGGGGCGGTGATGGCCACCCGAGCCCGCCTGGTCCATCGCAATGAGATGAGCGGCAGCTTCCGGCTCGAGCGGGCGGTGTACAAGCTGGACGGCGAGCCGATCTTCGCGCGCAGCGCGGAGGAGGGGCTATCGGACGTCGAGGAGTTCATGCTCTTCGACGGTCCGCTGACCCCGGGAACCCACGTCGTGGACGTCGAGATGATCTTCCGCGGGGCGGCGGTTGGCGTATTCACCTACCTGCAGGGGTACAAGTTCAACGTACGCTCCCGGTACCAGCTCGACGTTGTCGAGGGACGCAACACCGTGCTGAAGATCGTTGTCTATGAAGCGGAAGACGTCACCGTGGAGGCGCGCCAGCGTTTCAAGGTGCGCTACGACGTCGAGGTCAACGACGAGTCGCCTCGCCTGGTTAATCCACAGTAATGGCCGGTTCTAAAGACTCGGCCGCGGTCGAGGCCGAGTACCGGCGCCGCCTCGCTGACCGCGAGGCCCGGCTGGCCGATGCCCGACGGGCCGCGGACCGCCTGGGCAACCTTCGGTTGCTGTTGGCGGCGATCGCCCTCGGCCTGGTGTTGATGCCGATGTTTACCCGGGACGGCACCCCGTGGTGGGGACTGATCCCCGTTGCGGCCGCGTTCATCGCCCTCGGCCGGGCGATGGATCGGGTATTCGATCGTCGGCGACGGGCCACGGCCAGCGTGGCCTACTACCGTGAAGGGCTGGACCGTTTCGAGGAAAAGTGGCGCCAACTCCCCGACGACGGCGCGGATCTGAAGGCCGGCTTGCGGTCGTCCGAGGACTACGCGGACGATCTCGACCTGTTCGGGCCGGCGTCGGTGTTTCAGCTTCTCAACCGGGCGAAGACCGCGGAAGGCCGCCGGACGATGGCTCGATGGCTCATGCGCCCGGCGTCGGTGGACGAGGCCGTAGGCCGCCAGGCCGCGATCCGAGAGCTCGCGGGCGACCCCGACGCCCGGGAGGCGCTGGTGACCGCGGCCGCGGGCGAAGAGCCAGGGGCGGTCGATGACGAACGGCTGCTTCGGTGGGCGGAGGCCGGGGCGCCCATTCCCGCGGCCGAGGTCTTGAAGGTGCTCGGGATCGGACTGCCGCCCGTCTTGATCTCCGCCATCGCGGTCTACGCCTTTACCGGCCACAAGGTCTTTTTGCTGGTCATGATCATCGTCCACGGGATGGTGTTCATCGCCACCCGGGGGCTGATCGGCCCGCGGGCCGATGTCCTGTCCGGACCGGAACGGGTTCTCGCGCGATACGCCCGCCTGATCGACACGATCGAGGGCGCGTCGTTCAAGGCCGAGCGGCTACGCCGGATTCAGGCCGACCTGCAGACCGACGGCCGGTCGGCGGGCCGCCAGATTCGGGGCCTGGAGCGGATGGTCGATCTCCTCGACGCCCGGCTGAATTTTTTCTTCGCGGTGAGCCTGTCCCCTATCCTGCTGTGGGAGCTCAACCTGGTCCTGAGAACCGAGCGCTGGCGGACGCTGGTCGGCCCTCGGCTTCGGGGATGGCTGGCCGGGGTGGGGCAGACGGAGGCCCTCGCGTCGCTGGGGGCCTTGGCCCACGAGCGGCCCGACTATGCGTTCCCCAGCTTCCTCGACGGGCCGGCCCGGTTCGAGGCCGAGCAGCTTCATCACCCGCTGATCGATCGTCGCCAGGTGGTGGGCAACGACCTGATCCTCGGTGGTCCGGGGTCGGTCCTGCTGTTGTCGGGGTCCAATATGAGCGGCAAGAGCACCCTTCTCCGGGCGGTGGGGCTCGCGTGGGTGATGGCCAGGGCGGGCGGCCCGGTGGCCGCTCGGTCGCTATCGATGGCCACGATGCAGCTGGCGACGTCCGTCCGGATCGTCGATTCGCTGGCCGAAGGCACCAGCCACTTCTACGCCGAGGTGAAGCGCCTCAAGCACATCGTCGACGAAGCGCGAGCGCCGCAGACCCCGCTGCTGTACCTGCTCGACGAGGTTCTGCACGGCACCAACAGCCGGGAGCGCTACATCGGCGCGGTGGCCGTCGTGAAGTGGCTGGCCAAGACCGGGGCGATGGGAATCGTGACCACCCACGACCTTGCCCTCGCCCAGCTCGCGGCCGAACTGCCGGCCGGGCGGGCGGTGAATCGACACTTTTCCGACCGGGTGGGGGAGGGCGAGATTCGGTTCGACTACGCCCTTCGTGACGGTCCCGTGCAGTCGACCAATGCGATTCGGCTCATGAAGTCGGTGGGGATCGACCTCCCGTTCGATGAGGTCGCCCTGCCCGTGGATGCGGTTCAGCGCGAGGCCGCGCCGCCGAGCGAGGTTTGACGACAGGGAGGCTGGATGCGCTCGGCAGGAATCCCGATCCGCTTCGCGGCTCGGCGATTCGTGCCCGCGCATCCAGCCATATCGACCTCTTGATCGCTTCGCTTACGCTCCGCTCGCGTACGCGGCG
>JANQQN010000054.1 GCA_028289325.1 Myxococcota bacterium | reverse complement strand
CATCGGGTCCGAGGTCTTGGAGTTCGAGGACAGCGTCAGCTACATCGCCGCCCTGACCGGCTCCGGCCAGCTGCGTCGCTGCGTCGCCGACGCGCTGCTGGCGTACATCCTTGGCAATCAGCCTGGCCGAGCCGAGCTCAACCAGTTCTACAGCGAGCTGGAGAAGGTTAACGCCACCGTCGAGGGCGCCGCCAACGTCCTCATCAGCACGCCGAGCTTCACCACCCGGATTGAAGAGGCCAACTGACATGTCTAAGATCGATCGTAGAACCCTGCTCAAGGGGCTCGGCGCGGCCGCGGGCCTCGGTCAGCACTTGCTGACCTCCCGTGTGGCCCTCGGCCAGACCACCGAAGCCCCTACCCGTTTCCTGCTCGTCGGCCTCCAGCATGGCTGGGGCATGGACCGCGGAATCGGCAACGGGATCACCGGCTCGGAGTTCAACTTCACACTACCGGCGCCATTCGACGCCCTCGCGCCGATCAAAGACCAGCTGATCATGGTCGATGGCGTCCGCGGCACGCTGTGGGGCAACGCGCACGACGTGTCGTACTCCGACATGTTCACCGCCTCCGTCCCTTGGGGCGAAGGCAGCTCGTCGCAGCTGGGCTCGCACTTCCCGGAGCCGATGGGCCCATCGCTCGACCACGTCATTTCCCAGCACGTCAACAAGCCGGTGTTGCGGGTCTCCAACCGGTACCGGTCGTGGGGACGGCAAGACCACCCGCTTTGTTTCGACGACAATGCCCGCGTACAGGCGTCCTTCGTGACCCCCGAGACGGCGTACGATGCGGTGGTCGGCCCGCTCATGGCGAGCGCCAATCCGCCGCCTCCTGGGCAACGCGCGGTTCGAGACAACCTGTTCTCCTTCCTCGGCAAGGACACCAATCGGCTCCTGAGCCGCGTCTCGGGGACGGAGCGCTCCAAGCTCGAAGGCTTCCTGCAGTCGTTCAACGAGCTTGGGGACCGGATTATCGGTCAGCCCACCATCGGCATCTCTCCGGATGCAATTCCGGATCGACCGCCGGCGAACTCCAGCTTCGGGGCGTCATTCGATCACTACCTGGACCTGATACGTCTCGTGTTCCAGGCCGACACCCATCGGGTGGCCGTGCTCGGGCTGGGGCAGACCGACGAGGACTGGGAGTGGACGGACAGCAACGGCCAGACCCGCTACGGAAACACGTTCGGTGGCGACATGCACCAAGACGTGGCGCACCACGGCGGAGACAACAATCCGCGCCTCTGCTACGAGGGCTGGTGCCGGTGGTACATGCGAAGGATCGTGCAGTTCGTTCAGACCCTCGCCCAGACCCCGGACGTCGACGGCCGGACCCTCATCGACAACACGGTCATCGTTTTGACCGGCGAGGTCGGCACGGGCAACCACGGCCGCCGCGACAAGCTTCACGTCCTGATCGGCGGCGGTGGCGGTATTCGCCGCGGGCGCTGGATTCAGCTCGAGAAGGTCGATGCGAGAAACCGTCAGGGTGTGTTCATCGGTGGTCAGAACCGTAGCGGGAACCTGATCGAGGCCGGTCACAACTACGGGACGCCGTTCAGTCGCCATCATACGGCGGACCTGCTGCTGTCGTTGGCCCACCTCGCGGGCGTGGATCGCGACAGCTTCGGTCTGGCGGTAAACAACTACGCGCCCATCAACCTGATGTAGCGTCCGACTGCCGAGAGGCTTGCCCAGGCCCTCCGGGCTTGGGAGCCTCATCGGCCATGCTCCCCGACCTGCAGACCATTCGCTATGCGGTCGCTGACCGCGTAGCGACCATTACCCTCTCCCGCCCCGATCGATTCAACGCGATCAGCGACCGCATGCCCGACGAGATTCGGTCCGCGGTGGACGCCGCCGATGAAGACCCTGCGGTCCACGTCATCGTGCTCCGGGGCGACGGCCGTGGCTTCTGCGGCGGCTACGACCTCAAGGCGTACGCGGAGACCGAGGGCCCCAATCCCGGGGTGCAGGATATGCCGTGGGATCCCACGATCGACTTTCGATTCATGGACCGCTGTAGCCAGAGCTTTCTGCGGCTATGGCGCTGCCACAAGCCCACCATTGCCGTCGTCCACGGCGACGCGGTGGCCGGAGGCAGCGACATCGCGCTGTCGTGTGACCTCATCCTGATGGCCGACGAGGCGCGCATCGGCTATCCGCCGGCGCGGGTTTGGGGCGTCCCATCCACCGGGATGTGGGTGCATAGAGTCGGCCCCCAGCAGGCAAAACGGATGCTGTTCACCGGAGACCTGATATCGGGGCCGGAGGCGGTGGCGATGGGGCTCGCCCTCGAGTCGGTTCCCAAAGAACGCCTAGAAGACCGCGTCGCGTATTACGTGAACCGGATCCGTGGGGTGCCGAGGAACCAGCTCATGATGTGCAAGATGCTGGTCAATCAAGCAGTCGAGATCCAAGGTCTCGAACAGTCGCAGCGACTCGCGACCCTCTTCGACGGCATCGCTCGACACACGCCGGAGGGAATGACCTTCAAGCGGCGGGCGGAAGACGTCGGCTTCAAACAGGCGGTCGCCGATCGCGATAGCGGGGCCCCGATCCCTGGCGCCAAAGACGAACCGAAGCCGGGTTGACCGGCCCCCCGCCCGTCGCCGCTTAACACGGGGGGTAAGATGTGGTGTGCCTAGGCATGGCGTCGACGGAAGCCCCGACCTCCGAGCCCGCACCGGACGTAGTGCCGTACATACCCGCATCGCAGTCTCTACCGGAGATCACGTTCAAGGCGGTCATCCTGGGCATCGTTCTATCGGCGGTGTTGGCGGCGGCGAACGCCTACCTAGGACTGAAAGTGGGCTTGACGGTGTCCGCGTCGATCCCCGCTGCGGTCCTGTCGATGGCCATCCTCCGGATGTTTCGAACCTCCAACATTCTCGAGAACAACATCGTGCAGACCGCAGCCTCGGCCGGAGAATCGCTGGCCGCCGGCGTCATCTTCACCTTCCCCGCTCTGCTGCTCATGGGGTACTGGAGTCACTTTGAATTCTTCCCTCTGCTCGCGCTGGCGGGCATCGGCGGGGTGCTCGGGGTCCTGTTCACGATTCCCCTTCGGCGGGCCCTGGTCATCGAGGCCAAGCTTCAGTTTCCCGAAGGCGTGGCCACCGGCGAAGTCCTGAAGGCCGGCAACGAGGGCGGCGGCGGAGCCAAGGTGATCGCGGTGGCGGCCATCGCGGGCGCGGCGATAAAGCTAGGACAGACGGGGTTGAAGCTCCTGGCCGGCTCCGTTCACGGTGCGGTGACCGTCGGTCGATCGATCTTCGGCATCGGCTGCGACCTTGCGGTCTCCCTGCTCGCGGTCGGCTACATCGTCGGCCTCAATATCGGCATCTTGGTATTCAGTGGCGGTCTGATCTCGTGGATGTTCGGCATTCCGATCTTCATGGCCGTCACGCCCGACGAGGAGCTCCGCCAGATCGTGGGAACGGAGCAAGGCTACAGCGCCGCCGAACTGATCTGGAGCCAGCGGATCCGCTATCTCGGCGTGGGCGCGATGGCCACCGGCGGCCTGTGGGCCTTGGTGTCCCTCGTGGGCCCCATTCGAGATGGCGTCCGGTCGTCGCTGGCAGCGGTTCGACAGGCGCGAACGGGCTCGGCTGAAGACATCCCTCGCACCGAACGCGACACGCCGATCAACCTCGTGTTCATCGGTACCCTGCTGCTCGCGGCGCCGATGCTCGTCGCGTTCCTGTTCGTCACCGACCGCGGCGCGCTCGGGGTCAGCACCGGACTGTACGGCACGACGCTGGCATTCGGCGTGGTGTTCGCTCTCGTAGCCGGCTTTCTGTTCGCGTCCGTCGCCGGCTACATGGCGGGCTTGGTCGGCTCCTCGAACAACCCGATTTCCGGGGTCACCATCGCCACCATTTTGACCATTTCGGTCATTCTTCTTCTCTTGTTGGGCGGGGAGATCGACTTTCAGGCCGACGACACGAAAGCGAAGGTCGCGGCGGCCATGGCCATCTTGGTCGGCGGGGTGGTCTGCTGCGCGGCCGCGATCGCCGGCGACAACATGCAAGACCTCAAAGCGGGCCAGATCGTCGGCGCCACCCCCGCCAAGCAGCAATTCATGCAGGTCGTCGGCGTGCTCTCGGCGGCGGTGGTCATCGCCCCGGTGCTGCAGCTGTTGTTCGAAGCCTACGGCCTGGGCGGTGTCTATCCACGACCGGGCATGGATCCGAGCGAAGTCCTTCAAGCTCCGCAGGCCAGCTTGATGCAAGCGGTGTCCGAAGGCGTACTCAAGCGAGACCTGCCATGGGCGATCATTGGGGCCGGGGCCCTGGTGGCGGTGGCCATTATCGTTCTCGATAAGGTCCTCGAAGCCCGAAAGTCGAGCTTTCGAACCCCCGTCCTCGCGGTGGCGGTCGGGATCTATCTGCCGATCGGGTTGAGCACCCCGATCTTCATCGGCGGGCTCATCGCCCACCTCGCCCAACGCGCCCTGCGCGGCCAGCCCAACGAAGCTGTGGCGATGGCCGGGCGACGCGGCCTGCTGTTCGCCTCGGGTCTCATCACCGGCGAGGCCCTGGTGGGGGTCGCCCTCGCCGTTCCTTTCGCGATCACCCAGACCACCGAAGTCTTCGCCGTCGATCTACCCGCCGGCTCGGGTCCCGCGGTCACCGCGGCCGGAGTTCTCGTCTTCGTGGTGTTTTGCGGGTGGCAGTACCGGATCGCCAGGCGACCGGACTGAGGCCACCGATCAACCGCGAGCGAGCGTCTGCATCACCGCCGCCGCCACCCGGTCAGCTCGGTCGGGGACCAGCGGAAACGCCGCCGGCAAGAGCACCGTGAGCTCGGGAGCCAACAGCCGTCGGATCTTTCGCCGAGCCCGGTCCAGCCGGGTCCGGACCGTGTCGGGGGTCAGACCGAGCATCTGCGCGATCGCGGCCGTGCCAAAGCCTTCGACGTCGCGCAGGACGAACGCGAGCCGGGCACCGGTTGGCAACGCGTCGATGCTCTGCTCCACGACCCGCAGCTCGGCCAGGGGCACCGGGGCCCGGTCATCCGAGATCGCCAAGGCGCCGCGCAGATCCGACGACGGCGTGGCGCTACGCATCCGAGCCGCTTCGTGAACGTGTTGAACCGCGCCCCG
>JANQQN010000053.1 GCA_028289325.1 Myxococcota bacterium | reverse complement strand
CATCTGCGCGGACGGCGTGATGGCAGTACCCTACGATCGTACATCAGTAAACATCGCGCTTTGCGGATCGGATGCGGAGCTCGGTCTGGTTTCGAGAGTATGAAGGTCCTACGCTATCGTAGGCGCTCGAGCACGACGCTCTTGAGACTGTTGTACAAGATCTAGCGAGGCACGCCGCGGAAGGCCTCGAAGGCCTGCATGTATCCGCGTAGGAAGCTCTGCACAGTCTGGTTGACGAGAATCTCCCGTACATTGCGCGAGTGCGACAGCACCATCACTAAGCAGGACGGCCTGCGATGGGCGCGGCCGACGGGCAGATGACCGAAGTACCCCCAATCAACCTGAGCCTGGCTTGTACGGCTCGAGGGGGCGACTCTTGGCGCGCAGCTCGGGACTGATCATCGGGCGACCTCTCACGCGAGCAGCCGCTGCCGGTTCGGGGACGACAATGCCCGCCCGCGCCTGGCGCCCGGTTACGGTGAAGACACCAGGGCGTTAAGGCGCCGAACGAAGACGTCAGGTCGATCCGGGGTGAGGAGCAGAGTACGCTCCGTCGAGCGGACGAGGACGAAGTCCGAGGTCCGCGACGCCTCGACGTCGATCCAGCCTTTTTGACTCGTCCACAGGTACCCGAACGAGCCGTAGAGGCCGCCCGCGCCCACCCGGATCGGCCACCCGAACTCCGCACGGAACGTCCCTCGGTCGATACGCTCGGCACCGACCAGAGTATGGCGAGGCACCCGCAGGGATCGGATCGGCCAGTCGATTCGCAGCCCGTCGCCGTCGAGTACGAAGCCGGTGGGCCGCAAGGCGATCAGGATGAACGCGTAGACCCCCAACATGATCCCGGGGGCGCTGAGAGCGACCGCGTTGTGACTCATCCACCATACGCCGCCCAAGACGAGCAGCAGCCCCCACAGCCCGTAGGTCAGCGCGCTGATGACGATGTCCATGGGGGCGAGACGGAACCGGGCGGTGGCGGACGAGGCGGGCATGGCCTACCAGATGCGGACCCGTTCCCCCGGCGGCAGGAACAGCTTGTTCTCCGCCGTGACCCCGAACGCGTCGTACCAGGCGTCGACGTTTCGAACCACGCCGATGATCCGGTATCGAGGCGGGCTGTGGGGGTCGGTGGTCAGCCGCTGCCGGGCCTCATCTTCCCGGTACTTGGCCCGCCAGACCTGGGCCCAGCCGAGGAAGAACCGCTGGTCGCCGGTCACTCCGTTGATCACCGGCGCCTCGCCGTTACAGCAGCTGCTCAGATACCGGCGATACGCGGCGTGGGCCATCTGGACGCCCCCGAGGTCGCCGATGTTCTCTCCCATAGTGAGCTTCGGATTGATGTTCATCCCTTCAATGGGCTCGTACGACGCATACTGCGCGCCGAGCATCTCCGTTCGCTGGTTGAAGGCCTCGTCGGACGCTTCCGTCCACCAGTCGCGAATCTTGCCCATCTCGTCGAAGCGGCGGCCTTGATCGTCGAAGCCGTGGCCGATCTCGTGACCGATCACCGCACCGATGGCCCCGTAGTTCACGGCCGGATCGGCCTTGGGGTCGAAGAACGGGGGCTGCAGGATGCCGGCGGGGAAGGTGATCTGATTGAGGAGCGGGTTGTAGGACGCGTTGACCGTCTGGGGCGGGTACGGCCACAGCTTGCGGTCCACGGGGCCCGCCAGCCGCTTGACCTGGTCTTGCCACTGGAACTCTCGGATGGCCCGGGCGTTCGCGAACGCATCATCGCTCACCGTCAACGGCTCGTAGTCGATCCACTTGTCCGGGTAACCAATCCGCGGCTCGAAGGTGGAGAGTTTGGTGAGCGCCTGTTGTCGGGTCTGCTCATCCATCCAATCGTTCTGCTGGAGTCGCTCGCGGAACGCCGCGATGAGGTTGGCGACCAGCTCGTCCATCTGCTGCTTGGCGGCGGGGGGAAAGTGGCGCTTGATGTAGATCTTGCCTACGGCTTCGCCCATTCCGTCGTTGATGAGGTTGACGCCGCGCTTCCATCGCTCGCGCTGCACTTCGATGCCTCGCAACGTCTTGCGATAAAAATCGAAGTGCCCGTCGTCGAAAGCCTTCGGCAAGACGGTGGCGTGGTTCCGGATGAAGTGGAAGGTCAAGTAGTCGCGCAGAGTCCCGAGCCGCGTCTTCCGCACGATCTTGCCCGATGCCTGAATCGCGGTCGGTTGGGCCACGACGATGGTCTTGACCGCGTCGAGCCCCATCTTCTTGAGGGCCGCGGGCCAGTTGAACTCCGGCGCGAGCTTGGCCAGCGCGGCCGGGCTCATGGGGTTGTAGATCTTCTTGATGTCCCGGCTTTCGGCCTGCGTCCAGTGCGCCTTCGCGAGCTTCGTCTCGAGCGACATGATGCGCTTGGCTTTGGACTTTGGCCGCTTGATTCCGGCCAGGCCGAGCATCGTTTCAATGTACTTCAGGTACGCGGCTCGGTACTGCTCGAACCGCGGCTCGTCTTTGAGGTAATAATCGCGGTCGGGAAGGCCGAGGCCGTCCTGAGCCGCGAAGACGATGTATTGGGTGGTGTCGGCCGGGTTGGGGATGATGCCCATGCCGTACGGCGACGTGTTGTGGAGGGTGGCGAACGCGTCGGCGATCGCCGTTCGGCCTCTGAGCTTGGCGATCTTGTCGAGGTGAGGCTTCAGGGGCGCCAGGCCCCGCGCCTCGATGGCCTCGGTGTTCATCCACGCCGCGAAGGCGTCGCCGACCTTCTGCTCGATGGAGCCCGCTTCGTGCTCTTCCTGGCTGAGGTCCTGGAGGATCGTTCGGACGTCGCCCTCGGCGTCGAGGCCAAGCTGGACGAACACGCCGTACGTGCTGAGGTCAGCGGGGATGGTGAACCGGTCCAGCCATCCCCCGTTGGCGTACCGCTCGAAGTCGTCGCCGGCCGCGACCGCCTTATCGATGCCCGACACGTCGACGCCCCAGGCTCCGATCTCGGCTTTGGGGCGGGGCGGGGGCGCGGGCTTCGAAGCCGGCGCGGTTGCCGGCGCCGAGGCTGGCTCGGGGGGCGGGGTGGCGCAGGCGGCCAACGCACACGCGGTGACGGCGAGAGAACGGTCGAGGGCCTTTCTGAACAACACGGACGGCTTATACGACGTCGCCATCGAAAAACCAGCTGCTCGTTGACCGTCGCTACCAAGCCCGGGTTCCCGACGCGATGCGGCAGTATGAGATCCGGGGTGACAGATCGAGACGGGTCCGGGGTTGAAGCACGACGTGGGCACTCTGCTGAGCTTTGTACAACGTCGACCGGGCCGTGATCCGGCTCGCGCCGAGCTCGCGTCGGATCGATGGCTGGCGGCCCTGGTCGCCGGCGTGGTCCACGAAATGAATACGCCCGTCGGCGCCCTGGCGTCGTCGGCCCAAACGATCGACGCCTTGAGCCGGCGCATCGAGGGCGACGCGACCGATGAAGACCTCACCGCCCGGCTCAAGCTGTTGCGAGAGCTGGCTGCGCTCCAGCAGCAGGCGGCGGCGCGACTCACGGAGACGGTGCAGGCGCTGGAGCGGTTCGACGACCTCGACCGGTCCGACCGTCGCGAGGTCGACCTCGCGGTCAGCATCGAGGCCACGCTCACCGTATTGGGAGTGAGCCAGGACCGTCGAATTCGTCTGAACATCGCCCCGAATACGCCGCGGCCGCTGACGTCGGCCCGCCTGCTCAACCGTCTGTTGGCCCACGCGCTCAGCCGGGCTTTGGACGCCGCAGGGCCGAGCGAAGTCGTTACCGTCAGCACTCACCGGCTGGGCGGCGACCGGGTCGGGATCGACATCCACGACACCGGGCCCGCTGTCGATCCCGCGGTTCTCGACGGCCTGACCGCCCCGCGATGGTCGACGACCAACGCGCGGGTCGGCCTCGACCTGGGGTGGGCCACGGCGGAGCGGATCCTCGAGGTTCTCGGGGGATCGATGACCGTCCACAGCGATCATGGGGCGGGCACGACCGTGACCCTCGTCCTGCCCCAGAAAACCGACCCCATCGAGTGACAGATCTTCATTGTCGCGGGGTTTCATGTTCCGAGTCCGGTAGCCGTGAGCATCGATGTCGAAGCGACCTACGAACGCTACGGGCCGATGGTCCTGAGGCGATGCCGGACTCTGCTGCGGGATGAGGAACGAGCGGTGGACGCTATGCACGACACGTTTGTGAGGTTGCTTCGGCATCAAGGCCGGCTCGAAGACCGGGGGCTCTCGTCCCTGCTCTATCGAATGGCGACCAACGTGTGCCTCAACCTACTTCGGACCCAAAAACGCCGCCCGGAGACCCCGGACGACGCGCTCTTGATGGAACTGGCCGCGCTGGATGAGACCGAGGATCGTTCGCTGGCGCAGCGGGTCCTGGGCCAGGTCTTCGCAAAAGAGAAGCCGTCGACCCCTACCATCGCCGTCCTCCACCTCGTGGACGGTCTGACCCTGGAAGAGGTGGCGGCCGAGGTCGGCCTGTCCGTGTCCGGGGTGCGCAAGCGCCTGAATCGCGTCAGATCGAGCGCCCGGGCGCTCGCCGAGAAAGGAAACGAATCATGACTTCGTCACAAGACCGACGGTGGCTCGTGGAGCGGGTCGCGCTGGACGAAGCACCGGCCGGAACCGAGTTGACGGCGAGCGAACGCCAGCGGCTCGCGGAACTGGCATCCGACGACAAAGCGATCTTGGCCACGTATCCGAAAGCCGAGGTAGCGGCGGAGGTTCGTCGTCGGCTCCGGGTGGCGGAAGCGGCCTCCGCCTATCGGCGACGTCGGGTCGCGACGGCCGTGGCGCCGGCACTGGCCGTCGCCGCGGCGCTGGTCCTTTTTGTTCGGGTGGGCACGACGCCGCCGGGGGGGAAGGGCGTCGAGCCCGAGGTTACCCGTCTCAAAGGGGGGGCGTTGGTGGTCCACCGAAAGACCGCGGACGGGTCCGACGTTCTGCGCAACCGGGATGTGGCCCGAGCCGGGGACCGGATCCAGCTCGGGTTTCAGCTGGAGGGCTCGGCGTATGTGTCGCTGGTGTCGATCGATGGGCGGGGGGTGGTCACTTTGCATCTCCCCACCGAAGGCCAGCCTGCGCCAGTGAAGTTCGAGCCCGGCCGGGTCCAGCTGCCGTTCTCTTACGAGCTCGACGACGCACCGAGCTTCGAACGATTCATTCTCGTCACTTCGGACGGGATCTTCTCGGTCCGACAGGTACAAGCCGCGGCGCCCCAGCTCGCCGCGAAGCCTGAGGACGTCGCGGTCGCGGCGCGGCTGGATCTTCCCCCCGGCCTGTCGCAGCGCGACTTCGTCCTCACGAAGGAAACATCCGATGAATGAGCTACTGATGCCCGTCGTTTTCGCCGCGCTCGCCAGCGCGGTTTCACCGGAACCGGCGCCCCCCGAGCTTTCGGTTCGTCGCTTCGCCCTGATCGCCGCCGCCAACGACGGCGGGGCCGACCGGCCGCGATTGAGGTACGCGGTGACCGACGCCCGGACCGTGGCTCGGGTCCTACACGGCCTGGGGGGCGTGGCCAAAGAAGACCACCGGTTGCTGGTGCAGCCGACGGCGGAGGGCTTCGCGGCGGCGCTCGCCGATATGGGCCGACGCCTGGAGGCGGCGCGAGGGACGGCTCGTCGTATCGAGCTCGTCGTATATTACTCCGGGCACTCCGACGCCGAGGGGCTGCTGCTCGGCGGCCAGCGCTACGCCTACCGGGCGCTGAAGGGCGCCCTCGCCGAGTTGCCCGCCGACGTGCGGATCGCGATTCTGGACTCGTGCGCGTCGGGGGCGATGACCCGATTGAAAGGTGGCTTTCGACGCCCGCCGTTCACCGTCGACGCGTCGAACCGGGTGAAGGGATACGCGGTGCTCACGTCGAGCTCCGAGGACGAGGCGGCCCAGGAGTCGGACCGTCTGGGAGCGTCGTTCTTCACCCACTTCCTGGTCTCCGGCCTCCGGGGGGCCGGGGATCTCAGCCAAGACGGCCGCGTGACCCTAAACGAGGCCTACAACTTCGCCTTTCATGAGACCTTGGCCCGGACCGAGAACACGCGCGCCGGGGCGCAGCACGCGGCGTATGACATTCAGCTCGTGGGCTCGGGGGACGTGGTCATGACCGACCTTCGGTCGACCACGGCCGCTTTGGGCCTCGCCGAGTCTTCGTACGGTCGGGTGTATATTCGCGACGCCGATGGGCGCCTGGCCGTCGAGCTGCGTAAGAACGCAGGGCGCCCGGTGCGGCTGGGCCTCGAGCCTGGGACCTATTCGGTCACCGTCGAGCGGGACGGCCAGCGCTTCCAGGGAGAGGTCACCGTCGCCGCTGGTCGCCGGGTCGACTTGGACTTCGCCCGACTCACGATCACCGAGGCCGAAGAAACGACCGTTCGGGGCGGGCGAACGCCGGTGGCGTACAAGGTGGTGCCGATCAACGTGGGCATCCTGCCCGCGTTTTCGCTCAACGGCGACGACCAGCGAACGCTCAACCACTTCTCCCTCAGCCTGATCATGAGTCGCGCCGACGCGCTGCAGGGCGCGAGCTTTTCGTTGGGCGCGAACCTGTTGGACCGCGAGCTGACCGGGTTCCAAGCGGCGATCGGGTTCAACTACGTCGGGGAATCGGCCACCGGTGGCCAATGGAGCGTGGGATTCAATCGTGCGCGGCAGCTGACGGGCGTGCAGTCCACGGTGGGCGTGAACCTGATTGAAGGCCCGGGGGTGGGGGCGCAGCTTTCCGTGGGGGCCAACCTCGCAACGGCCCACCTAGAGGGCGGCCAGTTCGCCGTGGGGCTCAACTACGCGCGTAGCGTCGACGGGTTTCAGATGTCGTCCGGGGTCAACGTCTCCGGGCCCCTCAGCGGGGGGCAGATGGGGCTGGTCAACGTGCTGACTGCGCCCGCGAGCGGGCTGCAGATCGGGCTCGTCAACTACGGGGAGGCGGTGGCCGGACTGCAGCTGGGACTGATCAACGTCGTGGACCGGACCGAAGGATTGAGCCTCGGTCTTTTGAACTACGCGGTCGAAGACGGCATCTTCGACGTCAGAGCGTACAGCAGCGACATCGCCCTGGGAGGCGCGGCGGTGGCGGTGGGGACTCGGTACGTCTACACCGCGCTGTCCGCGGGGACGGGGACGTGGGAGGACTCCGACGCGGTCAGCTTTGGTTTACACCTCGGCTTTCGCGTGCAGATGACCGACGCCTTCGCCATCGACCTCGAGTTCGGCACGAGCGCGATCTACGACGACCGGGATTTCGAGGACTCCGATCTGCTGAACTCTGCTCGCCTCACCGTCGCGTATCGCTTCTTCGACGGGTTTGCGGTGTATGTGGGCCCGACGTTTAACGTGCTCGTCGACCTCGAGGACAGCATCGCAGCCGAGCGCCATCCGCTCGCTCCGGACTACGCCAGTCGGCCCGGCAACGACCGCGTGTATCTTTGGCCGGGGTTGATCGCCGGCCTTCAGCTGTTCTGACCCCCCGCGCGGTTACGCCGCGGTCTCGGTCTCGGGAGGAAGGTTGCCGACGACCGGCAAACGGCCTTCGATGATCTCGAGGCCCGCTCGGTAGCGACCGGTGAAGCACGCATTGCAGAAGCGGCGCGTGGGGCCGAGCTGGTCGTGGACGGCTTCATGGAGCCCGGCTTCGCTGAGGTAGGCCAAGGAGTCGGCGTGCAGGTATTCGGCGGTTTGCTCCACGGACATACGAGACGCGATGAGCTCTTCCCGGCTCGGGGTGTTGATCCCGTAGAAGCACGGGTAGCGGGTCGGCGGCGCGCTGATGCGCACGTGGACCTCCTTCGCGCCGGCGGTGCGAATGATCTCGACGATCTTTCGGCTGGTGGTGCCCCGGACGACGGAGTCATCGATGACCACCACCCGCTTGTCCTCGACGACCGACCGGACCGCGCTCAGCTTGAGTTTGACGCCGAAGTTTCGGATCGACTGGGTCGGCTCGATGAACGTCCGGCCGACGTAGTGGCTACGGATCAACCCGTGGCGAAACGGCAGGCCCGCCTGCTCGGCGAAGCCCAGCGCCGCCGGAACGCCCGAGTCCGGGACGGGCATCACCAGGTCTGCTTCGGGGGTCGCCTCTCGGGCCAGCTGCATCCCCATCTTGCGGCGGGCTTCGTACGCGTCCTCGTTGAAAATGCGGCTGTTGGGGCGCGCGAAGTACACGAGCTCGAACACGCAGGCCTGAGGGGTGGCGTCGGGGGCGTGGTACAGTCGCTCACTCCTGAGTTGGCCATCGAGACCGATGCTCACCATCTCTCCTGGCTCGACCTCCCGCACCAGCTCGCCGCCGATCAGGTCGAGGGCGCAGGTCTCGGACGCCAAGACCCACGCCCCGCCGACCTTGCCCAACACCAAAGGCCGGTACCCGTGTGGGTCTCGGACGCCCATCAATCCGTCTCGGTGCATGATGAGCAGCGTGTAGGCGCCGACGACCTGGGTGCATGCTTCGCGGACTCGGTCCTCCATCCGCGGCGCGCGGGCGCGAGCGAGGAGATGGACGAGGACTTCGGTGTCGCTGCGAGTAGAGAAGATCGCGCCTTCCCGCTCCAGGTCTCGCCGAATATCGAGGAAGTTGACGAGGTTGCCGTTGTGGGCGATCGACAGTGGTCCGCGGAGGGTGTCGACTTTGAACGGCTGGACATTGGCCGGAGCGCTGCCCCCGGCCGTCGAATAGCGGACGTGACCTATCGCACGAGGGCCGGTGAGCTCCTGTAGCGCCTCCTCGGTGAAGACGTCAGCGACCAGGCCCCGCGCGTGGTGCCGCGAGAAGTGGTCCGCTTGAAGCTCACCCGAGACGATGCCTGCGCCCTCCTGGCCGCGGTGCTGCAGCGCGTGGAGGCCAAGGTATGTCAGCTTGGCGGCTTCCGGGTGGTTCCAGATGCCGAATACGCCACACATGAGAGGAGTCTGCATCTCGAGTTTTGTCCGCGGGGTCAAGAACGGCGTGCGGTACGGGCCGAGGTGAGGCCCTCGCACCGGCTGAGCGTTACCTGATAGAACGCCCGCGATGTCTGTGTCTTACGGAGGATCAGGGGTTCCGGAGACATGTCGGCTGCCGATGGCATGGGCCGCGTTTCAGCCGGCCGCAGCTCGGCGGCCGGGCGGGGCAGCGCCGTTCTCAGATCGAGTGCGGGCTCTGTTCTACGCCCGGGTCACGTTCTTGGCGGTCGGCCTGGCGGTGCTCGCGGTCCCCGCGTGGTCGGCGTTCGTAGGTACCACGGGGTTCGTTCCGTTCGTCGTGTATTTCGGGGTGGTCGCGTACGCGGTGATCAGCGTCCTGCTCGCGGACCACCCGAGAATCGGAAGGCCGGTGACCTTCGCAACTTTGGTCCTCGATCTGGTCGTCCTCACCGCGATGGTGCTGCCGAGCGGAGGTCTGAAGTCCCCCCTCATGGCCGGGCATATCGTGCTCACCGTGTTCTTCATCCTGCTGTTTCCGCAACCGCTAACGGTGCTGGCGCCGCTGACGATGTTGGCGGTGGTGTCCGGGTTGAACCTGTCGGTCCCGGGGCCGGCCGGCGGGGCGCAGGACCTCTTTGTCCTCGTCTGGTACGCGACGCTGTGCCTCATTGTCGCGTACGTGATGTGGCATCTGCGCCGCCGAGATGAAGCGCGCTCGAATGAGCTGTGGCGGCTTTCCAAGGGCCAGGAGCGGGCGGTCATCGGCGAGGAACGGCTTCGTCTATCGCGGGAGATTCACGACGGACTCGGGGCTTGTCTTTCCAGCCTGATCATTCAAAGCGAATATATTCATCGCCTCACCACGGACGCCCGACTGAGGCGAGAGATCGCCGAGCTGAAGAACCAGGCTGAAGAAGCGATCGAGGAGCTTCGCCGTTCGCTCACCATGATGCGTCGAGACTTCGACCTTCACGCGGCGCTGGCGGAGCACACCCAGCGGTTCGTCGATCGCACCGGCGTCGGGGGCGAATTCAAGGTTCGAGGGCGAGGTCGCCGGATGCCCAGCGAGATGCAGCTGGCGATCTTTCGGCTCCTTCAGGAGAGTCTCGCCAACGTCCACAAGCACGCGCAGGCGGGCCGAGTGGACGTTCGCCTGACCTACGACGCCGACCGAGTGGCGTTGACGGTCAGCGACGACGGGGTGGGCTTCGACGGTGATGCCCGTCCGCGCCGCGGCCACTACGGGCTCGCCAACATGCACGAGCGGGCCAAGAGGTTTCGCGGCGCGGTCGAGGTCCAGTCCGCCGAGGGCGAGGGCACGACCGTCCATACGACCCTCATCATTCCCTCGGAAGGTTCCCACGTCGCGCCCATGCCCGAGCGGAGCGGGTAGGGCGGCGTTGACCGACGCGCGGTGGTGCTTAGACCCCTCACTATGGATGGGGCGTCCGCTCGAGACCTTCCCGCGGGCGTGCGCTACCACTACATGGACAACCTTCGCGCGGTGGCGATGATGGCCGGCGTCTTCTTTCACGCCGCGCTCGCCTACAGCCCGCTGATGCACGAGCTGTGGCTGACCGCGGATCCCCAGCGTTCGACGGTCATGGACGTGCTCGCATGGTTTTCGCACCTCTTTCGAATGCCGTTGTTCTTCACCATCGCTGGCTTCTTCGGTGCCTACCTGATCGCCAAGCGCGGCGTCGCGGGCCTCCTCAGAAATCGTAGCCTGCGTATCCTGATTCCCTTCGTTCTGTTTTTGCCGCTCGTGTGGGTGTCGTTTCTGGCCGCCATTCAGTGGGCCATGCAGAACGTCGAACACCCCTCACCAATTCTGGCCTTCGTGATCCAGACGGCGAAGGATCCCCAAGCGGCGCCGCCGCCGCCGACGACCTCGCACCTGTGGTTCCTGTACAACCTCATCTGGTTCTACCTCGTGTTCGTGGCTCTCCATCGGTCCGGCGCGTTGGCGACCCGCTGGGCATCGTATCTTCGGACATCGCGGTTCCTGATCTTTGGACTGCCGTTGGTCCTCATCGCGGCCCTGTGGACGCAACCCGCCCCTCACCCCGCGCCCGAGCAGTTCGTCCCCCAGATATGGTCGTTCGGGTTCTTCGGCGTCTTCTTCTTGATCGGCACGCAGCTGTTCAAAGACCCCAGCGTCCTCGACCGCCTACGCCCCTACGCCCTGGTGATGTCCGTCAGCAGCGCCGTCGCCTACGCGGCGATCTTCCTCTCTTTGCCGTCCACCATCCGCCTCGAAGACGCGATCGCCGTTCAGAAGAGCGGCATCGTTCCCCACGCGCCCTTGTGGGTGGCGGCCCTCGAGGCGCTCGTCGCCGCCCACATGACCTTGGTGAGCCTCGCGGCGGGCAAAGCCTTCTTCGACCAGTCCAACCGCGGCCTTCGCCTGATCGCCGACTCTTCGTACTGGGTGTACCTGATCCACCTCCCGGTCCTGTTCTTCGTCCAGTTTGCCTTGCTCGATGTAGACTGGGGGTTGGGGACAGAATTCGCGGTCTCGTCGTTCGGCACGATCGCGATCGGGCTGGCGAGCTATCTGCTCTTCGTCCGGTGGACCCCGATCGGCTGGCTCCTCAACGGCCGCCGCCGACCGACGCCCCGCTGACCGGACGAGGGCGACACGCCACACGCTTCGTGCTGAACGGCCGAGGGTCGCTTCGAATACCGATTTGTGGCTCGGGGCTTGGATACTGCGCCCTGGTCTGATATTGGCCTACCTTCTGAGACGCGCCGAGATGGCGGAATCGGTAGACGCAGGGGCCTTAAAAGCCCTCGGCTTCGGCCATGCGGGTTCGAGTCCCGCTCTCGGCATCGGTTGGAATCATTGGTGTTTCGGCAATTGATCTTCAAATGATTCCGATTCGTGTGACAGGCAGCGCCGAACACGACCAGCGGCAAGCAAGCTTGCGAGCGCAGTGACAGCATCTTCAGCAACCATCCACCTCAGCCAAGACGTGAACCGACTTCTAACCCGCAGGCACGTCGCCCGCGGTCTCTGGAGAGCGTTCACGTTCGAGCGCCCCGCCCGGCTCGACCTCGACACGTCCGAGACCTACTACGCGCGCGACATCGTGTGCATCGAGATTTGCCGTGCCGATGGCGACCCGACCTGCGACGGATGCCCCGACGGCTGGTGACCGACCGCCACCGCTCCGGCTCGCGCACTGAGGCGCCGGCTCACGATTGAGCCACACGTTGCGGGGAATCGGTGGGCGGGGTAACTCTCGGTCATGCATCAAAGGGCTCGCTCCGATTTACGAGGGATGGTGGTGCTGGTGACCGGTGCCAGTCGCGGCATCGGTCAGGCCACCGCGCTCGCGGTCGCTCGGGCCGGAGCCAAGGTCGCCCTCGTCTCGCGTGGTCATGATACGGGCGAGCAGGCCCGACAGCAGGTCGAGGCTGTCGGAGCCGAGGCTATCCATGTCGCCGCCGATGTCCGCGAGCCGTCGGCGGTGGCGTCGATGGTGGCCCAAGTCGTTGAACGCTGGGGTCGCCTCGATGCCGCCGTCAACAACGCTGCCGGCGGTCTGGGGATGGGCAAGCCGGTGGCCGACTTTTCCGAAGAGGAGTTTGATGCTGCGATCACTGATGGGCTGCGCAGCGTGTGGCTGGGGATGCGGGCGCAGATTCGGCAGATGACGGCCCAACAGCCCACGGGCGGATCGATCGTCAATGTCTCTTCGGTCAACGGCCTCGGCGGGGTGCCGACCGCTGCCTTGTACGCCGCCGCCAAGGCTGGGGTGTTGGCGCTGACCAAGTCGGCGGCGATGGAGTACGTGACCGCTGGGCTGCGGATCAATGCCGTCGTCCCCGGTGCATTTCGTACCCCGATGTTGGAAGGGGCCATGGAGCGGGCGGCGGGCAGTCCTGAGCGGGTGCCGGAGGTCGAGGCGCAATACCGGTCGCACATCCCTGCTGGTCGAATTGGTGATCCCGATGAGGTGGCCTCGCTCATCGCCTGGCTATGCTCGCCTGCCTCATCGTATTGCGTTGGGGGCTCGTTCGTCGTCGATGGAGGGGTGACCGCCCATGCACGCTAGTTGCGGGCCCCCTGGGCCAGAATGCGGCCGACCATCACGACGCGAGGCCCGACAGTCAATTTCGCGTGGATGACCGAAGTAGGCAGCATGACCTTGAAAGTATCAGGGGCTCGGGCACGACGATGGATCGGGTCGGCTAGACGTCCCAGGGAGCACGCTTCCCGCCGGGATGACCTCATTGGTATCTACAAGGTTGTTCCGCCCCAGCCACGAACTCCCTTCGATGCGGGCCCTCGCGCAGATGACGCTTCGTCGACCGATGAAGACGCTTCGACCTACGACGACGTTGCGCCCGATATACACGTCACGACCGAGGAGGACTTCGCCGTCGATGACCGCCCCGGACTCTACTCGTGCCCCGGGCCCGATAGCCGAGTTGTCGCCGATGAGCGCGCCTTCGCCGATCGAGGCGTTTCTGAGGACAACGACGTTCCGGCCCACGGTCGCGGCGGATTCGATGACCACTGCGCGCCCGACCCAAGTGTTCTGGCCAACAGCGGCGTCGGTGCCGATCTGTGCGGCGCGACCGATCACCGCCCCTGCCTCGATCACCGCCCTGGCTTCCACCCGCACATCGCGGCCGATGATCGCACCGTCTCCAATCTGCGCGTCCGCACCGATGAAGGCGTTCGCGAGCACGACAACGTTCTCACCGATCACGACCCCGGGCTCCAGCGTTACGCCCCGCCCAATACGGCTGGTCTCGGGGAGGGGCGGCTCATAGCGGAGGTTGTCTACAACGAGCCGCTGCGTCTGAACCACGGACGGCGGTAGCGGATCCAAGGCCGGCGCGACGATCAAAAGTCGATGGATCGAGGGTCCGCCCGCGTCCACGACGACCTGGCCGCTGAGGCCGGCAAAGAAGACGGGCTGACATATGGGCCCCGCGCAGGGGCGTGTGAGGTTCACGGCCTGATCGCCGGTGAAGTCTTGCTCAAACAGAACGCCGCCATTGGCATCGAAGCCCGTCACCCGCAAACGACCGTTGGTGGTCGCAAAATCGAAGGCAGCTTCCCGGCTTCCATCGACGAAGTCGACCTCGATGGAACCGCTCGGCTGGGGGCCCGTCTCTTCCGTTCTCAAGTGAAAGCCGGATAGGGGTTCATTGCCGGGAACGATCCGAACCACCGTGAGTTCGTCGTCGCCGTCGGTGAACGTGACACCGAGGTCAGCGTATTCGTCAGCCGGAATCGACCACGTGGCGAAGGCATCGACCAGGAAAGGCCGGCCGGCAGCATTGGACTCGAAGTCGAGAAGGCCTCGAGTCGGTGGGTCCGAGGCCATGGCCTTGACACCTACGCTGACCGGCGCGCTCGGACCCAAGGCGTCGGCGACCGTGAGCTCCGCCGTGTACGTTCCAAGGACGTCAGCCAGGAAACTGGGCATCGCGACACTCACCGCATCGAGCGCCGCATCACTTCCCTGCGGCGCCAACAGGCTCCAGGCATACGTTAACGGATCACTATCGAAGTCAGCGCTGTTCGAACCGTCCAGGGTCACCGTAGTTCCAACGAGAACAAAGCGGTCGCGACCAGCGTCGGCGATCGGAGCGTCATTTCCGGTGATGACGACTTCGTCGGGCGCGCTCGACGCGCCTTGCTCGTCGGTGACGACCACCTGCACGGTGTAAGGGCCCCTGATATCGGCCACGAAGCTCGGCGTTGCGCTCGTGGCGTTCTGCAGCATCGCTGCGCTTCCGAAGGGGCGAGAGACGAAGCTCCAGTCGAAGGTCAGCGAGCTCACTGGCGTCGCGTCATCGAGCGACCCACTTCCATCCAGGACCACCTCGACGCCGGTGCGCACCGTCTGATCGCTGCCCGCGGATGCCGTCGGTGCCGCGTTGGTCGACTCAACGCCAAACAGGAAGTTCGCGGCCAATGCCAAACGGCCGTCCGGCCCTCCGTTGGAAAAGGTAGGACGGGTGAGCACGCCAGGGTTAAAGATCTCGCGGCCTTCAATGGGCATGATCGGAGAGTTGACGTCGGCGACGTTGACGAGCTCGCCGGGAACGACGCCAGAGGCGAAATCGGGGTTGGGGCCGCCGTAGATGCTTCCGATGACGTAGCGGATGCCTGGAAAGAGGATGATGGGTCCAATGCTGGCGTAGCGGTGTTGGTCAACGAGGTCGCCGTCCGCCGCATCGGAGAAGGCTACGGATGCCAAGAGCTCACCGGTCAGGTCATCCCAAAGGCCTACGTCAGCGGTCTGGTTCTTATTAGTGGCAAATGCGTAGGTCACCCCAAGCGCGGAGAGCACGACTTCCGAAGCGACCTCGAAGGCGTAACCGCATGTCGTCAAGTCGCCACATCCGATACCCGCGGATGTATTGGCAAGGGAGTGGGCCGGAGAGAAGCCATCGAAGGCGGTGATGACGACCTCGTCGGCGGCGCTGACGAGATCCTGCGTGTCGGTGACGACGAGCTGGATCCTATACACTCCGACCGCATCGGCGACGAATGTGGGCGTCGCGGTCGTCTCACCGGTCAGGATCGCTGCGCTCCCCGATGGTCGCGACACCAGGGTCCAGTCGTAGCGCAGAGCGTCGGCGGGCGTACTATCGTCCGAGGAGCCGGTGCCGTCCAGCGACACGGTGTCGCCCACCAGGACGACTCGGTCGTCGCCCGCTGCCGCTGTCGGTGGGGTCGTCGGAGAGTTCTCCACCACGATCCGGACCGGAGAGAATCCAGCGCCCACAGACACGAGGAGCGTAACGCCGTCGGCCCCAGCGAGGACGGTCTTCGCGTCCGGTACGATCCACGAGTAGTCAACCCGCTCTCCGGTGGCTTGAAGAACCACGGACGTCTCGATGATGTTGGACTTCCGGAGGGAGATCTTCTCGCTACCCCAGGACACACTGAGGTTCAGACCAGGTAGGAACGGAGGCGTCACCGTGAACCCATCGATGGGGAGCGTGATGCCCTGCGTGTTGACGGCGATGAAGCCCTCCTCCTCCCACAGTATTGTTCCGGGGTTCGAGAACCAGGGTCGAGGCTCGCCCGAGTCGGAGCCGGTAAGGTACAGCTCCTCGTTGGTCACGTCGACATGCAGTACCAGCCCCTGCGGTGTCGGCAAGTTCTCGACAGCGACACGAATGGGAGAGAATCCGATACCAGAACGAAGGGCCATCGAGGCGCCGTCCGCGGCGGCCAGGGCCGCCTTCGCTTCCGGCTGGAAGTACGAGTAGTCGGTCCGCTCGCCCAGCCCGCGAAGAACGACCGTCTCCTCTGGGTTTTCGAAAGAAAAGAAAGCCAGGTTGCCGTTGGATAGAGATACGTTAAGGTTGAGGGCGGGCAACCCAGTGTTCATCAATCCGACGATCGGTACGCCCGTGCCTTGGACGGGGGACGTCAGGAAGGGCAGCTCCTCCCACGAGATAACGCCGCTTCCGTCCGGTCGCCCCACGTCGGTGCCGATCAGATAAAGCTGCTCAGCACCCAAGTCGACGCGGAGTTCGAGGCCCGGCGGTTGCGAAATAGAAGTGCGGGTCCATGTCCCGGGGGCGCTGAACGAATAGCCCTGGTCGCGCGGCAGATCAGGAAAGGGCCCCGTAGGTGCGCTTCTGGCTGCGACGTCAGCGACGCCTCGCCCTCCCGGCCAGTTGAGGGTAGAAACACCGTTGTTGGGCGGCACTGGTCCATTTGAAATGACGCTCCACGGACCGATGATGTGGCCGCTGTCGTCCGTCGAAACGAATATTTCGTTTGGAAAAGACAGCGTCTGCAGACCATCGCTGATCGCGAGGTTGAAGCCCGGAAGACCGGTGATGTCTTGCAACGCTAGATTGCTCCCCAACGGCTGGTCGACGACGATCGAGGCGCGCACTCGATGGTTGGAGTCGTACGAGGTGAAATCGGGATCCGATGTTCCGCATATGACCGTTCCGGCGCACGAGAATTGATCGAAGACGTTTCCTTCGTACCGGTACTCGAAGGCGACGGCTGCATTCCGGAGAGTGAAGGTTCCGGCGCTCAGATTGCCAAAATCGACGTTTCCGTCGTACAGAGCGAGCCAGTCCTGACCTCCGCCCACACGATCGGCATCGATGAACCACGACACCGTGCCCGAGATGTTCGCTACTTGGCTGTCAGTCTGGAGCGTGGGATCGATCGTAAACAGAAATTCCGTTGTGGCCAGGTTCGCGCGATCAATAGTGAAGGTCGTGGAAGTCGACGAGTATTCGAGGGAGATGAACAGGTCCGCGTCGAATTGTCCGACCACCGTGCCGGGCACGTATGCATCAGTCAGGGTGATGACCGCGGTGGCAACACCCCCACACCCCTGTCCGCAAGGCCCTTGCCAGTCGTAGACGATGTCAGCGGTAGCGACCGCAGGCGCGCCCATCACGACGAGCGCGGTAAGCAAAGTAGATAGTGAACTACCTCTCATCAGCTCCTCCTCAATCGAGCCGGTATTCATGGGTCATTTAAGAATACAGACCCACCATCCATGGACCGCAGATGCCCCGGTCCCGCCCGTTCTTGGTTGGTGTGAGTTGAGTATTTTTTATGCAAAATAGCAATACTTGCTCGTTGAGTATTTCATTATCGGACTATAGAGAGTCGTCTGTCGGAGTGACTGCGTTTCAAGCCGATAGCCAAGCAGGTTAGTTGCGAATACGGGGAACGGTGGCATTCGAAGCTTCGCTGGTGCGGCCGGGTGAGTAGGTGGATCGATACGCAAACAGTGGGGCGGAGTCAGCATACGGACGACTGCTCTCTTCCCATGAGTTGCCGCAGTGAGGCGGGCCGGGCACCGCACGATTCTGTAAGCGACCGTCGTACCCAGTAGATAGCTTAAGCCCGTGTCGTCTCGATTGATCATTCGCGCCGCCATCGTCTTTCCGCTCGTCGTCGCGACGCCCACGACGGTGTGCGCGGGCAATACGCGGGTGGAGATCAAAAGCGATGGATGGCGTCTGGTCGGTGACCTCACCGTGCCCGAAACCGAGCCCACAGGCGCTGTCGCCCTTCTGCTTCACAAGGCGGCCGGGAATCGTACCGCATACACCGCGATGGCCCGGGCGTTGGCCGACAGGGGGATCGCGTCGCTGCGGGTCGACCTCAGAGGGCACGGCGACAGCGTCAATCTCGGCAAGTTTGATCCGGAGATCAGCCGGTACTTCGATCCTGATGAGCCCGCCGTCGTTCGAAACTTCTCGCTCCTCCGCGCCGGCGACGCCGATATCGTGGCCATCCGTCGCTGGCTCGAGCAGCAGTCTCACCTGCAGGGCCTGCCTCGGGTCGTGGTTGGGTCGAGCTATACCGGCCAAGAAGCGGTCGAAGCGGCGGCCGTGACGCGGTTTGCCGACCTGTATGTGATGTTGGCCCCGGGTTCCTTCAGCAAGCAGTCCATCGCCCGGATCGACCCGAGCGGCGTGCCGTGGCTGTTCGTCCGGGCCGACAAAGAGTTGCCGTTCTTTCCGGGGCTCTTCGACGCGATCCGGACCGGGAGCAAGGTGGCAGAGATCTGGGTGCTCCCCGGCGAAGGCCACGCCACCGACCTGCTCGACCGAAACCCAAAGCTGATTGATCGCATTATTCAATGGATTCTAAAGAACCTTCCGGCGTAAGCGCGAACGTGTGCATGGCGAAATCTTGCCTTATGCAGCCGCCGTCAAGCTGACCATGCCGCCGCAATGAGATGGCCAGGTGAACGCAGGTGGTGGGCTGCAGTCATTCGGACGCGGGCGCCCCAACCGGCAGCCGGACGGTGAACGTCGTGCCGCCACCGAGCTCGGAGGCGACCGAGATGTCTCCGCGGTGACGA
>JANQQN010000009.1 GCA_028289325.1 Myxococcota bacterium | reverse complement strand
CCGTGACCTCGACGTCGACCTTCCTCGGCTGGTCGGACCCCGGGGTCACGGTGGTGAGCGTGACGACGCCCCCGGCGTAAGCGAAAGCGTTCTTCGAGCACTCGTAACCGCCGGTGCTGGCCAGGATCGGCGTCTCTGGGCAGCCGTCGACGACCGTGCCACCGACCGAGAAGTCGACCCCCGCTGCGCCCTCCCCGCGCACCCGGACGGTGATCCGCCGGTCGTTGAAGAACGATGCGGTGGGCGTGCGATCCTCGGAGACGTCGTTCATCGTGCAGACCTCGGCCGCCACCGTGTCGCAGCCCACGCCGGGATCGACGGTCCAGCCTACGAAACGAGAGTCCACGTCGTCGATCGTCGCCCCGGCGATGACCGGATCCGCGGTGAGGGTCACCGTCGTCCCCTCGTCGATTCGCCGCGTCACGCAGGTCACCGAGTCGCAGCTGCCCAGCGCCGGCGATGTCCAGGTAACCCGGCCTTCGCCGTCGCCCGCGAGGGCGATCGCGACGTCGTGCACGGCGACGAAAGTGGCGTCGACGGTCGCGCCCGCGGCCACTTCGTCGATGGTGCACTCGGCCCCGTCGTCGTCGTCACAGCCGGCCCAGCCCAAGAACCGGGTGTCGGCATCGACCGCTTCCGCCCGCAGAACCACCGGGTCGCCGACGACGATCGGCTCGGTGCAGACCCCGGGCGCCGTTCGCACGCAGTCGGGTCGAACGGGGGTCGTCCATTCGATCCGGCCCGTGCCGGAGCCGACGAGCTGCGCGGTGACCGTCTCCAGGGGCGCGAAGGTCGCGGTCACCGTGCGGTCCGCGACGACGTTGTTCAGCCGACATACGTTGCCGGGATCGAGGCCATCGCATCCCGTCCACTGCCGGAACTCGACCCCGGTTGCCTCGACCGGCGCGAGCCGGACCGTCGACGGCTCGTCGACGGTCTCGCGGCACGCGTTCGGGCCGTCGCAGTCGTCGATTCCGGTCGGCTCGAGCCACCGGACGTCGCCTGCGCCGGCCGCGGCGCCGGCGAAAGCCACCGTAATCTCGTGCGTCCGCCGCGCGAAGCTCGCGTCGACGGTCCGGTCCTCGCTCATGATCAGCGAGCACACCGGACCCATCGCGGTCGCGCAGTCACCACCCCACCCGGTGAAGTTCGTGTTGGGCGAAGCGACGACGGCCAGGGTCACCGTCGTGCCCGAGCCGAAGGTCAGGCTCGGGCACGTCGACGGCACGGCCGCGTCGCACGGGCTCGAGTCTCCGGTGCCCACGTCGGTCACCTCGATTCGCGCTTGTCCGGTTCCCAGCAGGCTCAAGGTGAGGGTCTGCGGGGGGAGGAAGCTCGCCGTCACGCGCTTCGGATCAGCATTCATGACCGCGGTACAGCTCGTCCCCGCCGGGCGGTCGCAACCCTGCCAGCCGCCGAAAGCGGAGTTGCCTTGAGGCATCGCCACCAGGTCGAGCTCACGTCCGCTCAGGTACACTCGGGCGCAGTCATCGGTGCAGGTGAGGGGCGAAGCGACGGCGAACGACGCCGGGAGCTGAACCGATCCCGATTCGTCGCCGCCGAAGAGCAGCTCGAACCGGCGTTCTCGTTCCACCTCGGCCTCGATGGTGAGGTCGAGATCGTCGACGGTGAAGGTGCAGGTCGGGGGACCGGACGCCGCGGAGATCTGGCCGTTACAGGTGCCGAGACGGGACCTCAGCCCCTCGAGGTGGGTGGCGGCGGGCAACGAGAACACCAAGTCGACGGTCTGGCCAAAATCGAACTCGCCTTGGCACGTGGTCTCGTCGCATGACCAGCCCGCGCGATCCGGGTTGGGCGACGGGGTCACGCTGCTCACTTCACCCGCACCCAGCAGGCTCACCACCACCTGCTGGACCGATACGAAGACCGCTTCGATGACCCGATCCTCGCCGTCGGATAGGTCGACGTCGCACGCGAGACCGGTGTCGCTCCCGACGCACGGATCGCCACCGCCCTGCCGGCGCCACTCGACGAACCGGGTTCCGGTGGGGGCGGTGGCGACCAGTCGCACCGTTCCTGTCGATACGAGGTACCGGTCATCGCACGGGACCTCGCAGTTGGCCGCGGTCGGCGAAGGATTCGACGACACCGCCCCTGCGGATCGGCCTTGGTCCACGACCAGCGCCCGCAGCAAGACCGTGCGGCCGAATTCGGCCCCGACGGTGCCCGGAGCGCCGACGTTGAGCGCGCAGGTCGGACTGCCGGCCTGAGCGGCGCACAGGCCCTGCCACCCGACGAACGCGGTGGGGGGGACCTCGAGCGCGGTCGCGGTAAAGGAGACCGCGGTCCCGGGCAGGAACGAAGCGCACCCCGCCGCGCCGCTGCCGCACGATACACCCGGCTCTCCGGTGGTCACCGCGCGGGCGACGTTGCCCAGCGCCTCGTCGAAGGCGGTGGTGACGTC
This sequence comes from Myxococcota bacterium, assembly GCA_028289325.1. Lineage (GTDB taxonomy): Bacteria > Myxococcota > Kuafuiibacteriia > Kuafuiibacteriales > Kuafuiibacteriaceae > JANQQN01. The sequence continues at coordinate 10,504 of JANQQN010000009.1, read as the reverse complement.
GTAACCGAAGCGGGCGGTGACCCGGTGATCCTCGGCCAGCGCGCCCAGGTCGCAGACGTCGCCCGACGTTCCCGCGCAGTCCGCAGTGCCCCAGTCGTATCGGGTGGAACCGAGCGCGGCCACCGCGCGCAGGCTCACCTGCGTGCCCGGCTCGAAGGTGAAGGCGCACCCTGCGGTGCAGACCTCGGCCTCTTCCTCACCGTCGACGGTCAACGCCACCGCGCCCCCGCCCACGACGTTGATCTCGACCACACGCCCGAAGGTGGCCTGTACCTCTCGGCTTCGATCCATGGTGACCGTGCACGTGTCGCCGGTGGGCTCCGGGTCGCTGCATCCCGACCAGCCGTTGAACGGCCACCGCGATTCGCCATCCGGCTCCGCGCGCAGGGTGACCTGCCGCGCCGTGACGTAGTCCTCGTTGCAGGTGACCCCCGACGGATCCGCAACGCAGTTGATACCATCGTTGTCGGTCCCCGCCGCGCTCGACCGAACCGCGCCTTGCCCGCGAATATCGATCTGCAGCCGATGGGCGAACTGCGCGGTCACGGTCGTTTGACCGCTGGGCGAAAGGGTACACGTCGGCGAACGACCGGCCCCGCTACACTCGTCACCCCAAACCCCGAACACCGCGCCGTCGGCCGCGGTCGCGGTGAAGACCACGTCGCGCCCGGACGGTAAGGCCACGCTGCAGCTTTCGGTGCACCGGAACCGGCTGACCGTCGACTCGATGTCGACGGCGCCGGTTCCGATCCCGGCCACGTTCAGGTCGATGCGGGTGGGCACGTCGCAGCCGTCGCCGACGCAAGTGAAATCGGGGATCGCGGAGCAGATGCTGGCCGCCTGCCCGTCGAAACTGCCCACCCGTTCCGAGACGAAACCCGAGTGGGAAATGCGCACCGGCGTGTCGGCGACCCGTAGCGGATCGTCGTCGCGGTCCACATATTCGATCTGGTAATCGATCTGCGCGAGACACGTCGGGCCCGAACACTGGGGCGAATCGGAGATCGCCACCGCGTCGCAGGCGGTCATGCTGTCGTCATCCTCGACCAGGAACAGGTGCGCGTCGATCACGTCACCCGACTCGAGCTCCAGACCAGGGTCCGCGCACGACCACTGGGGGGTATCGCAGCCCGAGCCGCCCGCACACAGCGGCTCGGTCAGAACGCAGTCCAGGCCCACGAGCACGGCGCACAGCTGCACGCCCTCCGCCGGCGCACCGAATTTCGTCGACGGTTGGCCAACGTCTTGGAGCTCATCCAGGCATTGGTCGACGACGGCGGGCAGCGGAATGGTTTCCACCGTGCGCTCGTCGGCGCCGCAGCCGGCCATCAGGGTCGCGAGGCAGACCCCTGCCGTGGCGCTCGAGCGCGGTAAAATAAGCTCGTGCGGGCGAAATTCAGCCGTTCCGGCTGAGCGATCGACAGTCCTCACGGTAAACCGATGAGTCTATTCGGCCGAACAACCGCGCAAACAAGGGGGGCGGCGGCGCGGCTTCGTCAAAACGGTTCAGTCGGACGCAACCCGCCGGTCGATACCCCACGCACGCCAGCTCTAGCCCCGGTCTCGGGTTTCGCATGATCTGTCAAACGGCCTCGGCGCGGGGAGTGGTACCGATCGGGCCCGTTGGATTCGTGCCCGGGATTTTCGTAGGCGGAGGTCCCGTGCGCCACACCGAAGGGAGCGTAGCCATGAACCGATGGGCGAAGCGATCCGTCATCGTCCTTGTCGTCACCATCACTGGCCCGGCCGCCGCGGCCGACTTGCCCGGCATCGCGGGAACCGGCCCGAAGGCGGAGCGCAGCAGAGTGCTTCGCGCGCTTGAAGCCTATTTGAGCGTCGTCGATGGCAAGGATCACAGCGCAATCGAGAAGGCCTTTCATCCCACCGGACTGCTGATGTCTGTGAGTCGAGCGGGCGCGCTGCGCTTCGTTACCCAGGATGAATGGTGGGAACGCGTTTCACGCATCCCCGCTGGCGTCAAACCGCGAACGAGCATCGTCCGAATGATCGACGTCTCAGGCGTCGCCGCCGTCGCTCGCGTCGATATAACCGGCGGCACCGGACAGCGGACCACCGACTACTTCAGTCTTCAGAAAGTCGATGAAGGCTGGCGGATCGTTAACAAGACGCTATCGGTGCCATTGGGACCACCCCGCCGGCCCCGGCCGTCCCCGACCGACCGCCGTTGAGTCCGGGCCTAACGGTAACGCGGACGGAGCGTCTTTTTCCGACCCCACCGGCTCGGTGGTATGCCGTGCACGCGGCGAAACGCCCGACTAAAGCTGCTGAGGTCGTCATAGCCGAACGCGGTGGCCGCATCCGAAACGGAACAAGCGCTGGAGGCGATGAGTTCGGCGGCCGCCCCCATCCGTCGCCGCAGTACGTAGTCGTAAGGCGATGCCCCGTGAAGCTCACGAAAGCAACGGCTGAAGTGGTACTTCGACATGTGAGCGACCGAAGCGAGGACGTCCAGCGACAGGTCTTCGGTCAGGTGGTTCGTCACGAAGGCCTTCGCGCGCTGGAGGCGAGCGTAGATCTCCAACCGCGTCGAGCGTCGCCGGGCCGAGAGCCGCCGTAGATCGCCCCGCGCTCGGACCTGTTCGGCAACGACGGCGTCGACGATGACCGGCAGCGCACGCCCGACTTCGCCCCCGTCGAGTGTACCCATCTGCCAAGAACGAACCAGCGTGTTACGCAGCGCCTTGACCGCAGGCGGCATCGGCCAGACCGCGACCACGAATTCGGGCGCGGGCGCCGACAATTCGGGATCGTCGAGGAGGCTCTCCTCATGCGAAGACGCCGCGCGCCACGCGGAACCGACATCGGCGGGATCGACGAACCAGGTGAAGTTCAGAACCGGCGATTCGCGGTCCGTGCAGAATTCGTACGGCTGGTCCGCATTGACGAGCACGTAATGGCCGTCATCGACGGTGAATGACTGACCTTCCACGCGGAACGGAACCCTCCCCCCAAAGTAGTGCTTAAAAGACAGGCCCCCCGAGCCGCTCCAGCTTTCGTGGTAGGGCGGTCCGAGGATGAGCGTGCTCGCGCCGGCGGCGTCGGACCATCGCGTCGTCGTTGCCTTCACCGTGCCGATGATCTTCTTCGCGAGAAGCGGGTTAGTCATTTGGTTCGACGTTCATGGTACCGCCTGCTTGCGCTATCGCAGCGCGAACGGAGCGTACTTCTCGCATCGACAAAGGCACCGAAAGTCGATAGATGCGACGGATCAAGTGTAAAAGGTGTTGCGGTTGTTCGGCGGGAACCGAGGCCAGAGCCGAACTCTCCTGCTTCGGCAGCGGCGGCCGCAGACACGGTTACGCGCGGAACGGGTGGCGCCGACCAGATCGATTCGCATAGCCTCGTAGTGCTAACATGCAGCGAAACCAAGTTGCTCACCATCTCCGGCTTGGCCTTGCTCTTCTCCTCGTCGGCGGCTGTGCCGGTTCCCTCACCGGTCCTGGCACGTACGGCCCGCGTCCGGTCAAGGAAGTCGTGCTCGAGGATCTCAAGAGCCCCTGGAGCATCGCCTTCATCTCCAAGGATGAAGCGTTGATCTCCGAGAAGGAAGGCGGGCTCCTACGAGTAGACCTCTCGGCGCGGCGCAGAACTTCTATTCGAGGCATCCCTGATGATCTGGTCACCGACATCAACAAAGCGATGCCCGGAGACAACGGCGGTCTGTTCGATATCGTCGTCGACCCTTCCTTCGCGGACAACCGCCGGATCTATCTCGCGTATGCGGCGCAAAAGGGCGACGGCCGAACCACCAAGGTCATCCGCGCGATCCTCGACGGCGACCGCCTGACCGAAGTCGAGACGCTCCTCGTCGCGGAGCCGTTCACCGAAGAGCAGTACCATCATTACGGGGGCGGCCTGGCGTTCGGACCGGATGGCTGCCTGTACGTCACGGTCGGCGAACGCTTGTTCGACGAACTCGACCAACCGCCGGTGCCCATTGCCCAAGACGTGCGCGACCGGCGAGGGAAGATCTATCGCCTGTTGCCCGACGGAGCGATTCCTGACGACAACCCGAGTTTCGGACCGGACGCGGTCCCCGGACTGTTTGCCATCGGCATTCGCGCCGCCCAAGGCCTCGCGGTTCATCCGACGACGGGCGAAATCTGGTTCACCGAACACGGCACTCGACAGGGGGACGAGATCAATCGCCTCATCGCCGGCGCCAACTACGGCTGGCCCGTCAAAACCACCGGTGGCTACCGTTCTCCCGACTACGAGCCGCCTAAGATGGCGGACGTGACCTTCACGCCCCCCGCCTGGTTCTGGCTTCAAACGGTCGCCCCCACCGGTTTGGTCTTCTATCAGGGCGCCGAGTTCCCCTCGTGGCGGGGCGACCTGCTCGTTTCTGGGCTGTCCCGCGGCAGCCTGTGGCGCGTGAACTTCGAAGACGGCGCCATCGCGAGCGTCGAAGAGCTGTTCGTCGACGACCGCGTCCGGTCGCGAAAGGTCGCGTTGAGCCCCGACGGCACCCTGTATCTGTTGACCGACACCCTCTTCGAGGTTCAAGCCAACGGTCGGCTTCGCTTCACGGGGCGACCGGGCGGACAACTGCTCCGAATCGTCAACGCCGCGCGCTGAGTCAATTCTCCACCCGCCGCCTACCGACGGCTGGAACAGATATCCAGCCACGCCCTCAGTCCGCGCCGCGGGTGAGTTCCTCGGGCACGTGATGCGCCGCTGGCGGGCGACCTTCCGAAGCGGCGAGGAGCCGGGGCAGGTAGTGACGCCAACCGAGCGCGTGCCGCTCACGTTCGCTGGGCGGCAATCCATCGTGCGAGATCGCGACACGGGTCCCGTCGGCCTCCGGAGAGAGGGTCACTTCCAACGTGCTCGACCCCGGCGGCATGCCGCGCGACCCGCGCCGGCCCCAGGTGATGACCACCCGGCGTGGGGGGTCCACCGCGAGATAGCGGCCCTCCACGACCCGGCCCTCGAAGTGCAGAACGAATCGGCCGCCGGGCCGCGGTTCGATCAGCGCCGCGTCGCCCATCCACGACGTCAAGGCCTCGGGTTGGGTGAAGAACGTGAACACAACCTCCGGTGGCGCCTCGATGAAGATCGACGCTCGATACACGTCATTTCCCACGCCGCTTCTCCACCGCTCGCTTCAGGCGATCCATTCCGCTCGGCCACAACAGCCAAACGCAGATCAGAGCCCGATTCGTCGGTTGGAGGACCGGATAGGCCCAGGCGACCAGCCACGTCAGGGAGAAGCCGAAGTACTCGTCGAGGGTGATCACAACAGTGAGAGGCGCCGCCAACATGAACAGCACGCTCAACAGACGGCTCAGACGATCGGCCCCCCACACCGCGAACGCCATGGCCATCGTCCCGATGCAGAAGGTGACCAGGACGACAAAGAAGATGCCGTCCCAGAGGCCCTCAAACGTATGAAGGCTATTCCGAATCAATTGACGGTGTGCGATGTCGGCGGCCGCATAAGCCGCACGCCACCGTCCATTGACACCGAAGATCTGAATGGCGACGCCGATGGCCTCCGACAGCGACCAGAACGCAAAGGCCACGAAGGCCACGAGCGCCGCGGCTGGCGCACGTCGCCGAGCGCGGGCGGCAGCCGCACCATAGGCCGCCAGCGCAAAAAAGACGTGGACGAAGTTGATCCGCAGCCTCGCCACGTACCCCTCATGCGCGTGCAGAGCGACGGACTCGGCGAACGTCGACGGCGCGTCATAGGTTCGCGGCAGCCACCACAACATGATCGTCGTCAGCGCTGAGATCATCGCCGCGGCGGAGGCCAGCCGCATATAGACGGGCGTGAAGGTCGGCTCTCTTGACTCGGTCGGCATTCGGGTCGTCCTTGGGCGACGACCTTCCCTCCGCCGAAGGCCGGCGCGCCATCGGCCCGGGACAAAGGGATGAACGGTGGGCCCGAGGGACGGACCGCTATGTCCCGCCGAGGCGGTCGCGATAAGCCTGGCCGATCGGCACCTGCTGTCCATTGCTGAGCACGGCGAACCGGCGCGCGGGCGGGCCCGCAAGATCGACGATCGCGGATCGCCGAACGACGACCGATCGATGGATGCGGACGAATCCAAACGGTTGGAGATGGGCTTCCAGGGCGCTCAAGGTCACGCGAACCAGATGGGAAGCGGCCGAACCGTGGATCTCCACGTAGTTGCCGGCCGCTCGCGCCAAGACGATCTCCTCCGGCGGGAGCGGGAGCGCGAGGTCCGGCCGAGCGCCTCCTGAGCTGGCGCCTGGTCGCGGCACGGGCGTCGCTCCCGGCGACCTCCAGGCCACGGAGATTCCGGCCAACGCCATGAGGGCGACGCAGACCTGAACGCGGGAGGTCACGACCTCGAGCAAACGCGGCGGCTCGGCAGCCCCGAAGATCGACAGCTCCAGCGCGACCGAAACCAGGGTCGCGGCGACCAGGAGCACTCCACTCCCTTTGACATACACATCAGCTGGCAACCGTTTGGTCAGCTCGAAGGCCGCGCCGTACGGTCCGATCGCGACGGTCGCCCAACCGACAGCCACCCCGATGCCGACCCAATGACCCCGCGATAACTCGTGCAGGATACACTGCGCGCTCGCCGCGGCTACGGCGATGGAAGCGACGCACAGCCCCGAAACCGGCCCGAGCGGGGCACACAGACACTGGCGAACGGATTCGGCTCGGACCATAACTAGGTCGACGGTAAGCACAGGCAGAGGAGCGGATTGCAGACCTGATCCCCCGGACAGCCCCCGCAGTCGTCGGGACACGCGCACGCGCAGCTGTCCGCGTTGCACACCGAGTTGTTCGGGCAGCCTCCGCAGTCGTCCGGACACTCGCAGGCACAGTCGTTGGCCGGGTTGCAGACCTGATTGTTTGCGCAGCCCTCGTCGCAGTCCGCGGCGCACGCGCACTCGCACGTCGACGGATTGCACACGAAGCTCCCGGTGCAGCGACCTCCGCAATCGTCGCACTCGCAGGCGCAAGTGTCCCCGCTGCACGTGAGGTTCGTGTCCGCACAAGCGCCCCCGCAGTCGGACTCGCATTCGCACTGGCAGGTCGTAGAGTTGCACACCTCGCCGGGACCGCACGCGCCCCCGCAGTCGGACGGACACTCGCACTGGCATGTCTCTGAGTTGCAGACCGACCCGCCGTCGCACTGACCGTTGCAGTCGGCCGGACAAACGCAGTTGCAGTCGGCGTCACAGTCGGCGTTCGGCCCGCAGGCGGCGCACGCCTCGGCGGAACACACGCAGATCCCGAGGTCCGGGTCGCAGACCTGCCCCGGCGCACACGGACCGCACGGGCTGGCATCGTCTCGCCACGTGCGGTAGCCGACGATGATCTCGTCGCCGGGGAGAGGCCGGAAGGTCGAGCCCCGGAAGAAGATCGTATTGGCCACCGGGTCGTAGTCGAAGCCGTCTTGCTTGTTGCGGGGCACGACCTGCAGCTGGCCGGAACCGCCGCTCCCGATCCGACGTACGCCGACCCGGATCGTGCCGCTGATCGGCCGCCCGGACAGCTCGAACGAAGACGCCAGACCGGACACCGCATCGACGATCGCGGTCAGGGCAGGTCCAGGATCCGCGTTGCAGGGGGTATAGGACGCGCCCCCGGTCCCGCTGACGACCTCGAGATACCCGAGACCCGGCTCGTTCGCGGGGTCGGGGACCGGGCCTCCCGGAACCTGCGGACAGGCGTAAGCGCTACACTCGGCCGGGGTCGCGGCCGGCGAAATCACCTGGGCGAACGCGATCCCATCGACGGCCGGCGAACGCAGCTGATCGATGAACGGCCGCACCACGGAGTCGATGCACGCCTGTTGCGCGGCGTCGGGCGCGAACGCGCAGACGCTCTGACCGTTGGTGAAGAAGTCGTCCACGCCGGTTTCGCACGGCGGATCGTAGGAGAAGCAGTCCTCCGCATCACCGTCGGTGACTTCTTGCGCGTACTCGTCGGAGATGTAGATCACCGCCACCGAGGCCCCTTCACGCAGCCGAAGGGGGTCCTCGGCCGCGCCGACCGCGGTCTTCGGCAGCGCGCGGTCGATCGCCGCCTGCACCGCGGACAGACCGAACTCGCACGCGTCGAGATCCGAGGTGTCGCCGAGATTGGCCACGAACTCGGCGCGGTCTCGCACGAAGCCGGCGCCCCGCAGGACACCGGCGCCGGTGGTGGTCTGCAAAGGATTGGCGCTATGGGGAACGACGCCCATCCGGAAGTCGATGTCGTTGTTGCCCAGCTCATCGAAGATGGTCTGCGCGGCGTTGGAGATATTGTCTCGGTCGTCGTCGGTGGAGCTCGAGATGTCGGCCATCCAGATGAAGTCGGCACGCGGCTGATCCCCGCCCACGAAGCCGTCGCACCCCGTACCCGTACCCGCGCCGGGGACCGCGATCGCCGTGCCGTTCGTGAGGTCGTCGATCAGGACGCTGCGGTCATCCGCGGGATCGTCGAAGTCGACCGCGGGCAGCACGGCGCCGACCACCACGAGTTCCGGCACCGCGGCGCGAACGATGAGTCCGAGGCTGACGACGAACGCAGCCGCAGTGTCGCCGGAATCCGCCGATAGGCCGGTGAAGTCGGAGGCCGAGAGCGCGGTGACCAGCGCCACCACTCGATTTCGGACCTCGCCGGCGGTGGGGCTGCCTACGCTCGCCCCGACGTCGATGAGGTTGGACACCGACGCGTCAAACCCGTCGTGCGTAGTGACCGTGCGGCCGGAGATCCGCGCGGACCACGTGAGGTCGGCCGCCGCGGCGCCCGCGCTCGCGCGACCCAAAACCCCGGCCGCTTGCTCCGCCGCGCCGGAACCGACGCCGCCCACCAGCGGCAATCGAACCACGAAGCCCGCGACCCCCGACGGGTCGTCGAGGCCGGCCACGGTGACCCCGCTTCCCGCCGCGTCTACGGTCACCGCGGTGTACGCCGTCGACGGCGCGGTGGCGATCGTCCACGCGGGGCCCGCCGTGAGGCTGATGGCCTCGGCGTTGCGCGCCGCGCACACGGTGTCGATGGCCCCGCCGCGCCCCGCGTCGGGGTCGGTGGGATCGAGAGGATCGGTGCCGATGAGCACCTCATCGCCGTCGTTGACGTTGTCACCGTCGGTGTCCGCGACGAGCGGATCCGTCTCCCCATCGTCGACCCGACCATTGCCGTTGCTGTCTTCCTCACCGTCGGTGCGGCCGTCGCCGTCGGAGTCTCGGTCGCGGGGATCCGTCTTGGTCGATGGGTCGAGATCCGCCGGCAGCGACACCGCACAGCCGGCCCCGGCCACCGGGCCCGTGATCCCGACCTCCAGGCCATCGAGGAGCCCGTCGCCGTCCGAATCGGGGTCGAGCGGACTGGTGTTGTACGTGTTGACCTCGTCGCCGTCGCTCAACCCGTCGCAGTCGGTGTCCGGATCGTAGGCTGCGGTCTCGAACGCCTCTCGAACCCCGTTGAAGTTCGCATCTTCGGCGCCGTCGGGGAGCTGGTCGCCGTCGGTGTCGACGAGCAGGGGGTCGCTCTCGGTCGGCTGCCGAGCCCCGTCCCGGTCGAGGTCTTCGACGCCGTCTTCGATGCCGTCGCCGTCGGTGTCCTTCAGGATGCCGCTGGTTTCGTCCGGATCGCGCTGACCATTGCGATTACGGTCCTCCACCCCGTCGAGCAATCCGTCGCCGTCGCTGTCGGGGCGGCGCGGGTCCAGCTCGTCGGGATCCCGTGAGCCGTTCCGATCCGCGTCTTCAACGCCATCCGCGAGGCCGTCGTCGTCGCTGTCGCTGTCGGTGGGCAGAGTACGATTCGGATTGTCTCCCGCAGCGAGTAGAGGACAGCCGCTTTCGGCCACCGAAGAAGTCCGACCGACCTCCAGGCCGTCCAGAATCCCATCGTCATCGGAGTCGGGATCCGCGACGTCGGTCTTGCGACCGTCGGCGTAGACGGTCACGAACTCATACGCGTCACTGAGGCCATCGCAGTCCGTGTCGATCCGTTCGTTATCGAGGTTGTTGACGCTCGCCCCGCTGTCGGACACCTGGCCGTCGAGCGCGCCGGCGTCGCCGGCGCCAATGGCGCCGCCGTCGCTTTGTTCCCCCCCGCCGTCGGCACCGAGCCCGGTGTCGGCGGGTCCGACGACGCCCGCATCGGGCTCGGAACGCCCGAGATCGGCCGCTCCGCCCTGCGGCGCCTCGTCGGAGCACGCGGACAGGATCGCGAAAATCACCAGCGCCAAGGCGCGGATCGGTCGAAGGCAACGGGTCGACGTCCCCGGTTCGAGGTGGGGCATTTCGTTGGTGATCCTACTCAATCCTGCGGGGGGCGTAACACACGCGAATGGCGACCTGCCATCGACCGACGGTGAAGGACAGGAGACCGCGATGCGACGCCGTCGCGGATCGGGACTCGCGCTCAGCGAGCCGCCGCCTTCGCTCGCTCGATCACCCGTTCAGCCGCCTTTCGGCCCGTGAAACCCCGGAGGTCGAGCGGGGGTGTTAGCGCAGGCTGCGCTAACACCCGCGCGCGATCGTACCCGGCCTGGCCCAG
>JANQQN010000029.1 GCA_028289325.1 Myxococcota bacterium | reverse complement strand
GGTCTACTTCGGCCAGCTCTACATCGACCCGGACAGCCTCCTGATCCTGGCCCACCTCGTCATGGACAAGCCGACATCGACGACCGCCATCGTCCGCGTCTACGTCGACATCGGGACGGACTCCTGGAACTTCACCGCGCCCACCGCATCGGGGGGCGTCACCGGCGGGGTCGACTACGCCAACAGCACGATCGCCTTCGACACGTCATCCACCGGCACCGGCTGGAAGGACTGGCGGTTGCGCGTCCAGCGGCTGAAGGCCGGCGACTGGCAGCTGTTCAGCTTCTCGATCCACGCCGGGCCGAGGGCGGTGTCCAACCTGTCCGATCCGACTCTGTGAGCTACATACTTAGACCTGAATGGCACGCACAAAGATCCTTCAGGAAGGCAGGTCACCGAGCATCTCGGACCAAGACAACTTTCAGAGCTCCGGCTACCCGTACGCATCCGGCTCATCGGTCGACGGTCTGAGGACCATCAGCTTCGGTCAGATCACCCGGGAGATCACGCTCGTCAACGACGACGGCAGCAACAGCCTGTTCCTCAACGAGCACGGCGACTTCAGCAGATCATCCTTCGAGCTGAAGTCCGGCGAGTCCTTCACCGCATCGTGGAAGGTGGCCAGGCTTCATCTCAGCTCGTCAGCGACGGTGCCGTACCGGGTCGCCGCCAACCTGTCCCACGTGCCGACCTCGGAGCTGCAGGCGTTGACGACCGGCTCGTTCGGTGAGTACCGCGGTTCCTGGATCGCTTAAAGGGGCCACAGCGAGAGGCTCACAAGCATGTCCTGGATCCTCCAAAAGACCGGACTAAAGGATGCCATAGGGGCCCGGCGTCGGGGGCTCCCGGGGGCATCTGGCGCCCCTTATGTCAGCGACCGCGCCTTCCTGACGTCGTTCGACTTCCGCAACAACACGGCGTGGTACGAGATGGACAGCGCCAAGGCAAACGCCCTGTTCGACACCAAGGCGCAGCCGGGCATCACCAGGGTGACGATGTCGTTCTGGCTGTGGCAGGAGGGCGTCCTGCCCACCACGGCGACGCCGACCAACTTCCAGGCCTACTTCGCCCTGGGCAACCGGCAGCAGTCGGTCGGAAACCGGCACCTGTCCTTCCGCCTTGAGCCCCGGAACGCCCTGGGCGGCGAAACCTCCTTCGGGACGACCAACGCAGGCAGTGAAGACGGCTTCGGCAACCAGCTGGTCGACACGCCGCTGGTCAAGGACTGGCACCACTGGCTGATCGTCTTCGACGGCTCACAGACCGAGTTCGATCGCGTAAGGATCTGGATCGATGGCGTCGCTCAATCGGTCAACGCCGGCTTCGGCGTGACCCCGGATACGTCCCTGCCGACCTCCATCGAGAGGTTCTATGTCGGTGGCACGGGCAACTCCCCGTTCTTCGAACAGCAGGGCGCGCTCAAGGAGTTTGCGGTCTACACCGGCCAGGCCTTCGGCCAGACCGAGGCCACGGCGTTCTACAACGGCGGCAACGGCATCGATCACCTCGACCCCTCAGCGCCTCAAAGGAACGACCTCTCGGCGTACTGGCGCTTCGCAGCCCCGGCAGGGGACGGCGCGACGGTCACCGACAGGACCGGGAACGGCAACGACCTCGCCCTCGGCACGGGATCGCCGTCAGCGTCCTACACCGACCTGGTCTGGTCCCCGGAACAGCTGGGTCCAGCCGCCTGGTGGGACGGCACGCAGGGCATCGTCGACATCGGGGGCGACGTCCAGACCTGGACCGACCGGATCAACAGCTACGTCCTGGCGCCCGATGAGGGCGTCGGAGATCCGACGCTGGTCAGCGCTCCCGCCGACGGCGTCCTGTTCGGAGCGCAGGACCGGCTGGCCGACGCCACGCTGGGACCGACATTCAAGTTCCTCCACGACGGAACCGGCGGCACGGTGCTGATCCGGGTCGCGGCGACGCAGTTCATCCAGGCCCGGATGATCGGCACCACCCTGACCGGGATCGGTATCTGGATGGAGCGCCTGGCCTCCGGGACCCTGCGCTGGAACATCCAGACGACCGGAGGGACCAACATCGGCCAGCCCGCCGCGTCGGGCGCCTTCGCGGCGTTGGACGTCCTCTACGACATGGGGATGGTCGCCGATGCGGTCGGGGCCACGGCCTTCGTCGATGGGGTCGCCCAGGCTCCGGTCACCTACGGCGGAGCCGTGTCGGCGGCGAACGCTGATGGCTTCGCGATCGGTTCGGCCTTCGGCGTGACCGGCACCGAGGGGCGCTGCGTCACCACCCAGGTCCTGGTCTTCGATCGGGCCCTGTCGGACCTTGAGATGGCGCGGATCAGCGCCTGGACGCCGTGATGCGCAATACTTAAGAGTCGATATGACACTACCCGCTGAGTTTGACGCGACCTACTACGCCACCCTGACCGACGCTGAGAAGGCGTCCCTTCGAGAGGACGTCTTCCGGACGATCACCAAGATCGGGCAACGCCTCGACCTGCAGCATGCCAATGCATCGTCGCTGATGGCCGACATCGATTCGCTGGCGACCTTCGTCGGGGCCGTCGCCGGTGACTTCAGCGCCTCCGAACAGACCGACCTGGTCGCGGCCAGGCTCCGGCTCCGCCAGGCGGTGGCCACCTACGCCAACGGCATCACCGGTGTGTCGGGTGCGGTGGCGAGCTGATCCTTTCCGCTATCCTTTGTGAAGTCATTCGCTGCGAATCGGGAGGCGGTGAGCTTTCGTGATAGATTCCGGTGATGCCTCGATGTCCAAAGTGCGGTGCAGGATCGCCGGCCCTGAGCCCGCAATGTGGGAATTGCAGTGCGCTATTCTCCCCGCCTGAAAGCTCCAAGCCGGAAGACGTCGTCTTGTGCCCTGAGTGTGGAATGCGGAATTGGTTCGGGGCTCCTTTCTGCTTTAACTGCTCAACGAACCTCACATACGGTCCTCCAGTCGCGCAGATGATGAGGAAACGGGCCCGGCAACGTCGACCTGACAGACAGCGTCCGCGAGTGCGATTGGGTGCCGCGAATACACCGCTGCGACGGGAAAAGCGGCAGGGGCGAAACGCGGTGTTTGCCGTCGCGGCGGTCGGACTTCTTCTTTTGGGAGGCGTCGTCTATTCTGAGTGGTCTGGTCGGTCGTCAAAGGCGGAGATGCTTCAGCGTCAACAGGAAGGTAAGCGCCAGCGTCAGGCGAGACTGCAGGCGCTACGGGAACGGCTTCCCGAAACGCGTCGGGAGTTTGAAACCGCCAAACGTAGCGGCGACTGGCGGAGGGCCAACGAAATCCTGTCTGTTTTCGATAGCCTTGGTGAAAGGGTGCCCGACGAAGATCGCCGGCTCGTCGCTGAAGGCGTGCAGCGCCTACGTCAGGATGAGGTGGCTGCACGGCGAAAGGAGCGAATCGCTGCCTTTGAGAAAGAAATAAAGACCCTCAAGCAAGGGGCTGGTGCGTGTCTCGACGTGAAGAACGTTACTCGCTTGTACCGTGAACTTGTAGCGATCGTGAAAGAGGTTCCCGACTACCGAAAAGCACGGCGTTCAACTCGGCGTCTGGAGAAGTGTCGACGCACCTTTGCGAAGACGCTCAAGCGTACGACTCACAAGTACATGATTGCCCAAAGAAAGTCCGTTGCGAAACGCTTGGAGACACTGTACTTGGACCAAGGAATGGATACCCGTGTCCGAGTCACTGGAAAGAACCAAGACGTTCTCCGTATCAACTATATCTTTGCCGGCAGAGTGATGGCACACAAAATCACGGAGGGAGGCTCAATGCGAAAAGGCTCTTTTCTTAAGAATCTTGAAGATATCGGCTTCCGGCGGGTAGTCTTTTACGACACGCACTCCGAATCCTACTATTACCGCCTCAAGCCCATGAGCATCGATGAAGCAGCCCAAAAGACACTCAAGTCCGAAGGTGTCGACCGCGCCTTTAGGGTCCCGAAGGCTGTAGCGACGAAGTGAAGGTGTTGGCTTGCGCCATTGGAGACTCGATCTTCACAGTTGCGGGACGCGAATAGCGGCCTCGAAGTGTACTCGCATGGGCTGAGTCGTCCTCGACTGCATGTCCTCCCCTTCGTGTCGAATGACCGATCTCATTCCGATCGTGTAGCAACCGCAGTCTACACGTTTGCTGCTCGAGCGCTCGACGGTACGGAGGCCGTCTGGGTGGCGGATCCGCTGGACAGCGAACGCGACGGATGCCGGAACTAGCGAAATAGCAGCTACCAGTGGAGAGTACAGCGGCGGGTGATCTCCGGTCGCGGCTTGCTGCTGGCCGGGTCCCAATAGCGCCATATGTTGAATTTTCCGGCCTCTGGGAAGGTATCGGAAGCAAGGTCGGCCCATCCGAGATGTCTTGCGATCCGCTCCATCAGGCTCAGTTTCGCTTGGGAAGTCGCTTCGCCGCGCCGTGCCGCTACGACGGCACCGAGCAGCAGATCGGAGAGTTGAATGCCAGGCGTCTTCTTGCTGTCCACGGTGCGAAGGGACTGAATGATCTCGCCACCCGTTACGTTGGGTGCCTGCGCAACGAGTCTTGACAGAATGATCTCCGCCGCCTCATCAGCCTTCGCGTATCTAGAGGGCAGCGGATCGACTCGTATTCTGTACCTTTTGCCGGGCCGAGCAAATCGACAGATCTTATTGTGTAGCAGCAACACGAGGTGTTTGCGGCGTGCTAGGTCCCAGTCATTGTCGTGGTGTGCGAGGTTAACCTCGTCTTTGCCGATGATGATGCAGTGGAACATTAGCCACTTACGCCGGAAGAACTCATCGACGAGCGCCTCGAAGAATGGAAGCGTGTTCTTCTTAACTTTCTGCCACTTCACTTCCGATGGTGGAAAATAGGCGTTTCGAAGACGAGCCCACAGCGCAGAGAAGTCGCCTCGTCGTTCCCAAGGCATCCAGAGCGACCCGAAGCCATACAGACGTCCTCCGTCGGTCCCAGACTCGTCGCAGTACACAATGAACTGCCGCTCAGGATCATCGACGCGTCTTTGCGCGATTGCTGTGTCTGTTGTCAGCATATGGGCGATCCGGTTCTGCGGCACCGCCCGAAGATGGAAGCGCCGCGCTTAGGCGTTGACGAGATGTCGGTCGATGCGACGGGCGAGCGCCCAATTGACAAGCATCATTGCAAACCGTAGGCGAAGTGCTTCGACTCGCCGAAGTCGTAGATCGAGACAGAGCGTCCGGAGATCGTCCCCGAGAAGTGCGACCTTGAGCCGAAGTCGTAGCCTGAGAAAGACGTGCCGTTCATCGTAAGGGACACATGACTCCGAGTCCCGAAGTCGTAGAGGCTTCTCGGCGAGCCACTGAAGTGGCAGCGTCGGTCATGATCATAGAGGCTGATAGATTCAGGACGAACCGTTCCGGAGATCGGGCAGTGCCTGGATCTTGAATGGTCGTAGGCGCCGCTGATGCGATCCCCTGTTGCAAGGCTCCTCGCAGCCACCGCAACGCATGCTCTGGTGTTGGAGTTCATCTGGAGCCTCGCTTACCCTTCGCCCGCGTTTGTGCGAGCGCACTCCCGGCGGCAGATTTAGATGCCTTGCTGGTTCTGCCATCGCGCAGTGTTCGAGATGCTGCGCTGGCAGCTCGAGGGGATGTTTGTTTGGCGGGTGCCTTACGTTGAGAAAGCGCACTTGCGGCGGCAGTCTTGGACAGCTTTCCCGTCTTTGGGGCTCTTAGGGTGCTCGATGCCTTTGTTGCCGCAACCTTTCTCGTGACCTTTCGATTCGTCATTGTACTTCCTTTCTTTTCGCCTCCCGTTTTTGCCGACTTAGAATACGCGCAGGACGGTCCGCGTCAAGGGGATCATGAAGCGAACATCGAGATATGGGGCCCTCATCATTCAGCTACGCCCCATATTGGGTAGGCAAAGGTATGCAGTGTCGGTCATCGGGCTCTAGATTCTGCTCAGGGGCCTCTCCAGCCCGCGCCCCTGTCCCTCGCTCCTTCCTGGCCATAGGCCACAACCCGTCGACACTCGGGTCCCGCACGCCCCTTCCTCGAGCCTCCCATGGCGCGGTGGTTCGCAACCGACCACTGGATCGCTCGTTCGATCCCGACTGTGTTCGAGTCGATATTATCTGTTTAGGTTGGTCCCAGGTCGCGGACGTTCCGCGACGAAGGGGACCGACGATGGCGTACTTCTACAGGGGCGAGACCTACAACGTTTGGGAGACCAAGGGCATCAGCAAGGACCGTGAGGGCCGGCTGACGATCTCAGAGACAAGGAGGGACCAGGGTGAACTCACACCGCAGGATGCGTTGACCTACCTCGGCAAGGACGAGAAGGGCCTCGAGGGGCTCCATGCCTTCCAGCTGGCCGATGGGCGGAGGCTGAAGGGGCATCGGAACCACTTCGATGCGGACGCGCCCTACAACGTGCAGCGCCGGGAGAGGCTGGCGGCGAAGGACGACGCCAAGCAGGATGAGGCCAAGCCCGACCCGGACCCGAAGCCGAAGCCGGAGACGCCCGCATCGAAGAAGGCGACCGCGACGAAAGCGGTCGCAAAGAAGACCAAATCGAAGGGGGCGTCCACCGAGAAACGGACCACCAAGGAGGCCACGGCGGCGAAGAGGGGTCCGGCCAAGCTGAAGGCGATGCTCCCCTAAGTGCATAGGAGTCACAGCAGGCAGTAGAATATATTAAATGGAAAGTAGACGAGCGGGCGCGCCCTCGTGGCCCGCCTCCCGAAATCATGAAGGGAAAACCATGAAACACCTCAGCAGCATCATCGCCGCCCTGCTTTTGGCCTCCTCGGGTAATACCTATGCGGACGAGGCTCGAGTGATCTACGACAGGTTCGAGGGCACGAGGACCTACGTCTCAGAGACCGCACACGTTCGCGACATCCGGATTTGGGCCGGGTGTCCCGCGGAAGGGGACGGGGATGGATGCATCATCATCATGGAGCGGCACGCTCGCAGCTGGCTCTGGCTACGTGACTGGCCTGAGCAGGTCTTCTTCCTTGTTGACGGAGAGCGGGTCATCAAGTCGGTCGGTGCCCATCGAAGCGACATGCGGCCGAGGGGCGGTTGGGTCATTGAGCGCATCGTGATGGAGACGACGGTCAACGAACTGCGGATGTTCGGTCAGGCGACCAAACTTGAGTTCAAGGTCGATCACCGCGGGCTGTCAGGTGAAGAGATCCGAGACTCAATGCGCGACTTCGTCTCTTTCATGGATGCCGAGATGGAAGGGGCTACGCTGGACGAAGCAGAGCCCAACCTCGCCGCGGATTCGGATTGACATCCCACGGTCCATAAGGCAGTGCCTGGTGCACTTTTGGTGCATGGAGCTTAGAGCCAACGGCTGACATGCGACAAGAATGTCGGTCAAGGACTGTGGCTCCATAGGTCGCGGGTTCAAGCCCCGTCGGCCACCCAGAACGCGATCGGTTCCCATTCCGTTCAACGGCGAGGACCAAAGGTTGCGTTATCGAGTAGGTCGCAGTAGACCGACTCGCCGCGAAGCGAAAGCGCCGAGCGGTCTGACAACTTGGGGGCATAGCTCAACTGGCAGAGCAATTGACTCTTAATCAATAGGTTGGGGGTTCGATTCCCTCTGCCCTCAAGTGGAAGGCCCGGGAATCATTGGCGATTCTCGGGCCTTCCAGTCCACCCTTGTAAGAACTGACCGTAACTGTGACCGTAGATTTCGGGATGCCTGCCTCGAACTACGGTCTAGGGTCTGTGCGCCGGCGAAAGGATGGCCGGTGGGAGTGGTCGGCACCGCCGTCACTGGGCCGGAAGTCGATCTACGGGAAGTCGCGCCGCGATGTCCTGGACAAGGCGAGGGCGTGGACCGCGTCCAAGCCCGAGGCCAAGAGGGTCAAGGCCGAGGACCGAACCCTGAGCGAGACCATCGAGGCGTTCCTGACCTCGGCCACCGACAGGCTTCGTACGGCGACGATCACCCAGTACCGATCCGTCCTCCGTACGCATGTCCTTCCCCGGCGCGGCCAGCTGCCCGTGGCCCGGCTAAAGGCTGAGCATGTGGAGAGTCTGTACGCTGAGCTGCGGGATCGGTCCGTCTCCCTCAGGACCCTGCAGGCTCTGCACATCGCCATCCGCCAGGTGACCAAGTTCGCGCTCGACCGCGGGTGGATCGACAAGGATCCGATGGCAGGCGTTCGCCGGCCTGGGGGCGCTAAGCAGGCCAGGGTGGGGGACGAGTCGGCCGTCAGGTACTGGACCGCCCAGGAGCTCAAGCGGGTCCTGGTGGCTGCCCATGAGATCCTTACACCGCAACAGGCGCTGGTGTTCGAGGTCTTGGCCGGCACGGGCTGCAGGATCAGTGAGGCCCTGGGCTTGAGGTTTCGGGACCATCGAGTGCCCCGACTGTCGTTCGTCAGGACGTTCAGTAAGGCCCGGCAGATCGAGCCCATGAAGAGTGAGACCAGCCGCCGGACGATCGAGATTCCTGGTCGCCTCTCGGGCCTGATCGAGCAGGAGCGGTCGGGCCGTGGGGCACAGCTCGATGACTACGTGTTCGCCACCGGGACAGGCACACCCCTGGACCAGGATCGGGTGCGTAAGCTGCTAGTCCAGGTGGTTAGGGCCGCTGATGTGCCAACCAGGACCTTGCACGAGATCAGGCACAGCCATGCCGTGATCCTCCTGGAGGCCGGGACGCCCTTGAAAGTCGTTCAGCTCAGGCTCGGCCATTCTGACCCCGCCATCACCCTGCGGACTTACAGCCACGTTACCACCGCCCTTGAAGGGGGCGCTGTCCGTGCACTGGACGCGGCGTTTAGCATGCCATAGCTAGGGCCTACGGGGCAGGAGGCCCCAGGACGGGCATGACTAGCACGGCCGTCGATCAGGCCGACCCCTGCAGTGGTGATTGCCCGCGCAAGACAGACAAGCACGGGCCGGGAGGATCTAGTGACGATGGTTGGCTCATGCGATCCTTGACGTGGCGTGGCGAACCCAGAGCACCTGGCGAAGCTGAAGGAGGGCGTCGAGGCCTGGAACGCATGGAGAATAAGGGATCAGGTTGGCAGTGTAGACTTGGGTGGTGCCGAACTACAAGGGTTAATACTCGAGGGAATCAACCTTAAGTCCGCTCGTCTTCTTCACGCCGACTTTCGAGGAGCTGACCTGGGAAAAGCTGAGTTAGTGACAAGTCAACTTAGGGGCGCCTACCTCGATGACGCCACGTTTTCGGGCGCCAACCTCCGTCGGGCCGATCTGTCTGATGCCCGAGGGCACGGCGCAGTTTTCATCGGTGCCAATCTGCAGGACGCCATCTTGGATGGAGTCCATTTTCAAGGCGCATTCCTAGTCCGAGCTGACCTCCGAAGCGCCAAGGTTCGCCGTGCTCACTTTCGAGGGGCGACCTTTCGTCATGCCAACCTCCTCGGTGCAGACCTCAGCGAAGCTGTCCTGGAGGATGCCGACCTCAGCAAAGTCCAGCTCGACGCAGGGGCAAATACGGCCGCTACGCTCTCCGGAGCAACGATCGATTGGATCACAGCCGCAAGCTC
Source organism: Myxococcota bacterium (assembly GCA_028289325.1). Lineage (GTDB taxonomy): Bacteria > Myxococcota > Kuafuiibacteriia > Kuafuiibacteriales > Kuafuiibacteriaceae > JANQQN01. The sequence continues at coordinate 15,581 of JANQQN010000029.1, read as the reverse complement.
TCTTCATCTTGACTGCCTCCAGTTTCTTCTCGAGAGAACGGGGATGCCTCGCATCGCGGCCGTCTACCTGATAGATTCGCTCAAGTCTATCGACGCCACGGACCTATTCACCATGCTGCAATCAGTCTTTCTATCCTACGGCCGACCCGACCAGACTTTCGCCGAGCGTCTACGTTCTGACCTACAGGGGAACGGCGTCAAGACTTGGTACTTCCCGAAGGACGCCATTCCGGGCAAGCGCATCCACCGGCACATCGAGGCGGAGCTTCAACGTTTTGACAGGATGATCCTCTGCTGTTCGAAGGCATCGCTCATCCGGCCGGGCGTCCTGCACGAGGTCGAGACCATCATCGAACGTGAGCGCGAGGAGAAGATGTCCGAGGTCCTGATTCCGGTCCTCATCGATGACATCTTCGACTCCGGTCGCTCGGCGCCTGACTGGTGGCCCGAGGACATGGAAGATCTATACGACGCGATCCGACGTCGAGTCAGCGCGAACTTCGTTGGCTTGATGGATCCGGGGGGCGAGATTCAAGACCGGAACCGCTGGAACGAGGAGATCGGCAAGTTGCTACTGGCGCTCCGAAAGCGACCTGAAGAACGACAGTAAGACTGACGCGCTTGCTCGGCATCGCGAAGGTTCGGCTTGCGCACGAGGCCTACGTCGGTCTGCTAGCCTGAAGTTCGAACCTTGCGCAGGCGTAGGTGTCCGAAATCTCTCAGCTCTTTGTCGTCGCGGGAGCGACCGGATCTGGCTACGTAAAGGATTTGATGAGTTTGAGGGCACGCCCCTGCAGGGTGTCGGGTTCGGTCGTCGTTTCGAAGGTGCTGCCATCATCGACTTGGCATGTGTTTCTGACGATGGAGGAGAGCTTCTTCAGGAGGCCTCGGAAGCTCAGCAGGGGAAGGCCATCCTGCGTCTGTTTGGTCGCTTTCTTCTGGCTGGCGAGGTCGGTAGGCTGAGCGGGCGCGACTGGGTCGCGATCTTCGAGGGTATCGACTTCCTCGGCGAATAGGAGCTCGCGCCATACGTCACGCATGTGCCACTGCACGTACTCAGCGAGCAAGCAGAGGAAGATGTGGGCCCGGACGCGGTTCTCGGTCCGATGGAAGATGGGCCGAACGTCGAGGTCGGTCTTCATACAGCGGAATGCCCGCTCGACGCGCGTGAGACGCTTGTAGTTCCGTACGACGTCGTCTCGGTCAATGGCTTCGGCAGCAACGCTTGTCCGCACGACATAGACGCCGTCGAGGGCCGCCTCCTTGCGGACGCTGTCTTCGTCGACCCGGTAGCGGAGCGCCTCGTCCTCGATCTCGAGAAGGAAGTGCTTGGCCATCTTATACTTGTTGATGACCCGACCCACCCGGACGCCGATCTTGCCTTCGCCGCGAAGACGGCCCGACTCCACCATCTTCTGGATCTTCTGGAGTTCTTCCTTGGTGGCGTCGACCATCTCCAAGCGCTTCGCCGACCGTCGGGCCGCGAGGGCGGGATTTCGACAAGCGATAAGGCGCTCGTCCGGATAGAGTTCCGAGTTGAACTCGAAGATATTGCGCTCGTCGAAGAGGCCCATCTGCAGGCTACCTTCCGCATGGAGTTTGCGAAGGGCCCCCGACTTGAGCGCCGTGATCCACTCGAAGCCCCCGCGGTCGCGCATGTCTTCAATGACCGTCTGGGCGAGCATACCCCGGTCACCGACGAAGACCACGAGGTCGAGCCCGAACTCGTCCTTCACCTTCACAAGTTGATCCTGCACCGTTGCCGGGTCCGCCGTGTTGCCGTCGTAGACACGTGCAGCCACCGGTCGCCCGGCTTCGTCCGTGAGGATGCCGTAGTTGACTTGCAGCTTCTGGGGCTTGCCGTCGCGGCTGTATCCCCTCGTTGCCAGGGGACATTTGGTGCCTTCCACATACGAGGAGGTCAGGTCGTACAGCACGAGTCCACAGGGCTCCAGATGGCGTCTCGCAAGTCGTCTCTCGATGGCCGGCTGTTGCTCGAGCAGCCAGTCCATCGCTCCATACAGTTCGTTCTCCGTAGCGCCCTTCACGCCGAAGCACTCGGGGAGGGTCGTCGCGCCCCACCCTGAAGCCGTGGCAAGCTTGCTCGCGGGGTCCAGAATCCGCGCCGCGATCATCGCCATCACGATCTTCTTCTGCTGGCTCGATCCCGGCCCCAGCAGCTTGGAGACTTCCAGTTTTTTCATTGCCGCCGAGACGGCCTCGACGTGGCCGTGGTGCCGGGAGGACACCACCTTGAAAGCCTGAGCGCTAGGCACGAGCACCTCGCCCTTGAGCTGCCGCGCGATACTGAATTGAATCTCCTCCGGCAGGTGCGTAATGTTCGCAACGGTCCGCTTCTTGACCTTACCGTCCTCCCGGTAGCTCTGACGAACGAGGACCGTCACGACACCGTTCCGATTCTTGACCCGCTCGAGATGCATCTGGACCCGTTATCGATCCGCGGCCTCAAGCGTTGATCGTTTTTTCCGTCTTTTCGCAAGTGACTGATCTGACTACGCTTCTAAGCGGCATCGGCCCTTTACGCATTCCAAAGCCCTCTGCGCGGCTCGAATCGGCGTTCTCGGCGTCCGAACTTCAGACTAGATGACGCGGAGATCGCCCTGATCATGGCGGGCTCGTTTGCCACCAAGGCCAAAGAAGCTATCGACGTCCTGCGGCAAGAACACGGGTGGCGAGTCGGCCTGCTGAGACCGCGAATTCTTCGACCCTTCCCCCACGAGGAGCTCCGCCGCGCCCTGAGCTCCTGTCGCGCCGTAGCCGTCCTTGACCAAAACATCTCCCTCGGCAAGGGCGGCGTATTGTTCTCGGAGGTTGCGTCTGCGCTGTACGGACCGAACGCACCGCCCCTACTATCATTTGTCGGTGGTCTCGGAGGGCGAGACTTACCCGTGCCCGAGTTGGTCGAAGTATTCAGAGAAGCTCGTCGCGCCGCCGGTTCGGGGCGGGTACCGCCGGCACGATTGATGTTCACGGAGGATGATATGCGTGTCACCCAAAGAGCACTCGCCATCGCCGGAGCCACGGAGAGCTCGACATGACTACCCAGGTCTACCGGAGTCTCAAGCGGTTGCCGAAGAAGCATCTGCTCGAACCGGGCACTCCGATGTGCGCAGGGTGCGGTGCCCTGGAGATGCTCAAGACGTTCTATGACGTTCTTGGGTCGAATACTGTGTTCGTTAATGCGGCCGGATGTATGTCGCTGCTGTCCGTGTATCCATTCACGCCCTTTCATAGCTCATGGCTGTACACCGCGATGGCCAGCGCGTCGGCCGGAGCTCAAGGTATCCGCGACGCCCTCGATGTGCTCATTAAAAAGGAGCGTTTGTCCGTGAAGGATGACCTACACGTCGTTGTGCTCACCGGCGACGGCTCCGCCACCGGCATGGGTCTATCGGCGACCAGCGCGGCGATGGATCGCGGTCTAGACGTATACACGGTGTGCTACGACAATGAAGGATACGGAAATACAGGCCAACAGACGTCGGCTTCTACACCCTACGGCGCTCGGACGGCGACCGATGAGCCCGGGGTTCGCCAGGAGAAAAAAGATCTATTTAACATATGGGCGGCCCATCATCCGCCGTACCTGGCCACGATCGTCGCCAGCGACCCGCTCGACATCGCTCGCAAGGTAGAGGAAGCGAAGGTGATCACCGGACCCAAGATGTTCATCGCCCTCACGCCGTGCCCAACCGGGTGGCACTACCCGCCAGAACGGTCCGTCGAGCTCGGGCGCTTGGCCGTACGCACCGGCATATTTCCTCTCAAAGTGTGGCGAGACGGTCGAGTTGTCCACACGCGCATCCCCAAACCGCGTCTACCGGTAGACGAATACCTCGCGCCGCAAGGTCGGTTTCGGCATCTCTTCGAGCCCGTTCGTAACGGCGCGGTCCTGACGAAGATACAGGCCCGCGTCGACAGCTATTGGGGCAGGGTGACCGCGTGACGGAACGCACGCCGCCCTGCCGCTCAGCTCCCTGCGGGGGCAGAACTGGTCCGCCACCAAGCAGACGCCGCTTCTTTCGCAGGCCTTGAACTCGAAGCTGCACGCTTCGTCCCCAAGCAAAGCGTCTTCCGCTCTCACAGACGGTAGGCCACCGCGTGCGGTGAATACGCCGGCACTCGGACTACGCTGGTCGAGGTTCGTTTCAAAGGCGCACTGATCGGTACCACGAAGTTACGTGTTCGACAGATCGTCGCCTCGTTGGCTTTTCCTACCATTCGGACCATCTCTTGCACGCTTGCTGTTGGTTGTCGTTGGGTCCTCGTTTCGTGCGGCGCTCGACGCCAACGAGGAGGACCTTATGTTGCGGTTCCAGAAGATCTGCGTCGGTTGGAACGCGTTCGACGGCGCTCCGGGCTTCGTTGACCAGATTCGGGATCTAACCACACGGCACGACGCGCACGTCGAGCTCGTGCACGTGGTCCCCGAGCATACGTATTACGTATGGTTGAGCGATGACGACACGTTGAAGAAGCTCGTTTGTACCGAACGACTCGAGCGCCTCGAGGAGGTTGCGGACCAGATCCGTAAGGATGGTCTCACCGTGCACTGCCACGTGCTGGCGGGCGATCCGCACATCGAGCTGATACGTCACGTGCATCGCACTCGCTGCGACCTGCTGTACATCGTCGACGAGCCTCGCCATCGAGACGATGAGCGCTCCTTCGGCCCCACGACCCAGCATCTGCTGCGCGAGTGCCCAACGCCGGTGTGGGCGGCGCGCCTTGGTGCGACGGGCCGTCCTCAGCGGATCGTCGCCGCCGTCGATTTGATGCCCACGAGCGAAGAGGCCGAGCGGCCGAACGAGCGTATCCTCGATGCCTGCCTCCGTATCGCCGAGCCGTCGTCCGAAGTGGTCCTCCTTCACGTCTGGAACGTGTGGGGTGAACAGCTTCTGCGTCCGCGAATGCCAAAGGCGGAGTTCACGAGGGTCATGGAGCATGCCCTTGGTAAGCACCGAACGGCGCTGAACGCGTGGGCGTCGCGCTTCGAAGCGGCGGGGATCTCAGCGATCCCTCGACTCGAGCACGGCGAGGGGCGGGCCGTCTTGCCCCGACTCATCGAGCGCATTGATCCGGAGCTCGTCGTCATGGGCACACTGTGTCGAACGGGGCTTCTCGGGCTCATCGTCGGCAATACAGCCGAGCGGATCATCAATCGCCTATCGTGCTCGATCCTCACGGTGAAGCCCGAGAGCTTCGTGAGCCCCGTGCTGCTGGAGGACACGGACCATTCCCCGCCCCCTCGATCCAACTGCAGCGCCGCCTAGCCGTTGTCACGTCACCGTTTCCCTAGAGCACCAGGAGGACGTCGACCGGGACCCGAACCGATCGGGCCTCCTCGAGGAGCACCGCCGCGGCGGGCTGGCGCCGCGACAGCACCAGGGTGCCGCCCTCTTCCCGGGAGAGCGCCCGGTGCAGGCCCCGACCCGGATCGCCATCCGCCAACGGCTCGAAGGTCAGCCGAACCCGGGTCTCGCCGACCGCTTGCAGCGCCGCACCCTCGAGGGCGGCGCTGCCCTGCGGGCCCGTCGGTAGATGAAGGACGACCACGGACGGGGGGCCAAGCTCCGCCGCGGCCGCCAGGGCTTCCTTCCCGGCTGCGGTCCCGTCGAAGAACACGCGGACCGGGGGGCTCGGCCCGCCCGCCTCGACGGCGATGGGCGGTGACACGAGGGGGCTGGGGAGAGATCGCCGGCGACTCCAGGCGACGAACACCACCTCACCTTCCCCCGGCGCGACCGCCTCGGCCCCGATGCGCTCCCGAAGTACCCGGAACGATGCTCGCACCCGCCGGCGGGCCGCTTCCCGCTCGAGCTCTTCGCGGGCGGTTGCCGCGAGGGCACGGAACTCCGCCGCGAGGCTATCGCCCCCGAAGCCTGCGCCTCCCGCGGTCCCGGGTCCGAAGCGCCGCGCGAAGGGGAGGCCCGCGAGCCGGTGCAGGTCCTCGTCCTCGACCAAGCGCGCTTCGACCTCCGCCTCGAGCCGGGCAGCGAGGGCGAGGCCGGCGGTGAAGGCCCGCTCGGCGCCGGGCACCGCGTCGACGGTGACCACGACCCGGCGAATCCGCGCGCGGCGGCTCACCGGGCCGACCCCCCTTGGTCGCCGGCCACCGGCTCACCGGGGGTCTCGGGGGTCGGGTCGTCGTTCCCGGAACCCCCCCGACTCTCCCGGGCCAGCCGCTTGACGACCTCCGAGAGGGCGATGAGGCGGTCGGCGACCCGACGGTTGACCGACCCCTCGGGGTAGCGACCTTCCGCCCCCGGAACCCCGGCCGTCACGCCCGTCAACACCTCGATCGCCTCGTCGACGTCCCGATAGGCGAACACCCGAAACCGACCTTCCCCGGCCGCTCGAACCACGTCGGATCGGAGCATGAGGTGACGCTGGTTCGACGCCGGGATGAGCACGCCCTGGGTGCCATCGAGCCCCGCTCCCGTGCGCCGACAGACGTCGAAGAACCCTTCGATCTTCTCGTTCACGCCCCCGATGGCCTGCGCTGTGCCCATCTGATCGACCGAACCGGTGATCGCAAAGTTCTGCCGGATAGGGATCTCGGCGAGGGCGGACAAGAGGGCACAGAGCTCGGCCATGGACGCGCTGTCGCCATCGATCCCGCCGTAGGACTGCTCGAAGACGAGGCTTGCCCGGAGGGACAGCGGTCGCTCCGCGGCATAGCGTGCCCCGAGGAGCGCGCCGAGGATGAGCACGCCCTTCGAGTGCAGAGGTCCGCCGAGCTGCACCTCCCGTTCGATGTCGACCAGCTCCCCCTTTCCGAGGCGAACCCGCGCGGTGATACGGGTGGGCCGCCCGAAGCGGAACGTCCCGAGGGAGAGCACGGAGAGGCCATTGATGGCGCCGACCGCCGACCCGGTCGTCGCGATGTGGAGGGTGCCCTCCTCGACGCTTTGGTGCTCCCGCTCCCGGATCCGATCCGCCCGACGCTCCTGGGCCTGCCTGGCCGCCTCGACGTCCGTCTCGGTGACCCGGTCGGCTCGTCGTCGCCCGGCGAACCAGCTCGATTCCCGGAGGAGATCGGCGACCGCCTCGACGTGGGTGGTCAACTTGTGGGCGTCGGCGGCGAGTCGGGCCCCTTCCTCGACCAGCCGGGCCACCGCGGTGCGATCGAACGGGAGGAGGTTCGCCCGCCGCGCCATGGTGCCGATCAGCGCGGCGAAGCGGGGAACCGACTCGTCCGACCGCGGGGTGTCGTCCTCGAAGTCCGCCTGCACTTTGAAGAGCTGGCCCATCTCCGGGTCGTACTGGCAGAGCCGATAGTAGAGGAGCCGCTCCCCCACGAGGATCACCTTCACGTCCAAGGGGATCGGTGCCGGCTCGAGGGTGACCGTGCTCGCCAGACCCAGGGCCTGGCCGAGGGACTCGATCCGGATGAAGCCGGTACGGAGGGTGCGCTTGAGCGCCTCCCATGCCGCGGGCTGGGCGAGGACGCGGCGGGCATCGAGGATGAGGTAGCCGCCATTGGCGCGATGGAGTGCCCCCGCCTTGATGAGTGTGAAGTCGCTCGTCAGCGCACCAAGCTGCTGCCGATGCTCGACGCTCCCGAGCAGGTTCTCGAGGTTGGGGTGGGGCTCCTCGACGACCGGCGCCCCGATGGCGCCACGACGGTCCACCAACAGGTTGACCCGGTACCGGGTGGTCCAGGGATCCGCGTCCCCGGTCAGTCGAGACAGAAGCTTGGTCTCTTCGCTCTGCTTGGGTCGGACGAGCTCGGGGGCATGCTCGACGAGGTCGTCCCGGAGCCTCCCGAGCCAGTCATGCACGGCGTCGAGGTCGGCGTACTTCTGCTTGAGGTCATCGATGAGATGGTCGATCGCGTAGCTCACCACCTCGCCTTCGAGCTGGAGCAGCTTCTCCCGCGCCTCCTTTCCCCACCGGGGCACCTGCCGGAGGATCTCCTGAAGCTCGCTCTCGAGGGCCGAGACGTCGTCCTGGAGCTTCTTCCGCTCTGCCTCTGGAAGCGCCTCGAACCTGTTTGGAGGAAGCACCTCCCCGTCCCGCACCGGGGCGAGGGCGAACCCTGCTGGGGTCCGCAGGAGCGCGAGCCCCCGCTCCTTGGCCTTCTGGTTGAGGGCGCCGAACGTGGCCTCGTTGCGGTCCTCCACCTCGCGCTCGATCACCCGTCGCCGGTTCCGAATCTCGTCGGTCTCGAACGCGGCTGGGATCGCGCTTCGCACCTCACGGATGAGGGCCTCGGCGTCGTCGACGAGGGTGGCCCCCCGACCGGCCGGGAGAGATAGGGCGACCGGCTTCCGAGCTTCTTCGAAGCCGTGGACGTACACCCAATCGCTGGGTGCACCCTCCCCCGACGCCCGACCCTCGAGGACGCTTCGGACCAGGGTGTGTTTGCCCATCCCCGTCGGGCCGGCGACGTAGAGGTTGTAGCCGGGGCCCTGGATCCCGACACCGAAATCGATGGCCTCGATGGCCCGCGCCTGTCCCGGAAGCGTGTCGAGGTCAGTAAGCTCGGCGGTCGTCTCGAAGTGGAGTTCCGAAGGGTCGCACCGTCGTCGGAGCGCCTCCGCCGGGACCGGTCGATGCTCGTTCACGGGATCACCCTCCCCGAGGCCTCGCGGCCCTCGTCGATCGGATACCACGACGGAGCCACCGCCTGAACACCCCTAGTCACCTGTCTCCCGCGTTCTTCTGCGAAGAACTCCGGAGACAGGTGACTACATCATCGAACCAGGGCCACATCTTCTCGGGCGGCCCAGGCATGCAGGTCTTGGCGCGACAGGGCGGTGGCCATGAGGTCGGGAAACCGATCGGGCGTGCACGCGAACACCGGGCACCCCAACGCCGCGAAGCGACCAGCGTGTTCGGTGTCGTAGAAGGGGCGGCCTTCGTCGGACAGGGCCAGCAGAATGATAAGGTTCACGCCCTGGGCCACCAGCTGGCGGGCCCGGGCCAACATCATCTCGGGATCCCCGCCCTCGATCAGGTCGCTGATCAGGATCAGATGGGTCTGGGCCGGGTGCTCGATCCGCTCCTGAACGTAGCCGATCGCCCGATTGATGTCCGTGCCTCCCCCGAGCTGAACGCCGAACAAGACGTCGACGGGATCGGTCAGCAGGCCCGTCAGGTCCACGACCTCGGTGTCGAAGCACACCAGCTGGGTGCGAAGGCTCGGCACCGAAGCCATCACCGCGGAGAAGACCGAGGCGTACACCACGCTCTGGGCCATGGAGCCGGACTGGTCCACCAGCAGCACCACTTCGTCGGTGCGCCGTTGCCTGCGCAGCCAGCCGACCAGACGCTCCGGGATCACGGTTCGATGTTGGGGCTGATAGTGGTTCAGGTTGGCCAGGATGGTCCGGGCCCAGTCGATGTCCGCGAAGCGGGGGCGGTGCGTACGGCGGCCGCGTTGCAGCGCGCCGCGGACCGCGTCTGCGGTTTTGGCGGCCAGACGACGCATCAGCTCGTCGACCACCTTCTGCACCAACTGCCGCGCCACCTCCTTGCTCCGTTCGGGCATGGCTTGCCCCAACGACAGCAGGTCGGCCACGAGGCCCACGTCGGCCTCGATCGATTGCAGGAGCTCAGGCTCCAGCAGCAACTGCCGCAGCCCGTGCCGCTCGATGGCGTCCCGCTGGACGATCTGGACCACCGGCGTCGAGAAGAACTCCCGAACGTTGCCCAGCCACCGGGCCAGCCGGGGCGCCGACCGCTCCATGCCCCCCCGGGAGGTGTCGTACAGCTGACTGAGCGTCTCGCTGATCTCTCGATCCCGGTCGTGCAAAGCCGGCAGGGTCTCGGTGCCCTCCGGTTCGCCGATGGCCAGACGCCAGCGCCGCAGTCGCTCCTCGTCGTTCGTCATTCGATCCCCAAGATCGTATCGAGCAGCGCCTCACCCCGCCGGAAGGCCTGCAGATCCACGTCCAACACATCCGCGTCGGCTCGCTGCCGAAGGCCCTGGACGTGCTCCAGCAACTGGCGCCGCTCGCCGGGCGTGAACTTGGAGCTCGCCCGCCGCATCAAGGGCAGCGCTTCCATCAGGCCGTCTTCGTCGAGGCTCACCAGCCATTGATCCACCAGCCGGAACAGCTTCGGGTCGTGCAGGAGGATCTGGCCCGCGTCGCCGAGGAAGCCCTCCAGCCAGCCGGCCGCCCGGGTGAGCGCCACCCCGGGGGAGAGGATGCTGGCCAACATTCGCTCCACACGTCCTTCGCTCCAGTGCCCCACGTCTTTGAGACGCCGGCTGCCGAAGCCTTGGATGCGGGGCGTGCCTTCCTCATCTTCGGCGGCGCGGGCGAGCGCGGCCCACCACGCGCCCTGGTAGGCCCCGTCTCGATGGAGTCCGATGGCCCGGTCGTAGGCGACGAGCGTCGCGTGCATCGACTCGGCCGCCGCCGCATCCAGGTTCCGCGTCGCGTGCTGAAGACCCACGTGGGTCTTGTCGATCAGCCCCTGCACGAGGTCGTTCAGTCCTTCCGCGGGCAGCTCGCGCGCGGTGCCGTAACGGAGGATGTCGACCAGGGGCGGCACGGCCCGGCATATCGATGGCACGTCGGCGCCGGTGGCGGAGACCTCCTGTAGGCGCCGTACTCCGCGGGCGGAAGCGTCGGGCAAGTCCGCCATCAACGACGCGCGCACCCGCTTCGCGATCTCTTCGAGCGAGCTCGAACTCTCCGTCTCGTGGATGGTGCGGGCGGTGGCCGCAGCCTCGATGGTGGAGCCCCACCGAAGAGCGTCGGCGAGCCGGATCGAGAGCTCCGGGTCCCACTGCAGCGACCATTTCTCTCGGAAGGTCCCCCGTGAGCCGCCACTGTCTGCTTCCATGCCCCACGGGACATCGATGCGCAGCAGGCGGTGCAGCAGCACCGACCGGCCCCGGCCTGACTTGGTGCGAAGGTCGAGGGACAGCTCCCGGCGCTCATCTTCGGGCTTGAGGCGAAGCTTCTTCTGCTGACGCGCCAGGTCGGCCGCCAGAGGCATTTGCGGAACGGATGCGGGGACTTCGCCTATCCGCTGCCCGACGAGCAGCGCGTCTTCGACGACCCGCCACCGGTCGTCTTCGCCGAAGCAGAGGGTGGCCAGACTCGCGTCCCTCAGCTCGGGCAGCCCGGGCATCGACAGGCCGCGAATCGCGGCCAGGTGCTCGGTCAACCGAACGGCGTCGATCACCGACGACGGCGCGGAGGCCAAGTCCTTGCTTCGCAGAACCCGGGCCACGCGCACCTGCCACAAGGTGGCGAGCCGTCGGGCCGAAACCCCCTGCGGTTCGTGCGCCCGTGCCCCCCACAGGGTCCGGTACCAACCGGGCGCCGTCACTCCGGCCCCGTATCCCGAAGCGAAGGTCAGGCGGCGGTCGGACCACGGCACCCAGGTGGCGGCGACCTTGACCTTGGCAAGACCGGACAGCAGCTTCCTATCGGCCACCTTGGTAAAGCCGTCGGGTCTGACCGCCGGGGCGTGCCAGGCGCCCACCACCACCGCCACCGGCCCTTCGGTTCGGCTCAACGCTGCTCGCACGCCCTTGCGCATGAAAGCTTCTCGGCGGGCCTCGACCCAATCCTCGGACGGCCCCTCCCTCTCGTCCGAGTCCCCGTGTGCCGACGATGGTCCCAACCGGTCCGGGACTTCGGGCCCTTCGGCTTCGGGCGTGGCCGTGGGATCCTCCACCGGCTCGGGCAGCCACCCGTCGGCGGCCGCCTCCCGCAGCGCCGACATCGCCTGTTCCAGAGCCGGGAACATCGAGCCCGAGGTCGGCTGCCGCTCCTCGACCAGCCCGTTCCACCAGGCCTCCACGTCTTCGTAGCCGGCCAGTCGGGCCAGATGGACCAGGGGGTCCGGGCGGCCGCCGTGATCTCGGGGGGGAAGCGTCAGCCGATGGGCGGCCGGCATGTCGATCAATCGGACCGGCACCCGCCTCCGCTGCGCCCACTGCATCGCGACCCACTCCGGCGACCATTCGGCGAAGGGAAAGAAGCTCCCATTCGCGGGGTCGTCGTGCGCATGCAGGAGCAGCGCCACCGGCGGACGCAGCCCCGCGATCGTGAAGGGCAGCAGTGGCTCGGCCTCGGGAGGCCCCTCGATCAGGACCTCTTCCGGGGACAGCTGCTCTAGCTCCCGCAGGACACTGAAGGCGGATCCGGGTCCGTGGTGCCGGATCCCGAAGACGTGCAGACGGTCGGCCACGGTCTTCTCAAAGGACGTCGGTCATGGCCCGATATAGATCGGCCCAGCCGGGGCGGCTCTTCAGGACGGTCTCCAGGTACTCCTGGAGCGCCAGGCGATCCTGCACGGGATCTTTGACGACCGACCCGACCACGCCGGGCGCCATGGCGGTGGCGTCGATCCGGCCGCTCCCGAAGTGCGCGGCGTCCGACCACGCGCCGACCACCGCCGCAATGGCTTCGGCCGTGGACAGAGTGGCGGTGGGGCTCTTCAGCTTGAGGCGACCGTCCTCGGTCCGCCCGTTGCGCAGCTCTCGAAACAGGGTGACCACGCGCGTGATGGCCTCCTCCGCCGGCTCCACGGGCGGCAGCTTGAGGGCCGCGCCGAGGGACTCCACCCGCATCGCCACGATGCGCTCCTCTTCCTGGGCGTCGTCGGGCAGGGGCAGGACCACCACGTTGAATCGGCGCTTGAGCGCCGACGACAGGTCGTTGACCCCTTTGTCGCGGCTGTTGGCGGTCGCGATGACGTTGAATCCCCGCTTTGCCATCACCTGATGGTCGAGCTCGGGGATCGGCATGAGCTTTTCGGACAGGATGGTGATCAGCGTGTCTTGTACGTCCGACGCCATTCGCGTGAGCTCTTCGAGGCGCACGATCCGCCCTTCGCGCATGCCGCGCATCATCGGTGTCGGCACCAGCGCGTCGGGACTGGGCCCGTGGGCCAGCAGCTGCGCGTAGTTCCATCCGTAGCGCAGCTGCACCTCGTCGGTGCCGGCCGTACACTGAATCAACAGACCCGAGTCCCCGGAGATCGCGGCCGCCAGGTGCTCTGACACCCAGGATTTGGCGGTACCGGGAACGCCCAGCAGCAGCAGGGCCCGGTCGGTGGCCAAGGTGGCGATCGCCGTCTCGATGCGGCGACGCTGGCCCACGTACTTGGGAGTGATCGGCGTGCCGTCGGCGGCCTCGCCGCCCAGCAGGTAGGTCGCCACCGCGGCGGGGGACATCTTCCAGCCGGGCGGGCGGACCCGGTCGTCGCTGGCGGCCAGGGTCGTCAGCTCGGCTTGAAACTGTCGTTCAGCGGATGCGCGCAGTGCATCTTCAGTCACGGGTATCCTCGTCGATGGGATGGGCTTCGGCCACCGCGGCCAACAGCTCCAGAGTCTGGCGGGCCACCGCGGCGCCGCTGCAGTCGGACAGCTGTCCGGCGGCTTCGGCCGCGTCCGACGGCGGGACTAGAACCACCAAACGGTTCACGGCATCTTCGGCCTTCTCCCGAGTTTCGGGATCCTCGATCGCTCCGAGCAGAGCCCGAAACGGCATCGAGCTCCGCATCCGCTTCGAGACCGGATCGGGAAAAGGGCCGCCCACGATGTCGATCCAGCGGTCGACCCACTCGGCGTGCGCCACGATGTCGATCGGGAAAGACGTATCGAGGACCTTTTCGATCACCAGCCTTCGCTGGCCATCCTGCAGGGTGGGCAGCAGGCCCAGCCACTGGGCGTCGACACCCGGAACGCCCAGCTTCGCGGCCGAGCGGACGATCGCATCCAGCAGCTCGAAGCGCTCGAAGCGAATCACCGCCAGCGTCAGGTCCGGGAGGAGCGCCTGCAAGGCCGGGGCGGGGCGGCACAGCACTTCGGGCGAGGTGCCCATCTCGGCCGCCAGCGCCACCGGATCGGTTTGGCTCAGCCAGTGGCCGAGGACGTGCAGCTTGGACTTGTGGCCCCGCGCGACCCCGAGCGACTTGCGCACGGCCCCCTCGAGGGTGAGGCCTTGGGCGAGGGCCTCCAGCCGTTCTTGAGCATCGACGGCCTCCGGGATCCGGTGAAGGAGCGCCTCCGCCGCTTGCTTGACTTTGGTCGACCGGTCTTTTTGCAAGGAGCGCAGGAACTCCAGATCGGATGCGCCGAGGCCCACCGCCATCGTTTCGAGATATCTCAGGCGCATCTCCGACTTCTCTTGGGACCAGACCGCTTGGATGAGGCTCCGGGCGGCGTCCGCGTCGTGGGCGCGGCGGCGGGCTAACCACTGAACGCGCAGGGCTGGCGTCAGCGTAAGCCAGTTCTCATCGTCGGTCGCCGCGACCGAGCCGGGCTTTTCGCCGGCGCTCAGCTGAGCGCTGAGCCAGGCTTCGAAGGGGCCCCACAGCGAGCTCAACGCCTCGGTCGGCAGCGCTCGCGCGACGTCGAAGGGGTGAAGGCGCAGACCCCGGTCTCGAAGCGCCCACGCGAGGGCGGTGAGCGGACGCGGCGTGCGCCTCAGCTCGGCGGAGGCGGCGAGTCGTCGAAACGAATGCCGCAAGCTCCCCTGCAGCGGCGGCCGAGGGTCCTCGGGCGCCTCATACAGTGTCAGCGCCGACGCGTGGGCCAGAGGAGCCGCCGTCATTCGCCGCTGGTGGGCCAAGAACGCCAGCGCGACCAGCTCGGGAGCGGTCTCGGTTCGCGTGAGACGCTCGGGCAGCCGCAGCGGATCGCGCTGGGTGCCCAGGGTCATGCTCCGCTCCACGGCCCGCGCCTCCTCGGCGGTCATCGGGTCGGTCATGGCGCGTACACCGTACCCCACGCGGTGGCCGCCGCCAGCAGTCGAACGCCGCCCATCGTAGCCAAACCCAACGCGGTCAGGGGACCCGCCGCCGACGCGGTCACGATCCAATCCCCGCCGTTGTGCACCGGCATCATGTGGTGGCCGTCCGTGACGTACGCCTGAGCTCTCAGTCGCCCGAGTCGAACCCCGGCTGCCGACCAGGGGACAGGGTCGAGCCACGGGTGCACGGCCATCACGGCCCGGACCTCCTCCAAGGATGGCCGCAGCCCGTCGACCACGCCACCGAATCCGCCGGCGTCGTCGGGTAGGTCGGCGTCTGCGGGGGGCGCCCGATGAACGACCACCCCGCGCAGGGGCCACGCCGACGGGTAGAACGCCAACGTCGCCACCAGCACTTCGCCGGCCCGGTAGGTGGGGCGCTGGTTGCCGGCGGCCGGGGCGTAGTCGAGCAAGAGGGACCACCGAGGCGTGCCGTCGCCGTGGCGACGCAGCCACGTCTCGTGTCGAATGAGCCCGTCGGACTGCGCCTGGCTCGATACCCCGAGGACGGTCCACGCGTCGTCGATCCGGAGGGTGTCCGGCGCATCCAGCAGCTGCTCTTTCGAAATGCTCCAGCCGATGCGCCGCCGCACGTCCTCACGCAGTGCAGGCGGAAGCGCACCCTGGCGCCGGTACGCCTGGGCGAGCAGACTCACGCGCCCCAACGCCTCCATCGCCACCCGTCCTCGATCGGCGTCGTTGGCCCGAAAGACCTGGGCCGGCAGGTCGCCGACGGCCCGCGCCAGCGTGGGAGCGCGGGCGTCGACGAGGCGTGCGGCTACGATTCGGGATCGGTCCGTGCGGGGGGAGGAGGTACCGGACCCCTCCGCCACT
>JANQQN010000028.1 GCA_028289325.1 Myxococcota bacterium | reverse complement strand
CGCCCCGGGCCTGGGCGCGCAGCTCGCCTCGCACGGGGAAAACGAACGATGACCGTCGCGCGGTGCGCGGAGTCAGGCTACAGCCGCGCCTCGTCAGGTCGCTGAACGAGTTCCGGCGATTGGCGGCCGACAAGATCATCAGCGCTCGTCAGCTCGACGAGGCGCGGATGAACGAGCGCGCGGCGGGCGCGGAGCTGGATTCGGCTCGGTTCACCCTGGGAGTGGCGGAGCACGAGCTCGAGATGGCGCTCGCGAGTCTAGGGCAGCACGATGGATCCGGAGCAATGACCGAGGCGCTGGTGGTCACGTCGCCCGTGGACGGTCGGGTGTTGGTCGTCCATCAGCAGAGCGAGGGCAGCGTTCAGCCTGGGGCGCCGCTGGTGACCGTCGGCGACCCCACGCGACTGGAGCTGGTGGTGGACGTCCTGACGCAGGACGCAGTGCGTCTCAAGCCCGGGGCCGAGGTCGCCGTCGACAGGTGGGGCGGGGCGGTGCTCGAGGGCCGGGTGGCCCGTATCGAGCCGTCGGCATTCACCCGGCTGAGCGCACTCGGAGTCGAGGAGCAGCGAGTGAACGTGATCGTAGAGCTGATCGGCGACCCGGCCACGTGGTCGAAGCTCGGCGACGGATATCGCGTTGAGACCCATATGACGGTTTGGTCCGCGGAAGCGGTGTTGACGGTGCCGGCCAGCTCCGTATTCAGGTACGACGGCCGATGGGTACTTTATCGCGTTCGAAGCGGCAAAGCCGAGCGCACGCCGGTCAAGATCGGTCACCTTACCGGTCGCCATGTCGAGATCGTGACCGGGGTCGATGAGGGAGACGAGGTTGTCGTGCATCCCAGCGACCGTCTGTTGCCGGGGATGTCGGTCGTGGCGAGAGGTCGGTAAGAGTACACCGGCGTATTCGACCAGCAGACGTCACTGTCTCGTGTTTATTCGCATGCGTCGACGGCGGCAACGGTGGCACTATGAAGTGTGGCCGATCGCGTCGATGCGCTCGCGGATCGATATGAAGACCCGACGAGATTCAGCGGCAATATCCTCGAGGAGGCCCTCGACGATCAGCTGCAGCGGGTCGTCCGCACCGCGGCCCAAGAGTTGAACGCGCCGATCGCTCTCGTGTCTCTCATCCTGCAGAGGGTGCAGTTCTTCAAGGCGTATCACGGGCTGCCGCCGCCGCTGAATGCGTCTCGAGCCACCGATCGCGACATTTCTTTCTGTCAGTTCGTCGTCCGAGACCGACAGCCGCTGGCGGTGGCGCGAGCGCAAGACGACCCCCGACTCCCGCAAGCGCTGGTGAAGCAGTACGGCATTCAGTCTTATCTCGGGGTTCCGGTGTACGCAGGTGAAGAAGCGGTCGGTTCCCTGTGCGTCATCGACATCGAAGAGAGAACCTTCGACGAAGATCAGTTGTCGCGCCTCATTCAGCTGTCGCGTTTGGTGAGTGCGCGGCTGACGGAGTTGGCCAAACCGTCGGAGCCTCCGCCCACACGAGCGTTCGAAAGCGGGGTGAGGCCGGCGTTCGCGGAGATTCGCAACGCGCTGACGCCGATGGCCTTCGACCTCGCGGCGGCGGAGAACGCACTGGCGTCCATCGCGCCGGCGGCGCGGCTTGCCGCGGCCGGATTCACCGACGCTTCCGAGCATTTCGCGGTCCTCGCGTCGCTGCCCGACGCCGTGAAGGATCTGCAGGTTGCGTTGCAAGGGTTGGAGCGCTTTCGAGGCCGGGTGACCGCCGACCTGGAGGCGCTCGAGGCCGCATGTCTCAGCGATGCCGGTCAGGTCGGGCTCAGCGAAGCGGTGTCCGCCGCGGCTCGGTTGACCAGCCACGTTTCGAAGATCGTGGGTGGCCTGTTGTACGAGCCCATTTCGATCTCCGTCGCTCTCGCGATGACCCGGCCCCAAGCGGTGGCGGCGATCGCGTCGCTGATTTCGGTCACCGCTCACTTTGTCGATGTCGACTCGCCCGACCCCGGTATCCGGCTCGAGTGGGATATCGGGCCCGAGCAGGTCGGGTTGGCGACCCGGGCCGCGATTCGGTCGACGGTGATGGAGACGGCCCGCGGGGAACTGGTCGAGCTCCTCACCGGTATCCCCGGGGCCTCGGTGGCCGACCGCACATCCGGCTTGACGCTACGCTTGCCCCGGGAACAGGAGCCTACGGCGCTGCGGTGACATCGGGGCTCCACCGGCCCACCATCTTAAGAATCTCATCGTCGTATCCTGTCAGCTGCCATCGGATGAGGGACATGGGAATGACACCCGCGGAATTGAGAGCATCGAAGAACTCGGCCAGCACGAACGGGTCGCCTTGGGCCTGTCGCTGCTTCGTGTAGTCCGCGAGAAGGCGTTCGAGCAGATACTTGCCGGTGACGTAGCTTGTTCCGTAGCCCGGCTGGCGCAGGTACAGGTGTTGCTCGAACTTCAGGAGCTCGGGCTCGGTCTTCATCCATCCTCTCGGTGTCCATTCGACGTGGACGGTGCTCGCCTCGGCCATGGTCATCTCGTTGGCGTGAGCATAGAGCGACCCCAGTCCTCTCGCGGCACGCTGAGCGAGCATGATCCACACGATCTCGCGAGAGCGAGGCGTCTCGTCGTACAGGCCGGCGTGCATGAACATCTCCTCGACCCCGGTCGCCGTGCCTTCCGCCCGGCTGTCGAAGATGTTGTACAGCAATGGACCTCGTCGAATCGGGCTCTCGTGGGGCTCGTCGCGCATTTGGGCCAGGTCCCACCAGTGATAGAAGTGGGTGTACAGCGGCGTCGGATCGAAGTGGGCGGTGATCCAAAAGAAGTTTCGCCGGTCCGCGGGGATGAACTGCCCGAGATGAGCCCGCAGCGCCGGCTCCATGTTGGGTTTGACGGTGACGATCCGATTCTCTGCGAGATACCTCATCATCCGGGTGGCTTTTTCATCCGCTTGCTGGGCGTAGGCTTCGGCGTCGGCCGCCGCCACCGCGGGGGGAAGGTTTCGATTTCGGTGCTCTTCGAGACGAAGTGAAGACCACGCGCGCTCGAGCTCTCGCCGCAGCAGCCGCACCTCGTCTTCCCACGTCATGGGGACGAGATGTACGTTCTGCAGATACCAAGTGTAATGGTCTCGGCCCACACCTGACGGTCCCGTCTTGTTGGGGGCTTCGGCGGCCAGCCAGTCGGCGAAGGCCGTGGTGGCCGCTAACGCATCGGCGACGGCCTGCGCGAGGGCGGTGCTCGGCTCGGGGCCGATGGCTTTCCGTAGCCCATCCAGATCCTTGGACTGCTGCCGAAGGTCGCGAATGCCCGCGATCCAGAGGTCTTTTGCGTTGCCAGTCAGGTTGCCGCGGGCCTGGCGAAGGAGGGGCGGAATGACCTTCAGGTCCGCGATGAGGCGGCGCTCGCCGTCGGCGGAAAGCGGAAACTCGTAGGTCCACAGCTCGAGCAACGCATGGTGGGTCGGACCCTCGTGGGCGGGGGTGTCGCTTTGATAAGTCCACACCGACTTATAGAAGGCGGGGTCGCGGCTCCACGGCTTCAGCACCCGGCAGTTGAAGTCGAAGCCGTTCATCTCGGCTCGCACGATGTGCCAGTCGACCTGGTTGGGCACCGGCCAGCCGTTCGGATCGATGGCCCGCAGCCGCGCTTGATAGATCTTGAGCTCGGCGTGGCGGCGGGCGGTCTGGGCCGCCGAATAGTCGGGGGCGCCGTCGAGGGTCGGCGGGCGCTCGAACGCTCGCCAATCCTCGAATAGCTGCAGAAGGTCTCGGTAGTCGGTCGAGATCGAAACGCGAGGCGAAGGCGCACCTGCGGTCGAGGGGGCGGAGGCCGCCGCACGGCCTCCGGTGGCGCAACTGGTCGACCCGAGGCCGCTCGCGAACAGGAGTGGAGCGATGAGAGGGAAAGCGTCGATTCGACGGGGCATGGGCCGGTCATACCATCCGTGGTTCACCGGCGCATCACGGGTGGGGTCGTCTCATTCGTGGCAGTACCGCTGGTACACCTCGACGGCGCTGGTGCATGAGCAATCGCCCTCGTACCCCAGACTCTCGATATGCCGCTGGCAACGCCACCATCCGCCGCTGGTTCGCGGATAACACAGCCCGGTGGCGAGCCCGCTCGAGCCTTCGGGGTTGAACGTGCAGTAGGTACCGTAGCGGTAGCGTTCGCGCAGATACTGACGGCGGGATCGATGCCGCTGCCGTTTCGCCTGCTTCTTCTGTTTCTCCTTGGACGCTTCGGCTTGCTGCTCTTCCTGTCGCCGAAGCTCCTGCTCGCGCGAGGCCTGTCCAGCGTGGATCTGTTTGGCCAGATACTCGGCTCGCTCCTTGCGCGGACAGTGGTCGGGAACGGCGGCGAAGCGGTCGGCGGCATCGCGGAAGCTCGGATGGCCGAAGTTGGGGTCGAGGTGTTCTTGCGTAAGGCGATCGAAGAACGACTCCGCGCGGTCGTACTCGGCGCACGGTTGACTCGCGCTTCGACTGCAGCCTTCGACCAGGCCGCCGAAGCCGCAGATGAGCATCGCCATCAACCGCGTGCGCATGTCCGCATGGCACCCGACCTGGCCCCGACCGTCAACCGGGGGCGCGCCGGCGGGGCGCGAAACGAGGTTGGGTCCCCGAAAGGCCGGCGATCCGCTACTCTACCGGCCCATGCTGAGTCTGCCCCATCCCTCGGTCCGAGCGCGGCTGGCGTCGTTGGTACTGGCCGCCACCTTTGCTGCCGTCGGACCCGGCTGTCGCCACCGCTCGGCGCGTTCCGCCCCGGCGCCCGATCCCGCGCCGACGTCCGCGCCCGACCCGACCCCGGCCGTCGACGCAGGTCCGAGCCATCCTCTCGACTCGTTGACCGCCGAAGAGTACGCGGTGGTCGTTCGGCTGGTCGCCGAGCGAGCCAAGGGCCCGGCGCTGTTTCCACTGATCGGAGTCAGTACTTGAAGCTCGGGTCGAGGCGCTCGAGCTTGCGCAAGACGCCGGGCCACACCAGCTTCGCCCCCATGCCTTTCAGGACGAGCTCGACGTTGGCCTCCACCCCGGCCAGGATCTCGGGATCGACGGAGATCAGCGGCCCGCCGCCGGCTTGGGCCATCACCTGCACCTCGCAAGACCGCTGCAGGTTGTACATCGCGAGGTAAGCGTCGGCCACGGTGGCGCCGACGGTCAGGAGCCCGTGGTTGCGCAGGATGAGATTGATCTTGGTCCCGAGATCCGCGACGAAGCGCGGCTTCTCGTCGTCGCGCAGGGCGATGCCTTCGTAGTCGTGGTAGCCGAGCGAGGCGAGGGCGAGGGTCGACTGCTGAGAGATCGGCAGGAGCCCTTCTTTTTGCGCGGAGACCGCGACCCCCTCCCGGGTATGAACGTGCAGCACGCAGCCGACGTCGTGGCGGGCTTCGTGGATCGCGCTGTGGATGACGAAGCCGGCCGGATTCACCGGATAAGGGCTCGGCTCGACCTTCTCTCCCGCCTTGTCGACCTTGACCAGGCTGGAGGCGGAGATCTCATCGAACAACATGCCGTACGGGTTGATCAGGAAGTGGTCGTGGTCGCCAGGTACCCGCGCGGAGATGTGAGTGAATACGAGGTCGTCCCAGCCATGGTAGGCGATCATGCGATAACACGCCGCAAGATCGGTTCGCAGGTCGGCTTCCGTGTAGCTCATAACTTTGCAGTATAGCGGTTAAGCGGCGCAGCGTACCCAGCGAGCATTCATTGTTTCCCTTGTCGGGCCTTGGTCGGTCCTTACAACAGGCGGCGTCCGGTGCGCGTGTGGGCCATCTTTGGTGTTGCCGTCACGACGGCGATGACCGCTGTAGGGGCGCAGCACAGCAAAGCCCTATCGAAAGCGGACCCTTGGCCGGAGACGGTCGCCGCCGTCGACGCCCATTTCGAAACCACCTGGGCCCAAGGCGAGACTTCGGTGGCGCCGCCGGCGGCGCCATTGACCGTCCTTCGCCGGCTGTCGCTCGCTCTGCACGGAACCGTTCCTTCGCTCGAAGAGATCCGACAGTTCGAGGCGGATCCCGCGCCCGGACGCCTTCAGCGGTGGGTCGCTCGAATGCTCGCCGACCCTCGCTTCGCCCGCTACTTTGCCGAACGGTGGGCCCGCGCGCTGGTCGGAACCGAGCGAACGCCGGTGGTGATCTTCCGGCGGGATCGCTTCGTGGCGTGGCTTCGGGATGAGCTGGCCCGCAACCGGCCGTACGATGAGATCGTCCGCTCGATCATCGCGAGCGAGGGACTGTGGACCGCGCGGCCGGCCGTAAACTTCGTGTCGCGGGCCCGCGTCGATGGTCGGGTGGACGGGGCGGCGCTCGCCGGTCGCACGGCGAGGGTGTTCCTCGGGCAGCGCATCGACTGCGCGCAGTGCCACGACCACCCGTACGACGATTGGACACAAGCTCAGTTCGAAGGTTTGGCGGGCTTCTTTGCCGAAGCTCGGGTCGACGTCAGTGGTGTCCACGATCGGGTTCGGTCCGCGACGGTGACGGCCCGCGTTCCCTTCGGCCAGGCTTGGGCGACGGCCACCGCCACCCGGCGCCGACGGCTGGCGGCCTGGGTGACCCATCCCGACAATCGCCGGTTCGCACGGGCCACCGCCAACCGAGTATGGGGCCTGATGTTCGGGCGGCCGTGGCGGGCGCCGGTCGATGACCTCGAAGATCCCGGCCCCGACGCGGATGTGTTGGATATCCTCGGCCGCGGCTTCGTTGACGGCGGTTACGACCTTCGCCGGCTCATCGCCACCGTTGCGGCGACGAAAGCGTTTGGCCGGTCGTCCCGCGGCCCGCCGGTCGGCGAAACGGAGCCGACATGGGCGGTGTTTCCCCTCGCGCGACTGCGCCCGGAACAAGTCGTGGGGTCGCTGCTTCAGGCCGCGTCGCTGCGCACGATCGATCGTGAGAGCCCGGGATGGGTTCGCGCGGTCCGCTGGCTCCGGGAGAGAGACTTCGTGCACGAGTACGGCGACCTCGGGGGCGACGAGCTGCAGGTCCGTCCGGGGACCATCGCGCAAGCACTCTTGCGGCTGAATGGGCGGATGTTTCAGGAGCTGATCACCGCCGGTCCCTGGAGCTCGACAGGGCGCCTCGCCGCCCTCGCCGAAGACGACCTCGGCTGCCTCGAAGCCACCTACCTCACCTTTCTCTCCCGTCGCCCGACTCCCGCCGAGCGGGCTCACTTCTTGCCACCCTTGGCCGGGACGTCGGGGAGGATCCGAGGTCAGCGGGTCGAAGACATCGCGTGGGCGTTGGCCAACGCGCCGGAGTTCTCATGGAATCACTGATCACTCGGCGTGCGCTCCTCGGCCACGGCGCGGGGCTGGGGCTGACCTGGGCGTGGCCGCGGTGGGCGCCGGCGGTCGGCCGGACGCCGCGAAGGTCGTTGGTCGTGGTGTGGTTGGCCGGCGGCCCGAGCCAGGTCGAGACCTGGGACCCCCATCCCAAGCTTGCCGCGGGGGCGGGGCCGGCGCCGATCGACACCCGGGTCGAGGGTTTGCGCATCAGCGGGCTGTTCCCTCAGGTCGCCGAACAGGTCCACAAGCTGTCGGTGATCCGGTCGCTGGTGTCCAAAGAAGGGGACCATGAACGGGCCACGCACTACGTCAAGACCGGTTACCGGCCGGAGCCGACCGCGCGTCATCCGGCGCTGACGGCGGCGGTGGCCCGAGTGCGCCCGTCGGCGCTCGAGATCCCCGACCACGTGACGTTGGGGGCGAGTCCCTGGCCGGCCTGGGGCGGGTTCCTCGGTCCCCGATATGACGCCTTCAAGGTGTTCGAGCCCGGCGGACAGCTCACCAATCTGCGGTCGCCGATCGATGATCCGGACCGCCGGACGCGGCGCCGGCGCGGGCTCGAGGCGGTGACCCGCGCGTTCGAATCCGGCCGGCGATCCGCGGTGGCCGACACCCGACACGAGGAGACGATCCGGCGGGCCGAGCGAATGATGGGCTCCGAGCAGGTGCGCGCGTTTCGCCTGGACGACGAGCCGGCGGACGTTCGGCGTCGCTACGGCGACAGCCGGTTCGGGCGCGGCTGCCTCGTGGCCCGTCGCTTGGTCGAGCGCGGGGTGCCCGCGGTCGAGGTCTCGGCGAACGGGTTCGATGCCCACGTCGCGTGCTTCGAGGCGCACCGCGACCTCGCGCGGACCGTCGACCCCGCCCTCGCCAGCCTCATCGCCGACCTCGATGCCCGCGATCTGCTGAGGACCACGGTCTTGCTGTGCATCGGGGAGTTCGGCCGCACCCCTCGTCTCAACGGCTTCGATGGCCGCGACCACTGGCCGCGAGGCTTTGCCTGTCTGGTCGGCGGAGGCGGGCTTCGGGCCGGGCAGCTGATCGGGGCCACGGATCCCGAAGGGCGGGGCCGAGCGCCGGTGGCCGCGGTTCCGGTGGAAGACCTCACCGCCACCGTCCTCGCCGCGTTGGCCATCGATCCCGAAGACACCCTCAGTACGCCCGCCGGTCGCCCGGTGCCCCTGAGCGCCGGTCACCCTCTGCGGAGGCTGCGATGACCGGGCTGTGGGCGGCGGTGGGCGGTGGCGTGATCGTCGCCGGTCTCGGCCAGCTTGCGGCGACCCCTCTGGGGGCCTTCTTGGTCCTCGGGTACGCGATGAGGGTCGAATCGCGCCGAGCGCGGGGGGCATCGATGGCCGACGCGTGTCTCCTGTGGCGAGCGGCGCCGAAGGTCGGGGCGGCGGTGGTGGGTTTCGCACCGTGGGGGCTGCTGCTGGCGGCGCTGTGGGGGTTCGCGTTCGACGCGGCGATCGTCGATCCCGACGGGACCGCGGTCGCGTCGCTTCGCAACGCCGCCGGAGCGCTGTCGGTGCTGCTGGGGGCGCACGGGCTGATCGCGCTGGCCCGGGGCGGGCGCGGGCGCCACTTTGTTTGGCCGGTGGGGAGCGCGGCGTGGCTGGTCCGCACGCTCCAGGACCTCGCCACCGAACCCCGATGGCGGTGGCCGAGCCGTCCGTGGTCATGGCCTCGGCCGTCCGAGCCCGGCGCGTTCACTTCCTTGGGGATCGCGGCGTGCGCGGTCCTCGGGGCCTTCGTCTGGCTTGCGGTCCCGGTGGCCGGATGGGCGTGGTTCAGGGGCGATGGGCCCGGCCGGCTGGTGATCACCGTCCTCGCGGGGGCGGCGATGGTCACCGTCCTCGCCTGGTTGCCGCTATTGCAGGCCCGGTTGGCGGCGGAGCAGCGGTGGCGGGCGATGTTCGAGGTCACGGCCGTGCGACGGCTGTTTCGTCGCACGCCCCTCACGTGGACCGCGGTGATCGTCGCTGCCTACGCCCTCACCCTGCCGGTGTACGCGGCCCGGGTGGTCACCACGACGTCCGAGGCGCCCGCAGTGCTGGCCACGGTATCGACGCTGGGGCTCCTGGTCATGCGGCCGGCAGTGGGGTGGGCGTACCATCGCGCGGCGGTTCGGCCTACCGACGCGTGGCGACCGCTGCAGTGGGGCGCCCAGGCCGGGCTCGCGGTCGGGCTGTTCGTCTACGTGGCCGCGCTGTTCGCGGTGCCGTTTCTGGACGTCGAAGGCGACCTCGGCCTGTTGGCGCAGCCGGCCTTGCTCGCGCCCTTGGCCCCGTAGCTCGTCGCCGGAGGTGGTCTCGATGGTTTGTGAAATCTGCCGGAGACGGCGTAGAGTCTTCTCGATGAGTCTGGATCGCGAGCAAGCGTGGCGACACCTGTGCGAGTGGACGGAGACGGCGAGCCTGCGAAAGCACGCCCGGGCGGTCGAGGTGGTGATGCGGGCGGCGGCGGCCGAGTACGGCGACGGCGAGCGCGACGTCGAGGCGTGGGGCATCGCGGGCATGCTCCACGACGCGGACTACGAAAAGTGGCCCGAAGAACATCCGCACCGCATCGTCGCGTGGCTACGGGAACGAGGACAGACGGAGATCGCCCACGCGATCTCCGCTCATTACACCAAGTGGAACGTGCCCTACGAATCGGCCCTCGACCGTGCGCTGCTGGCCTGTGATGAGTTGACCGGCTTCATCATGGCCTGCTGCCTCGTCCGGCCCGAGGGGGTGACGACGCTGACCGCGAAGAGCGTCAAGAAGAAGCTGAAAGACAAGGCCTTCGCGGCCAAGGTCGAGCGGGACGAAGTCCACGCCGGGGTAGAGAAGCTGGGCGTCGACCTCGGCGAGCACATCACGTTCATCATCGAGGCCCTCCGGCCTCACGCCGATGAACTAGGACTCGGCGGCGGGAGTTCCGACGCAGGTCGGAACCCGGCGCGGCGTACGCAAGCGGAGCCTGCGGAGCGTTGAATGGCTGTATACTAAAGGATCGGGGCCGAACGGGATCGAAGTCGGGACTGAGCCGCTGTCCGGCGAGGGCGTAGTCGATCAGCCCTCGTCGGGAAGGATCGCGGCGGCGACGGACTTCGCGTCGGCCCACTCGGCGAAGCCGTCGGCGAAGGCCGCCGCCGCCGTCCGAAGGTCGGCGATGTGGGAAGGGGGCGCATACAGGACCGCCATGACGTCGGTGGCGGCGTCGTCGAGTTTGGTGGCCATGGAGTCCTTGACCGGGTTGGCGCACGGCTCA
Source organism: Myxococcota bacterium (assembly GCA_028289325.1). Taxonomy (GTDB): domain Bacteria; phylum Myxococcota; class Kuafuiibacteriia; order Kuafuiibacteriales; family Kuafuiibacteriaceae; genus JANQQN01. The sequence continues at coordinate 15,813 of JANQQN010000028.1, read as the reverse complement.
TCCTGCGGCCCCCGGGCTACGAGCAACAGGTCTTGCAGACCAATTTCCTGACCGGCGGCGTTGAAGACGTAAGATTCCCCGGGTCGACCCCGACGGACCGCGAAGACGTCGGTCGCTGCTCGGCCGAGGTCGACCAAAGAAATCGGCAGCAGCGAGCGCAGCGAGACGAGGTTGTTGAGGTCGACGAGGTTGTTGATACGGGGGAACTTGTCTTGCCGGGCCGCCTTGAGCAGGTACTCGCTGGCCGGCTTACCCCGTCCGGTCGGCTTGTAGCTTCCGAATCGAAGCAAGTCACGGACCGGCTGAGTGATCGAAGTCTCCCCCGTCCGCACTTTCGCGGCCTCGATCGCCGCCGCGAGCTCGGCGTCTAGTCCTGCCGGTGCGGGCCCCGTCGTACAACCCCGGCCAACGACCAGCCCGATGGCGACGTCTTCCGGGAGGAGGGACACGGTGACCCCGCCGAGCGCCGTCTTCAACATCGCCGTATCAACGGTCAATTCGGTTCTGCGGTCAAGGCGCCCTGCCGGCGTCGTGGGTGGGGTCGGTCGACCTTACGTCGCTGGCTCGGTACCATCGTCCGGTGGCCAAGAAACGAATCACGATCGAGGTCGCGGGACGGGAGGTGTCGGTATCGAGCCCCGACAAGATGTACTTCCCGGAGGCGGGCTACACCAAGCTCGACGTGGTCCGCTACTTTCAGACCGTCGCCGACGGCGCTCTGGCCACGGCCGGAGGCCGGCCGCTGGTCCTGAAGCGGTACGTGAACGGGATCTCCGAAGAGGCATTCTATCAGAAGCGGGCGCCCAAGAGCCGACCGGATTGGATCGAGACGGCAACCTTGAAGTTCCCGTCCGGTCGCTCCGCCGACGAGATCGTCCTGCGAGACGCCGCTTCGCTGATCTGGATCGTCAACCTCGGCTGCATCGAGCTTCACACCCACGCCGTCTCGGTGCCGAACCTCGACCACCCCGACGAGCTTCGCATCGACCTCGATCCCGTTCCCGGCGTGCCGTGGTCACAGGTGACCGATGTCGCGCTGGTGACGAAGTCGGTGCTCGAAGACCTCGGACTGGTCGGCCGGCCCAAGACCTCGGGTTCGCGAGGGATGCACATCAACGTCAAGATCCAGCCCCGGTGGACGTTCAGCGACGTTCGACGCGCGGGGTTGGCGATCGCCCGCGAGGTCGAGCGTCGGGCGCCGAAGATCGCGACCAGCCGATGGTGGAAGGAAGAGCGGGAGGGCGTCTTTCTCGACTACAACCAAAACGCCAAGGACCGAACGACGGCGTCGGCGTTCTCGGTGCGACCCACCGAAGACGCTCGGGTCTCGATGCCCCTGGCGTGGGCGGAGGTCTCGACAGTGGAGCCCGCAGCCTTCAATCTGATGACCGTTCCCGCGATCTGGGCCCACCGTGACTTGGCCGAGACCGACTCGCGGCCGGGGGACCTCACCGCGACCCTCGACCTGGCTCGGGAGCAGACCAACGCCGGGCTCGACGACGGCCCGCTGCCGCCGCATCATCCCAAAGGGGCAGAGGAGCCTACCCGCGCGCCTCCCTCTCGGCGCCGACAGTCGACGAAGCCCCTGATCGAGATCGGTCGCGCCAAAAGGAAGGACGACGCCCTGGCCGGGCTCGAGCGCTGGAAGGCCAAACATCCGGACGTGGTGCCCCTCCTCGAACCGCATGACGTTCTCGTCGACGGCATGCGAGGCCGGCATTCGCTTTGGTACCGGATCCGGATCAACCTCCAGCACGTCCCGGAGAACCTTCGGCCGCCGCAGGCCGAGCTGGACCCCGACTACGACCCTTGGTCGGAGTGGGGCGGGGATTCCAAGCCGAAGATGCGAGACAATTCGTAGGGCGGGGTCACATCGAGCTGATCGAAGCGGCAGCCGTCCGGTGTTCGGTCGGGTCGCCAGCGCAAGAAAGTGGCCGCGTGTCGAAAGCGGCCGTCTTGGAGGTGGTCGTAGGCCACCTCGCAGACCCGCTCGATGCGAAGCGGCTCCCAGCTGAGGTCTTTGCCCTGGCTCCAGCGACTCATCATGCCCGGCTTGCGCGCGGGGTCGTCGGCGTTCGCCGTGGCCCAGGTCGCCCAGGGGTGATCCTCGAGGGCACGGTCCCGAAACGGCGCCAGTTCCTCGACCAGCGCTTGCCGATGGGCCTTCTTGAACGATGCGGTGACCCCGACGTGTTGGAGTCGCTGGTCGCCATCGTACAGGCCCAGGAGCAGCGAGCCGATCAGGGTTCCGGGACCGTCTTTGTGCCACCGGAAGCCGGCGACCACACAGTCGGCGGTCCGGCGATGTTTGATCTTCAGCATCGACCGCTTGTTCGGCTCGTAGGGTAGGTGGCTCGGCTTGGCCATGACACCGTCGAGGCCCGCCCCTTCGAAGCGCTCAAACCAATCCGAGGCCACGGTGGGATCGTCGGTTACGGGGGTCAAATGCAGCGGCGGTGAGGCGGCCTGGAACATCTGCTCCAGCCGGCGGCGGCGATCGGCGGCGGTCAGGGGGCGCAGGTCTTCGTCACCCTCGGCGAGCACGTCGAACGCGACGAACCGAGCCGGGATCTCGGCGGCGAGCTTCTTGATCCGGGAGGCGGCGGGATGCAGTCGAAGCTGCAGCGCGCTGAAATCGAGCCCTCCGTCACGGGCGATGACGATCTCTCCGTCGACCACTGCGCGCTCGGGAAGCATGTGCGCGAGCGGTGGGATCAGCTCGGGGAAGTAACGGGCGAGGGGCTTGAGCTCCCGGCTCTGGAGATAGACGTCATCGCCGTCTTTGAATACGAGGGCTCGAAAGCCATCCCACTTCGGCTCGAACAGGAAATCACCCTCGGCCGGAATGTCCCGGACCAACTTGGCCAGCATCGGCTTCAAAGGGGCTGTGAATGGCAACGGCACCGGCGGACATTGTTGGCACATCGACGCCGCCGATGCGAGGCGGCGTCGCCCGACCGGCGCCTATTCGGCGGACAACGGAACGTATCGGAGTACGCCCCCCCGCTCGACCTGAAGGACGACCGCGTCGCCATCCCCGAGGCCGTTCAGCTGCCGTTTGAGGTCGTCGAGGCCAGCGACCAGCTCGCCGTTCAGCGTGTGAATAATGTCCCCGATCTGCAGGGCGCCGGTCGCTTCTCCGGGGTTGGTGGCGATGACCACGACCCCCGATGCGACCCGGGACCCCGACATCATCTTCTTGATGACCTCGGTGAGGTCGATGGCGAGGATACCCAGCCGCTGGACCAGGTTTTCGACCGGGTCGGCCTCGGTCGTCATGCTCGACAGGACCATCGGTCGCTCCACCACCTGGACGTCGATCTTGAGCGCGACGCCGTCGCGAAGGATGTCGAGGGCCACCGGCTTGCCGACCGCCTGGTGGTATACGTTGACGTCGAACTGGCGGGCGTTTTCCATGCGCTTTCCGTCGAGCATCACGATGATGTCGCCCACTCGCAGGCCAGCCTTATCGGCCGGTCCGCCGGGGTACACGTCGGCGACGATGACCCCGTAGCTCTGGTTCAGTTCCAGGCCGCGGGCGAGCAGGGGCGTAATGCTCTGGGTGACGGCGCCGATCACCCCTCGCCGCACGCGCCCTTCCGTCCGCAGCTGCCTGAAGACGGTGCGTGCGATGTTGCTCGGGACCGCGAACCCCAGCCCGCTCGACGCGCCGCTGGGGGACAGGATGAACGTGTTGATCCCGACGATCTCGCCCTGCGTGTTGACGAGGGGGCCGCCGCTGTTCCCGGGATTGATCGGGGCGTCGGTCTGGATGAAGATCATGTTGTCGTCCGGATGGCGTTGGCGAGCGACGGCGCTGACGACGCCCATCGTGACCGTGCCCTCGAGTCCGAAAGGGGCGCCGAAAGCCAGCACCAGCTCGCCGGGCGTCAGGTCTTCGGACGAGCCGAACCTCGCTACCGTCAGGCCGTCCGCGTCGACCTGTAGGAGGGCGAGGTCCGTTTCGATGTCCAGCCCGACCACTTTGGCGGTCCGGATTTCGCCGATGGGCTTCACGATCGAGCGGCCTTGCTGCAGTGGCTTTCGCGGGAGGCGGACCTGCACGAGGTTTGCGCCCTGGACGACGTGGGCGTTGGTCAGGATGTGGCCGTCCTGGCTGACTACGACCCCCGAACCCGTCGACCGACGTTTGGCGAGGACATGGCCGCCGCCGGCGGGCACCGGCGCGTAGCCGGTCGATAGGATCTGAACCACCGCCGGTGCGACCCGCTGCGACAGCGACCTGAATGAGGTGTTGAGGGCGGACAGCGGAGCCAGGCGCTTCGACGATCCCTTGGCCTGAGCGGGCGTGGCCGCGCACCCCGCCGCGGCCACGGACATGAATAGGACGACGACGTGAGCTCGCACGGGGCGTATGTAGCGCGCCTCGCGGTCGACCGCATTGGATATTTTACAGTCACCGCGCCGTCGGGAAGAAGGCCAGGCAGCGAGTCCCGAACCGGTGGTACCGCTCGACCGTCATCGGACGCCTGGTCGGGCTCGATGTCGCCGGTCCGGCCCGACTTCTCGGCGCGGTGAGGACACAGGGACGGGTCAGTCTTTGTTGGGCTCGGGGGTCTTGGGCTCGGCGGCCTTGGGCGCAGCCGCGACCTCCGCCGGCTTGGCGTGAACCATCATGTGTTCGCCGATGTACTTGGCCATGAGGTCGGCGGGCATCGCGATCAACGTGATCCGGATGTTCTTGGCGTGGCCGCCGCGCTTGATCGTCACCTGGACCTCGTTGCCGGGCTTTTTGACCGCGCCGATCTTCTTTTGATTCTTCTTCCCGAACCGCATCCCGTTGAGCGAGTGGAGTTCGTCGCCAACCCGGATCCCCGCCTTTTCGGCGGGGCTCTCGGGAACGATCTTGACCACGGTCAACACCCCGGGCTTCTTGTCGTCCAGCTCGACCCCGATGAAGCCCGTCGACTTTAGTTTCGAGACCATGTAATTAAGACACTCATCGACGGGATGATCGCACCGGTGCTCCTCGCCCCCGAGCGCCGAGATGGGCCACGCCAAGGCGGACAAGGCGAGGGCGGGGAGGGCGAGTTGACGAGCAAAGCCGGAGGTCGCAGACCAGGTCATTCGCCCAAGATAGGTCTCGAGTGCTGCAAAGTCCGTCGGTCACCTGTAAAATGCTGTTAAAGTTGTAAAGGCAGCTAGGCTTGGCGTGATTCGGACGTTCAGGCAGTGACCGGGGTCTTGGCAGTACTGCAAGAATACGTGACGCCTGATGAATCGAGATCGCGAGATGAACGGTAGAACCTTCCGGGTCCGCACGGTGCTCAAGGAGCACCCTCTCGTGGTGGGATTCATCGCCGCGCTGATCCCGTTGGCTCTGCTGCTGGTTCAACAGTTCTTCTGGCTCGCCGAGCTGGACAAGGCGTCGGGGCTCGCCCACCGGGCCGCATTACGCAGCTTTCTTTCCGAGGTCGGCGCGGGCGTCGAATCGACGTATCGCGCGACGGCGGAGCGACTGCTCAACATCCCCGGTGACTGGCTTCGGCCGGACGGCCTCTGCAAGATCGCCCACTACTGGAAGACAAGACCTCGGGATGGGGTGCGGCGACTGTTCGTCGTCGACTACCGGCGGACGGCGACGGGCAACTTCTACGTCTATCGGCCCGAGACGAACAAGATCGTCTCCAGCACCGCCTCCGATGAGTCGCTGGCCATCGTGCTCGCCACGCTGCCGTGGCAGCGATGGGCGAAGGAACAGCGGTCCGAGCGAGAGCCGATGCTCCACGTCAACGAGCAAGACCCTGAGCATCGGATCGTTCTTAAGCCCGTGGTCGACCAGGCTTCCCACATCATCGGGGTGGTGGGCTTCGTGATCGACGACAGCTTCGCGCGAGACGCGTTCCTGCAGCAGGTGATCGACAAGAAGTTGGCCAGCTTCTTCCCTGACGAGGTGAGTGAGGCGCTCGCGGTGACCGTGTTCGACGAACGGGGTCGCTCGGTCGTCGGGGTGGCGGCGCCCACCCAGCCGATGAAGATGTCGGCTTCGTTCCCATTCGTGCTGAAGGACTGGCGGATAGGTATCGCGGATCGGGATATCGAAGGATCGCGGTGGGCGGCGGGCTCAGTATGGTACGACGCCACCCTCGTGATCGTGCTGGTGGTTGTCCTGTTGTGCGGGATGGGGCTGGCGTTCTCGACCGCGCGCCACGCCATGCGCCTGTCTCAGATGAAGTCCGACTTCGTCTCCAACGTCTCTCACGAGCTCAGGACCCCGCTGTGCTCGGTCCGCCTGTTTGCCGAATTTCTGAAGCTCGGCCGCGCGAAGACCCCGGAGAAGGTCATCGAGTACGGGGAGTACATCGAGCGCGAGAGTCGTCGGCTCTCTCGGCTCATCGACAACATCCTCGACTTCTCCCGCATCGAGTCGCAACGGAAGGTCTATCGGCGCCGGCCCACGGATATTCGGCAGGTGGTGCAGTCGGTGGTGCAGACCGTCGACTTGCCGCTGGAAGAGGTGGGGCTGTCGCTGCGGGCCGAGCTCCCCGACAAGCCGGGGCCCGTGGTCGACATCGATGCCGATACCATCGCCCAGGCCCTCCATAACCTTCTCGACAATGCGGCCAAATACTCGAAGTCGGGTGGAGGCGACATTGTCGTGAGGCTGCAGCCCCGGATGGACCACGTCGTCATCTCAGTCCAAGATCACGGCATCGGAATCGCCAAGGATGACCAGGCGAAGGTCTTCGAGCGGTTCCATCGGGTCAGCACCGGCCTCGTGCACGACGTCAAGGGATGCGGACTGGGGCTTTCGATCGTCGAGCACGCCGCCCGCGCCCACGGAGGCCGAGTCGAGCTCGAAAGCGAGCTTGGGGTAGGGAGTACCTTTTCGCTTTGGCTGCCGACGGAGGTAGACTCTACCCATGCGGAATCTTCTCGTCGTTGAAGATGACGACACCATGGCCGTCGCCCTGTGCGAGGGCTTCCGCCAGGAGGGATACGAGGTCGCGCTGGCGCGGGACGGCGAGGCGGCGCTGACCATGGCCCGCCGGGAGTCGCCGGCGCTCATCATTCTCGACGTGATGCTGCCGAAGCTGAGCGGTCATGACGTGTGTCGAAAGCTGCGCAACGACGGTTCGGAGATCCCGATCATCATGCTGACCGCCCGTAGTCAGGAGATCGACAAGATCCTGGGTCTCAAGCTCGGCGCCGACGACTACATCACCAAGCCCTTCAGCTTCATGGAGCTCCTCGCTCGAGTCGAAGCGGTCTTGCGCCGCTCGAGCGGAACCATCGGCCCCGTCGGGGTCCACCAGATCGGTGACGTCCAGGTGGATATCGACGCGGGCGAGGTTCGGCGCAACGGCGAGAAGATCGAGCTTTCGGGGCGAGAGATGCGCCTGCTATCCTACTTCATCGAGCACCGCGGTGAGGTCGTCGCGCGCGATGTGCTGCTCGACGCGGTATGGGACTACGCCGACGCGCCCCTCACTCGGACCGTCGACGTCCACGTCAGCAAACTCCGCAAGAAGCTCGAAAAAGACCCTCACCAACCCAAGTATCTGATGACCGTTCACGGCGTCGGCTACAAGCTGCGAGGCTGAGCGCGACCCGAGGCCACACCTTCGAGCGTATCTTCGCCGAGGACACCGCGCCCCTGTTGACCTTCGCGCGTGATACACAGGCGGCATGCGCCTGCAGACCGTGCCTGCCCTCGCCGAAGTTCGCGCGTTGCCGCGATACCTGGTTCGGACCGTCCCCGAGAGCTTTCTCGACCAGAACGAACACATGAACATTCAGCATTATCTCGGGCTCTACGATGAGGCGGGTCTGCCGTTCCTCGACAGCCTCGGCATCGACAGATCGTACTTCGTCGACCGCCGGCTGGGGGTCTTCGATCTCGAACACCACCTTTGGTACCTCGACGAGTGCCACGCCGGGGACCAGGTTGCGGTCTACGGTCGGATGCTCGGACGGAGCGACAAGCGGATGCACGCGGTGTGGTTCTTGGTGAACGAGACGCGGGAGCGGCTGTCCAACGTCTTCGAGTTCATTACCAGCCATGCCGACCTCAACGCCCGTCGAACGGCGCCCTTTCCTCCCGACGTGACGCAAAAACTCGACGCGATGATCGACGAACACCGCGCCTTGGGCTGGACCGCGCCCACGTGCGGGATCATGAGCCCATGAGCGCGCCCACTTCGCGCCGCGACCCCGAACGGCGCTGGCGGCTCGACGGAGCCCGCACCTTCGTCACCGGAGGCACCAAGGGCATCGGCCGGGCGATCGTGGACATGATGCTGGACCGGGGGGCCCGCGTGTTCACCACCGCTCGAGACGGCGAGGTGCTCGCCGCCCGCCTCGACGAGTGGCGGACGCTCGGCGACGCGCATGGGGTGACCAGCGATGTCTCCCGCGACGAGGATCGGGCCGCGGTCGTCGAGGCCGTCGCCGACCACTTCGACGGCGAGCTCGACGTGCTGATCAACAACGTGGGAACCAACGTTCGAAAGCCCCTCGTCGACTACGAGGGGTCTGAAATCGCCCATATCTTCGACACGAATCTGCACTCGGCCGTCGATCTGTGTCGGCGGTGTTTCGATCTGCTGACCCGCTCCGACCGGGCGGCGTCGGTCGTCAGTGTGCTGTCGGTCGCCGGTCTCACCCACGTCCGGTCGGGGGCGCCGTACGGCATGACCAAGTCTGCCCTCGTGCAGCTAACCCGCAATCTGGCCGTCGAATGGGCTCCCCACGGGATCCGGGTCAATGCGGTCGCGCCCTGGTACACGCGGACCCCGCTCGTCGAAGGCGTATTATCCGACCCCGAGTACCGGGCGGAGGTCCTCGCTCGCACGCCGATGGATCGCATCGCCGAGCCCGAAGAGGTCGCGGCGGCGGTGGTGTTCCTGTCGATGCCCGCGGCCTCCTACGTGACTGGCCACTGCCTCGCCGTGGACGGCGGATTCCTGATCAACGGGTATTAGAGCGCCTAACGGCCGGGATCGTGCGTCTATCGCTCGTTCTCGCCCGGTCCGGCGTCGGCGTTCGAATCGCCCGGTGGGAACGAATGGGCGCGGTCACGTCGCCGAACCGCCACCCTGGCCTCTTGTACCGGGTCAGGACGGGAGGCTAGTGTCGGGCCGATGAATCGTTTCATCTTCGCGATCGCTCTGCTCGTCGCCACCGTCGCCGCGATCGGTGACGCGCACGCGCACGCCCGTGGCGTTGGGCTCGGGGTGGCGGCCGGCGTGAACATCGCTGATGCGGATGTCGACGAAATCGACGCCAACACCAGCTTCGCTTGGGGCTTCTTTGTCGACATCCCGCTGCTCGACACGTTCTACATCACGCCCGCCGCGACCCTCTACGAGCTCGAGACGAACGAGGACGGAGAGACCGTCGCGATCACCGACATCGATCTCAACTTCAAGTTTATCGTCCCCATCGGATTCCTGTCGCTGGGGGCCGGAGTGACCGCGGGCCTGACGACCGGCCTCGGCGACTACCAACCGCACTACGGCGCGCTCGCGTACGTCGGCTACAACATCGTGGCCAATCTCGATCTGTTCGTCACCGCCCACTACAAGCGACTGACGACCGGAGACGCGATTCCCGACTACAACAACGTCCACGTCTTCGGCGGCACGATGTTCCGATTCTGATCCGGCCGGCGACCCGCCGGCGGGTCTACAGGCCCGACTGATCGAACTCGACGTCGACCTGATAGGCGGCGGGGAGCGGCGCGTTGGGAATGGCCCCGGTCGCGGTGACGGTGAGACGGCCGGCGATCGTGGAGCCGGTCAGGGTATCGAAGCGCACCGAACCTTCGATGCCTTGGTCGCCCTCTTCGATCGCAATACAGAAACAGCCAACCTCCAGCCAGGCGTCCACGACCGCGGCCGGATCGCCCCGCCATTCAAAGGGGTCCATCCCGACGTTGCCGTTGGCGTCGTAGGTGGTGGTGCCGTCGATTTCCAGGGTGACCGGTGCTTCGAGGGCGAACACGGCGGCCCGGTCGAATGCCAGCACCAGCTGAATGGAGGATCCGGTATCCAAGATACCCGGCGTGGGGTCGATTCGTCCGAGCGCGGTCAGGGTCACGACCGACGAGGTGGCGGTCATCGCCACCTCCGTCGAATCGAAGATCCGTGGCACGCCGTCGACGCGAACGTCCATGGAACCCGTTTCGTGCGCGTCTCCGCACGCGAGAACCAAAGGGAGGAAGAGCAGCCGATATCTCAACATGGGCGCCAGGGAATACAAGGTACGTGCCATGCTCGCGGGCTACGCCGACCGGTGTCGGGACGACATCGATGTCAGGCCCGTCCGTTCGGACGGGTGTCGCATCGACGGCCGAAGGCCGACGGGTCCGGCGGGTGGGGTCAGCGCGTCACTTCCAGCGGGTGACGTGCCACGCCTTCTTGCCCCGACGGATGAGGGCCAGGGTGCCGTGCAGCAGCCGGCCCTCGGTGAGCGCGTCGTCGGGACCGACCTTGTCCCCGTTGATCGACACCGCGCCTTTACCGAGGAACTCGCGGGCCTCGCGCTTGCTCTTACAGATCGACGTTCGTGCAAGGAGCTCGACCAGCGGCACCCCGCCGGCGGCCAGGTCGGCCTTGGAATGATCCGTGGCCGCGATGGCGGAGAACACGTCCTCGAGGGTTTCGAGGTCCAAGGTGGCCACGTCGCCGCTGAACAGCGCGGACGCGGCGCGCTCGGCCTGCTCGGTGGCCGCCGAGCCGTGGAGGTCGGCGGTCGCGTGGCGCATGAGGATCCGCTGGGCGATCCGCCGGTGGGGCTCGCCGGCATGGGCGGCCATCACCTCGGCGACGGTGCGGTGTTCGTCGTCAGCGGGCCCGATCGGGGCCCCGACCGCGGCCAGCTGCGCCGCGTTGGCGTCGTCGACGGGAATGTCGGTGAACATCTTGAGGAACTTTTCGACGTCGTCGTCGCTCGTGTTCAGCCAGAACTGCGCGTATGCGTAGGGGGAGGTGCCCGACGCCCCCGACGGACGGTCGGCGGTGGTGCTCAGCCAGATGGCGCCGCCTTCGGTTTTGCCGAACTTACCGCCGTCGGCTTTGGTCAGCAGCGGCGCGGTCATGCCGAACGCTTCCCGGCCTCCGCTTTCGCCGTCTTTGGACTCCAGCCGGCGAATGAGGTCCGTTCCGCTCACGATGTTGCCCCACTGGTCCGCGCCCGCGGTTTGCAGGGTGATGCCCTGCTCGCGAAACAGGTGGAGGAAGTCGTAGGCCTGCAGCAGCATGTAGCTGAATTCGGTGTAGCTGATGCCTTGGCCTTCGCGCTGCAAGCGATTCTTGACCGAGTCTCGGGCCAGCATGGCGTTGACCGAGAAGTGCTTTCCGACGTCGCGCAGGAACGTGTACACGTCCATACGCTGGAACCAATCGTCGTTGTTGACCAGTCGGGCCGGGTTGGCGGCCTTCGCATCGAAGTCGAGCAGCCGCATGAATATCTGTCGCTGCGCCTCGATGTTGGTTTCGATGGTCGCTTCGGTCATGAGGGACCGCTCCGTGTCTTTGCCCGACGGATCCCCGATGCGGCCGGTTGCCCCCCCGAGAAGGACCACCGGTGTGTGGCCGAAGGTCTGAAACCGGCGGAGGATGCGGATCGGTACCAGGTTGCCGATGGTCAGGCTGTCGGCGGTGGGATCGAAGCCGTTGTAGAGGGCTCGCGGCGCTCGAAGGTGGTCGCGGAGGCCTTCTTCATCGGTGCACTGATAAAACAGCCCGCGCGCCTTGAGGTCGTCGATCACGGCGGCAGAACTCGCAGGGGCGGTCATGGCGCGGCGAATGATAGCCGCTGGCGGCGCTCGGTCCAGCGCTAGCGACAAAAAGCGGGGGGACGAGGTTGGTCAGAGAAGCGCGACCGGTTCGCCGACGCGTGCGTTCAAGGCGGCGCACCCGCAGATCGACGCCTTCGCCGGGTCGAGGGCCCATCTGCCGCCCTACAGCGCGTCGGTCGTCCGGTCGTAGGTGGCCGGTTTCTCGAGCGCATCGTTGTCGCAAAGCGACGCGGTCAGGGCCGGGTGTCGACCGGGATCTGCGGGGGTGAGGTGCGGCCACCGCGTCACATGATCGGTCGGGCCCACCAACATCGGCCGGTGGTGGCGCCGGACGGCACAGCGCGCCCATGAGCCGGATGGACGCGTCGACCCCGCGGCTCCTCGCTGGCGGGCCGCGCCCGCGCCCCGCCGCGCGGGCCGCCGATCTTCGAAGCGGTGGGCTCATCATCGACTACGAACAGTCGTCCATCGGCCAACGGTGACCGGCCAAGTACGGGTACTCCTATTTCGGCGATCCCAGTCAAAGGCACCATCGACGAGAGATCGCAGCGCCGCCGACTCGCCGACGAGATGACGGATGTGGCGACGTCCGCCGATCGGAGGGGTAGACTCTCCGGGATGAGGATCGAGATTCCCACCTGTTTGACGGTCGCTCTGATCGGCTGCGCTTCGGCCCAGGCTGCGGATCCGGGTCGCCACACGCCGGCCGCTGACGATCAGGGCCGCGTGATCGCCCGGATTCCGAGCGTGCTGGGTCAGCGGGCGAGGGTGGAGGTCATCAATCGAAATCTTCGCGAACGTTTGGACACCCTGCTTCCGAAACTCATGCGGGAGGCGGGCATCGACCTGTGGCTGGTGATCAATCGAGAGTACGCCGAGGATCCGGTGTACCTCACCTTGGTTCCCGAGCCGGTGTTCGCCGCTCGCCGAACCACGATCCTCATGTTTCACGACCGCGGGTCCGGGGAAGGGGTGGAGCGGGTTACGGTCAGTCGTTATCCGATCCGGGGCTTCTACGAGACCATCTGGGAAGGCGGCAATCTCGACGAGCAATGGCGACGACTGGGCGAAGTGATCGCGGAGCGAGACCCGAAGAAGATCGGTATCAACACCAGCCGCGACTGGCCGCTGGCCGACGGGTTGACCGCAAGCTTGAAAGCGCGCTTGCTCGAGTCGCTTCCGAAGATGCTCCATCATCGGATCACCAGCGCGGCGCCTCTTGTCGTGCGCTGGCTAGAGACCCGATCTAAAGGAGAGCTCGCCGTGTATCCGCAGGCCGTCGCCCTGGCTCGACGGGTGATCGCGGAGGCGTTCAGCGATCGGGTCATCACCCCCGGCGCGACGACCACCGACGACGTCGCGTGGTACATTCGGCAGCGGTTTCACGACCTTGGACTTCGGCCTTGGTTCCAGCCTTACGTCAACGTTCAGCGCCGCGACCACGAGTATCCGCCCGACGCGCCGTTTCTCGGCAAGACGGGGCTGGTCATCGAGCGCGGCGATGTACTGCATACCGATGTTGGCATCTGTTACCTGCGCCTATGTACCGATACTCAGGAGATGGGCTACGTTCTTCGACTGGGCGAGCCAGAGGTTCCTGCCGGTCTCCGCACGGCGTTGGCCGTCGGTAACCGTTGGCAAGACTTGTTGACGGGAGCGTTCAAGACCGGCCGTACCGGCAATGCGATCCTCGCCGCCGCGCGCGCGGCGGCGAAATCGGAATCGATCGTCTCCAGCGTGTACACGCACCCACTCGGATTCTTCGGCCACGCGGCCGGCCCCACGATCGGCATGTGGGACAACCAGGGACCAACGCCGATTCGGGGGGACTGGAAGCTATTCCCCTCGACGGGCTACGCCATCGAGGGCAACGTGACGGTCGACGTCGACGGCTGGCCGCATGGGGTGCAAATCAAGCTCGAGCAGAGCGCGGTCTTCGATGGCGATCGGGTTCTGTACCTCGCCGGCCGCCAAACACAATGGCACGTCATTCCGTAGCGGCGCCCTTAAGCACGGATCTCGCGGGGTCCATCGACGATTCGATCTCGTGGATCGGTGGACACCGCTCTTTGCGCCGTGGCAGGGGATCGACATGAGCAAAGAGGCGAGCTTGGCCCTGTACCGGTTCGACGGCTGCCCGTGGTGTGAGCGAGTGCGGGCCGCGATCGACGACCTGGGGATCGACGTCGAAGAGCGAGACATTCGCCGCGATGAGGCGTCGGCTCGCGCACTACACGAGGCGACCGGTCGCGGTCGGGTTCCGGTCTTGCGCATCGATGAAGGGACGCAGACCCGCTGGTTACCGGAGTCCGCGGACATCGTTCGTTATCTTTACGATACCTACGGCGAAGGGCGGCGGCCGGCCCTGCTCGCCTCGAGGATTCCTCAGACGGCGGGTCTATTGCTCTCGCTCGGGCTGCTGGTGGCGAGCTTCATCACCGAGAGCCCCACCCGCCACTACCTACTCGCGGCGGGGGTGATGGTGTTTGCGCTGCGGAACAGCTTGCCTTTGCTGCGCTTGGTTCTTCCTCGACGGCGCGCCGGATAGAGACCGAGGCTCGCCCGTCCCGGCCGACCGCGCCCGGTCACTCGTCGGACCCCGCGAAGTGCATCACCGCCTCGTCGAGGTAGGCTCGCCAGTGGCCCCACGAGTGCCCCTCGGGCGCTTCAAAATAGGCGAGGTCCACGCCGAGCTGGCGCAGGTGTTTGGCCACGCGCTGAGAGTCGTAGACATACCGCCGTTCGTACCGGCCAAAATTGAGGAACGTTCGCTTGGGAAACGACGAGGTCTTCATGAAGCTGTCGAACACGAACCGAGACCGGTTGCCGTGAAAGGCGGGGCTCTGCATTCCGATCCAGCCGAAGTGAGCCGAGTATCGCAGGCCCATGTATGCGGCGTGTAGGCCTCCTAAAGACGTTCCGAGGATGCCTCGACGCGCACTGTCCGCCGTCGTGGGGAACCGCTCGGCCACCGTGGGGATCAGCTCCTCGACGAGGAACTCGCAAAACTTACACTCGTCTATGGTTTTGGGGATGAGCTCGTCTTCCCGCCGGTTCTTTTTGCGCTCCGGGTCCCAGGGATCGACGAACACCACCACCATCGGGGGCAGACGTTTGTCCTCGTAGAGTCGGTCGAGAATGATCACCAGGGCCCCCATCTCGTCGCGGTAGTAGTCGGAGCCGTCGGTCACGAACAGGGTGGGTAAGTCGCTGGCGTCCGGGCCCAGCCCCGGTGGCGTATAGACTCGATAGTTCACGGTGTAGCCCAGACGCGCGCTGTCGATGGCCAGGTTGTCGGTGAACGCGCCTCGCGCCGTCTCGGGTCGGCGGCTCACGTACGGCGACGGCGACCAGTCGGGCATTCGGGCCTCGGAGTTCGGGCCGTAGCCCCCGATTTGCTGATGGGGGTTGTGGGGATCCAGCATCCACTCGCCGTCGACGACGAGCTTGTAGTCGAGACGCGACCGAGGCAGGAGCATCACCGTCTTACGCCACAGATCGGTGGTTCCGATCCGCTCTGCGTCCACGTCCCAGCTTGGCCACCACTCGGTGAATTCGCCGCGTAGCTCGACCTGCGCTCCGGGGCCTCGATAGAAGAAGGACGCCGATCTTCCGAACACGATGGGCATCTGGCCGTGAGCGAGAATCCGGGCCCATACCCGATCCACATCGCCCGCGGCGGCGCGCGCAAGCTCGGCTTCGAGCTCCGCGCGGTCTGTAAACTGGCCTTCGGGCGGCGGTGCGGCCGGGGGGCCGGCGGAGCGACAGGCGGCGGCACCGACCACGATGATGAGGCCAAGGACGGAGTTCAAACGCGGATTCACGGTCGGCGCAGTGTAGCAGTCTGGCCGCCCCGCCGGTGTCCGGGCGCGGCTACCGTTGCTACCCGAGGTGCGGTACGGTGCGGCGGTGAACGACAGGCTACTTCCCAGCCGCCAAACGGTCATCGCGCTCGCTCTGGTGGCGCTCTTCAGTGCGTCGTGCGGGGTCTTCGGACGCTCTTCCAAGAGTACGACGCCACCTCCGGTGGCCCAAGGCACCCCGCCCCC
>JANQQN010000019.1 GCA_028289325.1 Myxococcota bacterium | reverse complement strand
GTCGATCTGCGCCGAGGATCTGGCCCAACCGATCAACGAGATCCTGGTCGCCGCCGCCGGCGCCGCCTCCGAGATCGGCCTGGAAGCGGTTCCGATCGCCGGATCGGTGGAGGTCACGTTGCCCGAAACGCTGATCCCTCGCAGTCGATTCGATGGCTTCGACTACACCCCGATCGCGAACACCGTGCTGTTCTTTGGCAATGCCGCGCCTCCGGTCGGAACCCCGTTCCGCATCAGCTACAGCACGTACGCCGAGATCACTCGCTGACCGGGCGACGCGAGCCGTTTGCGATCTGCCCCCCCGCGGCGTCGAGAGACTCTTTGCGCGCCCCCGGCGCGGGCGGACCGGAATCGACCGCCCGTGGGGACGACCTCCTCCCCGGCCTCGCGACGCGGTTCGCAGCGATCAATCGAAGCTCTCCGGAGGCGGCGGGCACGAACCTCACCGCCTTGAGCAGCGGCGCGGGGAGCGCGCGTTCGATTCGGCCCCGAGCCTCGGGACCACCCCGCAGCTCGAGGACCACCGCGTCGTTCTCCTGCCCCAAGGCTTTGATATCGACCCCGGCCTTCACCGCCGCGGTGGCCAAGGCCTTCATCAGCCGGGCCGCTTCTTTCTCCAGGGCGATCGCATGGGTGACCCGCCGATGAAGACCGTCCCAGCTCGCGTGGGTCGGCAGATCGACGGTCACCGCTTCCGCCTTGAGGCGCAGCGCCTCGAGCTCGGACCCGGCGGCCTCGATCGCGGTCCTCAGGTCTTTCGCCCCACACCACCCCCACCGCGACGGGATCTCCGTCGTCGACGGCAGCGGTGGCAGCGGGCGGGGCGACAGGCGGATCGGCACCCGGGGAACGGGAAGCCGGCCCAGCTCGATACGGCCCCCTCCGTCGGTCGGCCTCACGACCGATACCCGCAGCAACGGCACCGATGTCCGAACCGCGAGCGAAGCCGCGAACACATCGCGCCAGCCCCCCGGGACGTCCACTTGCCAGACGTCTTCCGCCGCCGCCGGCGCCGCACCTTGGGCCCTCGGCCCCGGCGCGGTGGCGGTCGCACGCCGGGCATAGGTCACGGTCGCCCCCGAGATCTGCTGGATCCGAGCTTCGAGCGCCTCGGTCACCATCTTCGCCGGGGCCTCGAGGCGATGTTGGTCCAGCAGACGACGGGCCCGGGCTTCGGCGGCCCGAGCCTGGCCCGCCACCCGGTCCGCGTGGGCTGCTCTCGCCCGAGTGACGGCCAGCGCCCGATCATATCGTCTCTTGAGCGCTCGCAGCGCTCGACACTCTTCTTCGTTGTCGCAGGCCAAGACCAGGATCGCCCCGGCGAGAAGCGGGGCCACCCATGCCCCGGCGCCACGGTTCATCGCAGCGCTTCTTCCAGGGCCGTCGACGCGTCGGTTTTATCGTCACGATACTTCACGATGAGCGGAGTTGCGATCTGGAGGCCATGGGCCTCGGCGAAGTCGCCCCCCGCGGGCCGGCTACCGGGGACCACGACCGCCCCTTCCGGGATCGTGAGCGGCGCGTCTCCTTGTCGACCGTGAATCGTGCCCCGCACGAGATCGTAGACCTTGGTGGACCCGTTCAGAACGACACCCGTCCCCAGCACCGCCCGCGACCGGACGATGGTGCCTTCGTACACCCCACAATTGCCGCCGACCACCACGTCGTCTTCCACGATCACCGGCATCGCTCCCACCGGCTCGAGCACCCCGCCGATCTGCACGCCCGCCGACAGGTGCACCCGTTCGCCGACCTGGGCGCACGAACCCACGAGCACATGGCTGTCGACCAGCGTCGACCGACCCACGTACGCGCCGATGTTGATGTAGGACGGCGGCATCACGATGACCCCATCGCCGACGAACGCCCCGTCGCGGATCGACGACCCGCCGGGAACGACCCGAACTTTGCTCGACGCGTAGAGCTCCCGGACGGGCAGGGTCTGTTTGTCGAAGAAGGTGACTCGGTTGTAACCCTCTTGCTCGAGGTTCTGGCCCAGCCGAAACCCAGCCAGAAGCGCCTTCTTGTACCACACGTTGACGGTCCACTGGCCGTCGGCGTCGCGCTCGGCGCAGCGGATGAGCCCCAGGTTGGTCGCTTCGCGCATCTCCGCGAAGAGCGCACGATCTTCGGGTTGGTAAGCGTCGGCGCTACGTTCGCCCAACTCGCGCAGCGCCTCGATGAGCAGCTTGGTTGGCCGCGGCATGAGGTCGGACATAGGTCCCCCCACGCCGCAGCGTCAACCGGTTCTCCTCTCGATCCTCAGCGCCGCGCGGATCGCGCGACGAGGTCTCAAGCTAACGGAAGATCTCCACCGCCTCCAGGACCACATCCTGCAGCGGCCGGTCCGCAGCGTTGGTCGGGACGTCTTCGATCGCGGTCACCACGTCCATTCCGGCGACCACCTCCCCGAACACCGAGTGGCGATTGTCGAGGTGAGGGGTGGGAACGGTGGTGATGAAGAACTGGCTTCCGTTGGTGTTCGGGCCCGCGTTGGCCATGGACAGAATGCCGGGTTTGCTATGGCGCAAAGACTGGACGAACTCGTCACCAAACCGGTAGCCGGGGCCACCGCGCCCGGTTCCCTCGGGGTCTCCCCCCTGCAGCATGAATCCTTTGATGATGCGGTGAAAAATCACGTTCTTGTACAGCGGCCCTGGCCCCCCGGACCACTCGATCGTGCCTTCGGCGAGGCCCACGAAGTTACCGACGGTGTTCGGGACGAGGTCCGAGAACAGCTTGACCTCGATGTCGCCCATGTTCGTCTTCAGGCGCGCGCCACGGACGTCGCTGACATCGGGAAATTGAGGTGCATTGCTCATGATGACTCCTTGTCGATGATGGCCATAACGGCCGAGTCAAGGCGGATCGGTGCTAGCGCGGTCCGCGAGCTACGTAAAGCAACCACCGCCCCGAGGCGTCACCGACCGGCCGGCCGCGAAAAAATCAAGCGGCGGCCGCGTCGGCCTGGTGCACGACGATCTGACTAAATGGAATCTCGATGCCCGCCTCGTTGAGGGCATTGTAAATCGAGACTTTGGCGTTGTGCAGGCAAGGCCACCAATCCGGGGTCTTGGCAAACGCGGTCGCGGTCAAGTCGACCGAGCTGGCGCCAAATCCGGTCAGGACGACCCCGGGCGCAGGTTCGTCAATAGTCAGCTCGGTCTTGGCCAACGCGTCCTTGATAATCTGTATCGCCTTGTCGACGTCAGTTCCGTAGGCGACCCCAACCTCGACCACCACCCGTCGCGTGTCGAGCGAGGTGAAGTTCGTGATCACCCCCGAATAGACCTGGCTGTTGGGCACGATGATCTTATGGTTGTCGGGGGTCATCATCGTCGTCGCGAACAAGCCGATATCGGTGATTTTGCCTGTCTTGTCAGCAATGTTGACCACGTCGTCGAGCTCGAAGGGTCGAAAGAAGAGCAGCAGAACCCCGCTGGCAAAGTTCGCCAAGCTGCCCTGCAGGGCAAGGCCAACGGCCAGGCCGGCGGACGCGAACACCGCGACGAGGCTGGTCGTCTCGACCCCCACCCGGCCCAAGGCGGCGATGATCGTCGCGGTCAGAACCGTATACTGGGCGATGGTGGCCAAGAAGCGGGCCAAGGCCTCGTCCATCTTGGCCGCGCGCGTCCCACGAAGGATCGCGGCCCGCGCCCACTTTGAGACCATCCAACCTACAAAGAGGATCAGGATCGCGAGCAGAATGCTCCCCGCGAGCGGGGCGAACGTTTCATAGTATTCCCGGAGCGCTTCAAACTGTGCGTCGTCCATGCGCCCTCCCTAGCTTCAATTCGCGCGGAAGGCGAGCCCTCGCTCCACCGGTCGCGATCCCCGGGTCCGAGTCCATCGGTCGAATCGGCCGTTCGAGGAACAACGTCGGCCAACAAAGGTACTCGGCGGCTGCAGTCGCGTATTTTTGAACCGAACAATAAACCTAGGCGATGGGCCAGCAGCACGTCAGCGTGGACCGGCTACAGCCGGGCATATTCATCGAGCTCGAGCTGCCTTGGCATCGTCATCCGTTCCTCTTCAATAAGTTCAAGATCAAACATCAGGACGAAATCGCGGTGCTGCGAGACATCGGCCTGTCCTCGGTTCGATTCGATCCCGCCCGCAGCGACGCATTGCCCCTGCCCTCGCCGACGCGCCGCCCGAAGTCGCCCCAAGGCAGCAGCCCGGCCTCCCCGATGGCGGAGGAGAAACAACGGCGTATCGAGCGCCTGCGCTCCCGACGAGAGCGATTCCAGCGCTGCAACCGAACGTTCCGACGGCAGGTCAACTCCGCCAAAGCGCTGATGTCCGATCTGAAGACGCGACCTGGACAGGCCGTCAAAGGCGCGACGGCGCTGGTCGAGGAGATGGTCGACGTGTTGTCGGCCGAGAGCGAGCTGATGGTTCACTTGATGAACGACAGCGGCAACGAGACCCTCTACTATCACGCCCTGAACGTCGCCGTGCTCGCCATGCTTTTGGCCAAGAACCTCGAGCTGGACCAACAGACGATGAACATCGTTGGCCTCGGTGCCCTCCTTCACGATATCGGCAAGGAGCGCATCCCGGCCACCGTCCTTCACAAGCGAACGCCGTGGACAAAGGCGGAGCGAGACTTCGTGCGTCAGCACCCGCGGTACGGGGTAGAGTTGGTCAGCAAGACCAGCGGCTTCCCGCCCGAGGTCGCCGCCATCATCGAACAGCACCACGAGCTCGCGGACGGTTCCGGCTATCCGTACGGACTGACCGCAGACCAGATCTCGTTACCGACCAAGATCGTCCAGGTCGCCGACGCGTACGACAATCTGTGCAACCACCGCGACCCGAAGCAGTCGAAGACGCCGCACCAGGCCATGTCATTCATGATGGCCTATCAATCCCACCAGCTGGATGCCCATCTGATTCAGGTGTTCATCAGAAGCCTGGGCGTGTACCCCCCGGGGTCGGTGGTGGAGCTGTCGAACGAGATGGTGGGCATCATCATCGGGGTCGATAAACGGGACCTGCTCAACCCCAGCGTCCTGCTGTACGACGCCGACGTGCCGAAGTCCGAGGCACTGGTGGTCGACCTGTTCAACGAACCGGACCTTTCGATCGTCAAGGAGCTGCGGCCGGCCGACCTCCCGCCGGACGTCGTGAGCTACCTCAGCCCCCGAACCAAGGTCAGCTACTACTTCGACGGTACGGGCACGAACCGAAAAGGCGGTCCGAGCCGCCCCTTCTGAGGCGAGCCGATCACCGTAAACCGAGCGCCACGCGCCTCACGCGCATCGGGCATCAGCGCGGCCGCGGGCTCCGGAAGCCGCCAGAACGTTCATCGCCGTCGCTCGGGTCCATGGCGGCGTGACCGAGGTCTCACGACCCGTGAGAGGCGCCCGCGGGCGCCATTGAAGCGGGTTCAGAAACGAGCGGCGCATATCTCGCTTACCCTCTACACGCAAGAAAATTCTGGAAACCAGACCCTACTGACGGCTGACTTCAGTGTCACGTTGACCTACCCCTAAGGGTCAGATCATGGCCAAAGCGACCACGACCGAAAACCTGGAGTCCGTGGCGATTCGATTCGCCGGCGACTCGGGCGACGGCATGCAGCTCACCGGCGGCCAATTCACGGCCACCACCGCCTTGGCGGGCAACGACCTCGCCACCTTCCCCGACTATCCTGCCGAGATCCGTGCCCCTGCCGGCTCTCTGTTCGGGGTGTCGGGCTTTCAGATCAACTTCTCGGGTAAGGAAGTGTTCACCCCCGGCGACGCCGCCGACGTGCTGGTGGCGATGAACCCTGCCGCGTTGAAGACGAACCTCGCCGACCTCAAGCGGGGCGGAATCCTCATCCTCAACACCGAGGCGTTTTCGAGCCGAAACTTGACCCTCGCCAAGTACGAGTCGAACCCGCTCGAAGACGACAGCCTCGACGCGTACCGCGTGTTCCCCGTCGACATCTCGGGGATGGCCGAAGGCGCGGTCCAGGAGCTCGGACTTCCCAAGAAAGACGCCTCGCGGACGAAGAACTTCTTCGCGTTGGGGATCATCTACTGGATGTTCAACCGACCTATCGAACACACCGAGCAGTGGATCAACGCCAAGTTCGAAAAGAAGGATCCGAAGGTCGCCCAGGCCAACATCAAGGCCCTTCGCGCCGGCTACTACTACGGCGAAACGGCCGAGGCTTTTCAACACAACTACGTGGTCGCGAAGGCCGAGCTCGAGCCCGGACACTACCGCAACATCACCGGCAACGAAGCGCTCGGGCTCGGGTTCCTGGCCGCGTCGGAGCTGAGCGGGCTAGGCCTGTTTCTCGGGTCCTATCCGATCACCCCCGCCACCGACATTCTTCACTTCCTGTCGCGGCACAAGAACCTGGGGGTTCAGACCTTTCAGGCCGAAGACGAGATCGCGGCCGTCTGCTCGGCCATCGGCGCCGCTTACGCCGGTGCGATCGGGCTGACCACCACCAGCGGCCCGGGACTCGCGCTCAAGTCGGAGGCGATGAACCTCGCGGTGATGCTCGAGCTGCCGCTGGTCGTGGTCAACGTTCAGCGCGGGGGGCCGTCCACGGGTCTGCCCACGAAGACCGAGCAATCCGACTTGCTGCAGGCGCTGTTCGGTCGCAACGGCGAGTCACCCCTGCCCATCATCGCCCCTGATAGCCCCGGCGATTGTTTTCACGCGGCCATCGAGGCGGTCCGGATCGCCGTCGAATCGATGACCCCCGTGCTCCTGCTGTCGGACGGCTACCTCGCCAACGGCGCGGCGCCTTGGAAGATCCCTCAGGTTTCGGACATTCCGCGCATCAACGTGAAGTTCCGAACCGAGGTGGAGGGCTATCAACCGTACCTTCGCGACGGCAACCTCGCCCGCCCATGGGCCATCCCCGGCACCCCCGGCCTCGAGCACCGAATCGGAGGCCTCGAGAAGGAAGACGGCACCGGCAACGTATCGTACGACCCGCTCAACCACGAACACATGTGTCGAGTCCGGGCCGACAAGATCGCGAAGATCGCCGAGCGAATCCCGCCCACCGACGTCTACGGGTCGGACCGTGGCTTGGTCGTGGTCGGCTGGGGTGGAACCTACGGGGCCATCCGAGCCGGGGTGGAGATGGCGCGCTCCGCGGGCCACGCCGTGGCCCACATCCATCTTCGCCACATCAATCCCTTCCCCCGTGACCTCGATGACGTGCTCGCTCGGTACGACAAGGTGCTGGTGCCCGAACTCAACTTCGGTCAGCTCGCGCTGCTTCTGCGGGCCCGAGTCGGAGGGCAGAGAGTCGTAGGTTACAATAAGGTTCAAGGCCGCCCGTTCGGCGAGCAAGAGTTGTTCGAGACCATCGTCGAGCATCTCGAGGAGAAGTGATCATGCCTCCCGAAACATATCCGACCCTCCCGTCGACCGACCCCACGCAGCTGCAGAAGAAAGACCTGCAGAGCGATCAGGACATCCGGTGGTGCCCGGGCTGCGGCGACTACTCGATCCTGGCTCAGGTGCAGCGGGTGCTGCCCGAGCTGGGGATCCCCAAAGAGAAGTACGTCTTCGTGAGCGGCATCGGCTGCTCCAGCCGCTTCCCGTACTACATGAACACCTACGGCATGCACTCCATCCACGGGCGCGCGCCGGCGGTCGCGACGGGCATCAAGACGTTCAATCCGGACCTTACGGTGTGGGTCATCACCGGTGACGGCGACGGACTCAGCATCGGCGGCAACCACCTGATGCACGCCCTGCGGCGAAACGTCGGGCTCAAGATCATCCTGTTCAACAACCGGATCTACGGATTGACCAAGGGCCAGTACAGCCCGACGTCGGAGCCCGGCACGAAGACCAAGAGCACCCCGATGGGCTCGATCGACAACCCGTTTAGCCCTACCGCGGTCGCCCTCGGCGCGCGGGCGAGCTTCGTGGCTCGGTCGGTCGACGGTGACGCGAAGCACTTGCAAGCAATGTTGCGGAGGATGGCCCGACACCGGGGCAGCGCGTTCCTCGAGGTGTACCAAAACTGCGTGATCTTCAACGACGGTGCGTTCAACTTCCTCGGTGACAAGCGAACCCGCATCGAGAACGTCATTACCCTCGAGCACGGCAAGCCATTGGTGTGGGGCAAAGACGGCAAAAAAGGACTGGTCATGGACACCCAGACCTTCCGGCCCAGGGTCGTCGACGTCGCCGACGTCGAACCGAGCCAGCTGATGGTTCACGACGAAACCAACCCCATGCTGGCCCACGTCCTCGCGACCTTGGAGCCTCCGGAGTACCCGACCCCGATGGGGGTGGTGCGCGCGGTCGAGACCCCGACCTACGAGGAGATGATGAAGACGCAGCTGGCGGAAGCACGCCAAAACAAGCCTCCCAGCCCCGTGCAAGCCCTGCTCGAGCAAGGCGATACGTGGACCGTTTGACATCCTGACCCTTTTCCCGGACAACGCGCGCCGAGCATGACCCCGGCGCAGCGACTCCTCGACCGACTCAAGTCGACGTCGAACGTGCTCGCCCCGCACGTCTTCGGGGCCCTGCGCGCGCAGATCGCCGCCGAGCTGGTGGTCCGCGGCGAGCAAGTCGTCCTTCTTGGCCGGGACCAGGCGGACGCCGAGGCGCTGTATCGCGACCTCGCGTTCATGTTCGGAACCAACGACGAGCGAGCCGTGGACCACGGCCTCTACTTCCTCGGCGCCGACGATAAGAACCCCTACGAGGAATACTCCCCCGACGTGCGAGCGGTCATGGAGCGGCTGGGAACGCTGTACCACCTGGCCAAGGAGCCGGAGATGGTCCGGGCCCTGGTGATCACGCCCCACGCCCTCATCCGTCGCTTCGTGCCTCCTGCGTACTTCGATCGCGCCGGCGACTATGTTGTCGCCGGCTCGGACATCGACCGCGACCAGCTGGTCCGGGTTTTGACAGACTGCGGCTACAACCCAGTGACCACGGTCGAAGACCCGGGGACGTTCAGCGTTCGGGGCGGGATCATCGACGTGTACTCGCCGCAGCGTTCGATGCCCGTTCGTCTGGACCTGTTCGGCGACGAGGTCGAGTCCATTCGCTTGTTCGACCCCGAGACGCAACGCAGCGGGGCCAAGGTCGAAGACGCAGTGCTCCTGCCGGCGCGGGAGATCACCTTCGACAAGTCCGCTGTCGCTGGCGCCCGGGCGGCGATCGAGCAGGTCTTTGAGCAGTACCCGATCCCGTCCCGCAAGCTGAACGCGGTCGTCGACGACATCGAGAACCACATCTTCTTCTTTGGCATCGAGGGATTGATGCCCGCCTTCCACGACGGCGGACTCGTGGGCGTCGACGCCTATCTGCCGAAGGACGCGATCTATCTACACTCCGAAGAGGAGCCCCTGGCCGAGCTCGCCGAGAAACTGGAGGACGAAGCGAGCCTCGGCTACGAGCGAGCCAAGGCCCACCACGACATCGCCCTGGTCCCCGACGCGCATCTCATCGACCTCGACGACGGCTGGCGGCCGTTCGTGAAGCCCCGCCGTCGGGTCGCGATGCCCGAAGTGGTGATCGGCGACCAGCCCGCGCTGAACCTCCGGTTTCAGGGCACCGACGACCTACGCTCCGAGATCCTCAAGGCGTCGCGAAACACCGAGATGCCCGGCGACGTCATGGCCCCCCTCGTCCAGCGCCTGCGGCAGTGGCGAGGCGATAAACTCACCACGTTCATCGCGTGTCACACCCGCGGGCAAGCCGAGCGCCTCAAGGAGCTGTTGACCCCGAAGAAGCTGGAGGTTCGCCTCCTTCAGCAGCCGTTCGCGGTGCCCCGGTTCTTGGATTCTCGGTCCCCGACCGAGGCCCAAAAGAAGAACCTGACCACCCTTCGCGACCGATCCGTTCACGCGTGGCTGGTCCTCGGAGAGGTCTCGGGCGGTTTTGTCCTCCCCGATGCGAGCCTCGCCCTGCTGTCCGAAGAAGAGATCTTCGGCCAGCGGATGAAGCGCCGCAAGCGGAGAACGGCCGCCGCCAGCGAGTTCGTCACCGACCTCAAAGACCTAAGTCAGGGCGACTTCGTGGTCCACGTCGACTTCGGGGTCGGCCAGTACCACGGGCTGACCAAGCTCGCGATCAACGGAGTCGAAAGCGACTACCTGAGTATCGAGTACAAGGGAAAAGACAAGCTATACCTTCCCGTCCACCGGCTTCGGCTCATCTCGAAGTACGCGTCGACGGGCGAAGGCCGACAGCCGGTGCTCGACAAGCTGGGCGGAACCGCGTGGGCCAATACCAAGCGCAAGGTCAAAGACACCTTGCTCAAGATGGCCGCGGAATTGGTGCGGCTGTACGCGGTCCGACAGACGGTCGAAGGTCAGGCGCTGCCCGCGCCCGACGAAGCGTTCCGACAGTTCGAAGCCGAGTTCCCGTTCGACCCGACCCCTGACCAGCAAACCGCGATCGAAGACGTCATCGCCGACATGCAGCGACACACCCCCATGGACCGGCTGATCTGCGGCGACGTGGGCTACGGCAAAACCGAGGTCGCGATGCGGGGGGCGATGCTCGCGGTCATGGGGGGCAAACAGGTTGCGGTTCTCGTGCCCACCACCGTCCTCGCGGCTCAGCACTATCAAACCTTCTCGGAGCGCTTCACGAACTATCCGGTGAAGATCGCCCTCGTCTCTCGGTTTCAAACCAAAGATCAGATCAAGCAGGCACTCAAAGACGCGAAGGACAACGCGATCGACATCCTGATCGGCACCCATCGCCTTCTGTCCAAGGACGTCACCCTGAACCGGCTCGGCCTGCTGATCATCGATGAAGAGCATCGTTTCGGCGTCCGTCACAAAGAAGCGCTGAAGAAGTATCGGGCGACGGTCCACGTCCTCGCGCTGTCCGCCACCCCCATCCCTCGGACGCTTCACATGGGGTTCATGGGGGTCCGAGACATGTCGATGATCGCCACCGCCCCCGTCGACCGCCTCGCGGTCAAAACGGAGGTTCATCGCTTCTCAGAGGAAGTGATCCGCGAGGCCATCTTGCGGGAGGTGAGGCGTGGCGGGCAGTGCTTTGTCGTCCACAATCGCGTCTCGTCGATCTCCGCGTTTGCGAAGCTCCTGGAGCGGCTGGTCCCCGAAGCCCGGGTCGGCATCGGTCACGGCCAGATGGAGGAAGACCGGCTCGAGCAGGTCATGGTCGACTTCATGAGCAAAAAGTTCAACGTGCTGCTTGCGACCACGATCATCGAATCCGGCATCGACATCCCCAACGCCAACACCATCATCATCAATCGCGCCGACCGAATGGGACTCGCCCAGCTGTACCAGCTTCGGGGTCGGGTCGGCCGGTCGAAGACCCGCGGCTTCGCGCATTTTCTCATCCCCGCCGGAAACCTCTCAAAGAAGGCCCGGGCTCGGATCAACGTCCTGCAGCGATTCACCGAGCTGGGGGCCGGCTTCCAGGTCGCGTCGAAAGACCTGGAAATCCGGGGCGCCGGCAACATCCTCGGAAAGGCGCAATCCGGCACGATCGCTCAGGTTGGGTTCGATATGTACCAAGCGCTCCTGCAGGAGGCGATCGCGGAGCTCAAGGGCTCGGAGCGGAAAAATATGCGCGAGCCGGAGATCCAGCTCCCTCTCACCGCGCTGATTCCCGACCGTTACGTCAAGGAGCCCAGCGCTCGGCTGCAGTTCTATCAGCGCTTCAATGCGGCGGACACCGATGACGTCGCGTACGACGTCCTGCAGCAGATCACCGACCTGTACGGCAATCCCCCAGCTGAGGTGGAGAACCTTGCCCAGCTCATGTTGGTCAAACAGCGACTATGGCGGCTGGGCGCGGTAGGCTTGGACTACGGGGGCCAAACCAAGACCATGCCGCCCCGCATCGTCGTTCGCTTCGACGATCAGTCGACGGGCATCACCCCCGAACAGCTCGTCCGTTACGTGCAGACGGATCCCCGACGCCGCAAAATGACCCCCGACGGGCGTCTGCTGGTTCACTTGCAACCGTTCGAAGACGTCACAGAGATCCTCGCCCAGGCCAAGGACCAACTCGACGAGCTGCAGCGGCTCAAGCACCGAAGCGCATCGTGATAGTATCCGGCCCCGAGCATGCAGACCTGGGGTCGCTACACCGTCTTTTCGTGCATCGAGCGCACGCACCTCGTCGAGGTCTACGACGCCTATCTGCCCATCTCCGCGGACCTCGTTCGCCGGGTGCATATCCGGCGCCCGGCGAAAGCGGAGGATGGCGCCCGCGCGCTCGTCCAGCACGCGCGCCGGGCGGTCCAGCTCAGCAGCGGTCACGTCGCGCCGATCCTGGAGCTCACCTACGCCGCTGACGTTCCGATGGTCGTTTGTGCGGCGCTTCCCGGCCGCACCCTCGCGACCTTGCGAGCCCAAAGCCAAGGGCTGCAGGTCGGTCTCGATATTCACGCGATCCTGGCCATCGGCGTCGGTTTGCTCGCGGGCGTCGGCCACGCCCACCAACACACCGATCCCAACGGGCAACTGGTGGGCCTGGTCCACCGAGACCTTCGGCCCGAGACGGTCTGGATCGGCTTCGACGGTACGATTCAGGTCGATGGTTTCGGGTATGCAGTCGATTCGTCAGCCCCGAGCGGACCGCCGCCGCCGGACATTTTTCCGCTCTACTGGGCTCCTGAGCTGATCAACGGCGGCGCCATCGACCACCGCAGCGACGTATTCTCGGTGGGCGCGATCCTGCTTCAGCTGCTGACGGGGCAGTCGGCGTGGCCGGGGCGAACGTCGCAAGATCAGATCCGGTCCGCGCAGCTCGGACAAGTCAACCTGCTCAGTCGATCCGCCCCCCAGGTCGCTATCGAGCTGCAGCGGATCGTGGATTCGGCCCTGTCCATCGACCCTGACGAGCGGCCGCCGTCGGCGGCGGTGTTCCGCGACGAGCTGGCGCGCCTGCTGTACCGCAGCGAGCCCGCGTACAGCACGCAAAGACTGTCGAGCGCGGTGGCGATGGTGTTGGGGGAGGCCGCGACGGAAGATCGGACGCGGTCCGAAGCGGCCTACGATCATCTGTCCCAGCTGGAGCCGGGTTTGGTGGTCGAGCCTCGATCTTCCCCGGATTCGTCGCCGATCGATTCGGCGGAACCCACGCCCCCGCCCCCACCGCAGCCGACGCC
>JANQQN010000007.1 GCA_028289325.1 Myxococcota bacterium | reverse complement strand
GTCGGGCAAGCGAGGCACCGCACGGTTCGACTGGACCCGCCTGTTCGGGGGCATCGAAGCGTTTCGAAACCATCCGTACCTGCGCCACCTCGCGGTGCTGATCGGGATCTCGACGGCGGCCGTGCTGACCACCGACTACCTGTTCAAGTCGGTCGCCGCCCGCTCGGTGCCCGCCGACGAGCTCGGTCCTTTCTTTGCGGGTTACTACTCGATCCTGAACGTCGTCGCCCTGGTGACGCAGCTGGTGGTCGCGGGCGCCCTCGTTCGCCGGACGGGAGTCCTCGCGGCTTTCTGTGTCTTGCCCGCCCTTTTGTTCACCGGGGGAACGGGCCTGCTGATCGTCGGCGGCTCGTTCGCCACCGTCATGCTCATCAAAGGCGCCGACGGTGCGTTACGCCACAGTCTACATCGGATCTCCAGCGAGTTGCTGTGGATGCCTCTGCCCGACGATGCGCGGGCGCAGAGCAAGACCTTCGTAGACACCGTGGTCGTCCGCGGCGCCCAGGCGGTGACCGCCGGCGGACTGCTGTGTCTCGCCAGCTTCAAACTCGACCGGCCGATGATCCTGGCGGGGATCGTGGTCGCGACGTCGATGACGTGGCTGCTGCTGGCCTTCCGACTGCGGCGGCCGTACCTCGATCTGTTCCGTCGCGCCCTCAACCGAGACACCACCGATGCGATGCAGGGAACGCTCAACCTCAACATCGAGTCGGTGGCGGTGGTCGTCGAGGCCCTGTCGAGTCGCGATCCCGACCGCGCGATCGCAGCCATCGATCTGTTGGAAGCCAACCAGCAACGGCAGGTCATTCCTGCTCTGATCTTGTACCACGAGTCCGCAGACGTTCTGATTCGGGCCCTCGACGTGATCGCCAAGCCGAACCGACGGGACTGGATCCCGCTCGCCGAGCGCCTGCTGGAACACGAGCGGCCCCCGGTTCGGGTCGCCGCGCTGAAGGCGCTGGCCAGGAACGGCGACCTGCGCCCGGTCGAGCGAAGACTACTGGATATCGACCCTACCGTCCGCGCTCAGGCCGCGTTTTGGCTCGCGCGCTCACAAGACGGTCCCCCCGAGCTCCACGGCGCAGTCCGGCAGATCCTGGACATGAGCCGCGCCGCAGGCCGGCTTGCCCACGCCAGCCTGCTCAACGCGATCGCTACCGCAGGCGACGTCCGATGGACGCCGGTGATCCTCGAGCTGTGCGAGGCCGAGGATCACGAGCCCGATGTGCTTCGGGCCCTGGCGGAGGCGATGAACACCGTCCAAGACGGTCGACTGATTCCGGTGATGATCCGTCGGCTGCGCTTCCGGACCGGCCGACAGACGGTCCGACAGGCGATCGTGGCCCTCGGGGAGCCCGCGCTCGATGCCTTGGAACGCGCCCTGCGGACCCCTTCCACCCCGAAGAGCGTGCGCCGTCACGTGCCCCGTACCATCGCCCGGTTCGACATGCAGCGGGCCGCCGACATCCTGGTCGATCGCCTCGCGGTGGAGCGGAGTGGGCTTGTTCGTTTTAAGATACTCCGGGGGCTCGGCCGGATGGCCATGGAGACGACGGTCACCTTCGACCGAAAGGTCATCGAGGGCTACCTGCACCGTACGCTGGTGGAGTACCTTCGATTGCTGTCGATGTACGTACCCGTACGCGGCGCGCTGGCCAACGAGACCGGCACTTCGGCCATCAGTGGCCAGCTGCTCGCTGGCCTTCTGAAAGACAAGCTCGCCCAAGCCCTCGACCGTTCGTTTCGATATCTCAACCTGGTCCATCGAAGCGAAGACCTTCGCAGCGTCGCTTTCGCGGTAAAGTCGACGGACAAGAAGCTTCGCGCGCAGGCGCTCGAATACCTCGACGCGCTGACCCTCGATGCGACGGTGTCCGAGGTCCGAACCCTGCTTAGGATCGTCGTGGACGACCTGCCTGATGAAGAGCGTATCGCCCGGGCGACCGTCGTCTTGCCCGACCCCCCTCACGGCTATCACGAATCACTGTCACGCCTGTTGCGAGACCCCGACGACGCGGTCGCGTCGATCGCCGCCTACCACGCGCTGATGCTGAAGGCGTCGGGGCTGACCAGCGACGTGTTATCCGTGAGCGAGGAGCGCCCGACCCTGGGCGACCTTCAGAAGATCGTCGCGCATCTGACCAACGCAGAGGAGGTTCCCAGCGTTGCGTAGCCACGACGAGACCAAGATCAGTCGCGAGATCTTCCTGCGGTCGTTCTTCGCGGTTCGACCGCCGCAGCGGGTGGCGCAAGCGTTGGTAGCGCTCATGAACGACCACGACTTCGAACCCGGCGAGGTCATCT
Organism: Myxococcota bacterium; assembly: GCA_028289325.1. Taxonomy (GTDB): domain Bacteria; phylum Myxococcota; class Kuafuiibacteriia; order Kuafuiibacteriales; family Kuafuiibacteriaceae; genus JANQQN01. The sequence continues at coordinate 1,746 of JANQQN010000007.1, read as the reverse complement.
TCGAAATCGGTGACATGCCCACCGACGTGTACTTCGTCGTCGACGGCGAGATCCATCTCGACCAAGGCGAAGACACTGCGCCGTGGGTATTCAATGAACAGTCGGTGATCGGAATCAGCGACGCGACCCTCGACCGGCCGCGAGCGCGACGGGCGATCGCGCGAGCACCGAGCCACCTTCTGTCCATCCGATACGAGGACTATCTCGAGCTCTTCGAAGACAACTTCGACTTCGCAAAGAGCGCGATGGAGATGGCGAACCACAACATCCACCAGCAGTCCCGCTCGCTGGCTCCGGACGGTGTCTTCAAGCCGCCGGGAACCACGCCCGTGGTCTCCCCCGACGTCGTTCGCCAGCGCCCTCTCAACCTCGTCGAACGCCTCCTCGTGCTGTTCAACGCGCCGTTCTTGACCGACGCCCCCGTGCAGCCCCTGGTCACCCTGGCCGCGCAGGCCGAAGAGGAACGGTGGTCGCCAGGTCAGATTCTGTTCGAGGTCGGGGAGCCGTGTACCGCGCTGCGGTTCGTCGCCGTGGGCCGGATCCGCGCCGACCTCGAAGAGCCCCGGATCTACGGCTGGTTTGGCCCCGGAGATCTCGTCGGCGCCCACGCGGCGATGATGTCCTCGACGACGATGTACCGGATGACGTCGGAGCAGGAAACGGTCGTCCTCAAGGTGCAAAAGGAAGATCTATTCGATCTCATGGAAGACCACGTCCGGTTGGTTCGAGTCGCGTTCGCGTTCGTGGCCCGCGAGAACATCAGAGCCCGCGAAGCGCTGGGCGCCCGCCACCCTTCGCTCACGGATCTGGAGCCGACCGACGAGGTCACCGGGATGCGAGACGCGTCCTGATCCGTTCCTTTTTGCACGGTTTGCACCTCCCATCCGAGCGAACGCCGACCCGTCGCGCGTCGCCCACGAAGCATGAGCCCGCAAAGATGGTCATCAAATGGAGTCACCCAACTATGAATCGGCGCTGGGCGAACTGGAACGGGTGAGTCTGCATGAAACCTCCATGGGCCGGTCTGTGTCCGTCCGGCCCTCGCGGCCCCTATCGCGCAGCTGCCGTGACAGCGGCGGCTCTCAGGCCTCCCGAATCACCGACACGCATCGCCGCCGCTGGCACGGCAGGTGCGCGTTAAAGTGCGCAGGCCGGACGGATGCAGACCGGCCTGCGGTCATTGGCGGGACTCGCTTGGCGTGCGCGTGCGGGTGCGTGTTTCGGGGCGAGCGTAGAAGGTAGGAGGTAGGAGTTGGAGCCCCCTCAACCCTCAACGTTCACCCCCAACCCTTCCTCGCACGCGCACCCCAGACTTCCCCGATCCACCGGATCAGGCTGCCTCAAGGACCTACCTATGAAGGCCGTCTCGGCGCCTGACTCGGGGGTTTCGAGCAGAACGAAGCTCTGTAAGGAATCCATGAGACCGGTGACTAGATTCGCCGACACGTATCGCGCCCTGTCCGAGAAAACATGGCCGCAACATTCGTTGCGAGCGGTGGCCGTGTCCGAGCCAACCCCTTTGGGTCGCCGCCCGTATCAATCATGCGTCGTCGGCCTTCGGCGCCGCGAGCTCGTACTCTGCTTCGCGATCACTGGCCGCGATGCAATCCCACCGGGTGCCGTCCTTCGTACGAAACCCATAGAACTGGGCGAGCTCATCCCTCGGCTCCACCGGGCTCCCGGGCCGCCAGATGGTGTGAATCGCGGCCTGCCGATGCCTAACACTCCGGGCAGGAATGCTGACGC
>JANQQN010000559.1 GCA_028289325.1 Myxococcota bacterium | reverse complement strand
GGTCACGGACTGATGAGGTGTATGATACGGCTCGCCAGTCGACTTTCAGTCGACAAGCCTGAACCCACCGCCTTTAGGCGGTGGTAACCGCGGCTCAGTCTCTATTTCGGCGATGAATTCCGCCCTCCATAACCGTGAAGCCCCCCCCGCGTGGATCGGGTCGCAGCGTCACTTCGAATGGCTGCGAGGCATCGTGATGGCGGTGGTGGTGCTCAACGTCTTCGATGCTGCGATGACCATCGGCTGGATTACCTCCGGCCTCGCGGAAGAAGCGAACCCGCTGTTGGCCGACCTCGCCCACACCCAGCCGGTCCTGTTCACCTTGGTCAAGACGGTGTTGGTCGGCCTCGGCTGCGTCCTTCTATGGCGGCTGAGGCGACGGCCGAGCGCAGTGATCGGCATCTTCATTGGGTTCATGGCCTACTATCTGCTCGCGCTTTACCATCTACAGGCGCTGCGCCTGAATCTCGCTCATTACCTTTTCTGATGGGGAGGGAAGGGCGGCGGTCGGCCGAGCGACACGCCGAGCTTCGCTTCGACGGCACGCACCACCGTAGGCACCGCTCGGCCATCAGGGTTGGCCGAGACCGCGCGTTCGATCTCCGCCCGCAGGGCCATCAAGTCGTCGGGGCTCGCCGCGATGCGGTCGTACCATCGGGCGAGCGACGCCTGGTCTCGGTCGAGGTCCGCGGTTCGGAGGCCGATGAACGCCCAGCCGAGGGCCAGCGCGCGGGTTCGTGGCTTCTTGAGCGCGGTGATGACGCCCAGGAGCCACAGCGCGTAATGGCTCCATACGAACCGCTCCGACGGGTCGAATCGCTTCCACTCCTCGGTGAGCTGCACCGCGAGCGCGTTGCCGTCGAGCCCGAAGAAGACGACCCGCAGGATGTCTCGACCCTCGCCGGTTGCGACCATCAACGCCCCGCACAGCGCGGTCGCGAGCGACGCCCGCATCACGGCGGGGGCCGGCTTTGCGGTGAGCAAGGCGGCGACGGCCGTCCAGCCCACGATCCCGAGGGACAGGATCGAAGCGCCGTGAATAGGGACCCACACCGCGACGATGGGGACGACGAGGTAGATGGAGCGATCCCCTCGGGACCACCATCGGGCGATGATCCACAGGCACGCCGTCAACAGCACGGCGCCGATGACCATCGGCCGGAGAATAGACAATCTTGATTGCACCAAAAAGCCGACCAGCACCGCGACCGCGAGCGCCGTCGCGGGGTGGCGGGCGCCGAGCGACCGCACGGTGAGGCCGCTGAACACGATGAATCCGAAGGCGAGGATCGCGTTGAGAACCGTGAGCCCCGGGTCGCCGAACACCGAATGCCAACCGTAGAGGATCACGCCCCCGAGCCAACAGACGTGGTGCCACGGCCGTCCCGCCGCGGTGTACGAAAACGGGTCCGTATGGGGGACGGCGCCGTTTTCGATGACCCAGCGGCCGGTCGCGAGGTGCCACCACACGTCGTACTTGTCGACGACCACCACATAGAGCATGGCCGTGAACAAAGCGGCGAGGGCGATGAGACCCGAAGACGGATCCTGGTTCTCTCGCTTCAACGGATCCGTCGTTCGCTAGGCCATCGGTGGTCGTCAACGCGGGCGGCGAACGAATCGGGTGCCTCGACCGTCGTTGTGTCAGCCGGACACAAGTCGGCGCCCCCGGGGCCTCACTCATGACGCACTGCCGATAGACAATTCGAATTGCGCGGGTCGGCGGCGGGCACCGCATGGCCGTTGACGGATCCGCCGTTCTGTGCAATTCAGGTTGTCGATATGATGAAGGAAAAGAATGAAATGATGAAGAAGGCCGACGAGTCGGTTTCGGTGATCCGGATCGGACCTTTCGAAGGGCCAGGGACGTGAGAGGCAAGGATATCGCCCTCGGCGGCCTCCTTGTCGCTGGTTCCACGGCCCTGGTATTCGCCGCCCACGCGTCCCTGACGCCTCAGCTCAATCAGCTGTTCGAGATTGTGGGCATGCACGGCGCGCAGGGGATCGCATTCGGCTTGACCACCATCCTGCTGGGCGCCGCGGCCTTGGTCGGCGCACGGGGCGGGCAAGGCGCGCGAGCGATCGCGTACGCGATCATCGGTCTGACGGCCTGCGTGGCCCTGACCCGAGCCAAGGTCGTCGGCGATCGCCTCAGCCGAGCGAAAGCGGTCTACCAGGCCGAACTGACCGCGTACGAGACGGCGAAAGCCAATCGCGACGCCGCCATCGCCGAGGCGGCGGCGGATCCCGATCTGAACGCGAAAGCGCCCTATCTGAACCGTAAGCGGGATGCCCGGGCGGCGCTGTCTCGGGCCCGCGCGATGGCCTTGCCCGACATCCCGGTCGAACCTTCGAGCGGGGTGCTGACCTGGGTGATTGCGGTCGGCGGCCCAGCGGGCATCGAAGCGGTGACCGCGGTGCTCATCGAGCTCCTGGGGGTCGGCTTGGGGGCCGGATGGGCGCTGCTCCTCGGGCCGCTGTTCGTGCGCACGGGGTCGGCGACCACCGAACTCGAGGCGGCCGAGAGGGAAGACGACCGGACCCTCGATCTGGAATCGCCGACGTCCGCGGATCGCACGATGCCGATGGCGCCGATGGATACGCAGATGGCGGAGACGGAAGCGCCGAGCGAGGCGGAAGCGTCGGGAACCGACGACGAAGACGAAGACGATGGGGAGGTTCTCGTCGGGCCCCGCGGCGGCCGCTACAAGATGAAGAACGGTCGCCGCGTCTATCTTCGCGGCGAGTCTTCGGCCGACCTGACGCCGCCGCAGACCAAGCGCGACCTCCGCGTGGTTTCGGGCCGCTGAGCTTCACGTCACGCCGGCCGGATCAGAACAGGATCTCGCCCTTCGGCCCTCGGGCCGGGGGCAGGTCCTCCTGCCCCACCATCTGACGAATATCGCGCTCGATACCTCGCGCCATCGACGAGATCGGCACGTCGTTGGCGAGCCCCTCGAAGGGGTTCTCACTCCAGTCACCGATACGGTCCATGGTCAGGAACACCCAGCTGACGAGCACGGAAAACGGAATGGTGGCCCATACGAACATCGAAGCGGCTTCGAACGCTCGCAGCAGCCCGCAAGGCAGAAGCGCGCAGAACGCGACCGAGAAGAAGAAGTTCACCGTCGCGTATTGACGGGGGAACGGAAAGTTCTTGATGCGCTCCGCTTTACCCTGCTGAGCCATGAGCTCCACCAACAGTCGCTGCAGCTCCGCGTGGCTGAACCCATCGATCAGCCGCCGCGCCCGCAGCGATGCGAGGTGGCGAGACTGGTTGGCGAGCAGGTGGGCGGCGGGATTGATTTTGCTCATCACCTCGTCGAGCTCTTCGGACGTCAGATGACCCCCGAGGACCTCTCGCATGTCTTCGTCGTATTCGGGCGGGGTGTGTTGCTGGCGAATGGCGTCGAAGTGGCTCCCCTGGTGCTCCCACGTCTGCAGTCGGCGCAGTTGATGTCGCAAGGCATCGAGCCACGCGACGTGGCGCAGGACGAGGGTCTGGCGGGTGTCGTGCAGCTCCTGGGCCGTCGCTTCGCCGTGGTCGGGGAACGTGGCGCTCACCATGTCGCGGGCCGTGAAGGTCCACGACCGGGACGCGTTCACGATCGCCCCCCAGATCTTTCTCGCCTCCCACATTCGGTCGTAAGACGAGTTGTTCTTGAATCCGAGATAGAAGGCGACGGCGACGGCGACCGCGGACAACGGAAGCCACGGAATCGCCAGCCACTTCCAACCCGCGACCTGATAGAGCGCGGTGATCAGGGTGGCCCACAGGGCGGGCCCCACGATGAGGCTTCGACTCCAGTATAGCGTTGGCAGCAGTTGATAACGTCGGCCGATGTGCATCGGCGGGGATACTACCTGCTCGCTTCCCCGGGCACTTCGTGTCGAAGGAGGGCGGGCGCCTCCGGGGCAAGATTCGTCGACTAAGTAGGCTGATCGGACCGCTGTTCGGGATGTCGGGCCCGTCCAGGGCTCAACAGCTCGTTGATCAGCGCGACGATGAACTTGGCGCCGACGACGAAGACGAGGATGGTGATCGAGTTGTCGTCGATGATGAGGTTGACCAAGATCGCCGCCTGGTCGGGGAGGCCGTCGAAGTCGACCATGTTCTCGACCGTTTGGGACCACTGCTGAATCGTCCGGACCAGTCCCGGGGCGTAGACCGCGGTGGCGATGAAGGCCGCGATGCCCAAAGTGAACGGGCCGAAGCTGCTGAACAACGCCGAGACCAGAGCGCGCGCGATGAACATGCCCATTTATCGCCTCCCTCGCGCCCAGCTTCAAGCCGAGGGCCAAGGTGTCGATGACAAGGCGGATTGCTCCCTGGTGCGGGCGGGGCGCGTTTCGTCGGTGATGGTGGGGTGGTATTCATCGAGCATGACTTCAGCGTTTCGATGGTACGAGCTGATGGCGATCGACGTGGAGCGTGCCGCCGCCTTCTACGGAGCGGTGTTCGGCTGGCGCGTGGTCGCGTCGGACTTCGGCTACCCGCGTTTTTGTTGCGGCGACGACGCC